>NZ_JBIWJF010000004.1:0-434646 GCF_044764985.1 Kitasatospora sp. NPDC093550
GGGCGGCGGGGGGCGCGCGGGGGGGCGGGGGCGGGGGCGCGGCGGGGGGGGGGGGGGGGCCCGCCCCCGCGCCCCCCGGGGGGGGGGGGGGCCCCCCCGCCCCCGGGGGGGGGCCCCCCCCCGCGTCCGGGCGGTCCGGACACGGGTCCCGGTCGTCAGGTCCCGGACACCAGCGGAACCCGGGTCCCGGAACTCATGTCCCGGAACTCAGTTCAGGACCTTGACCTCCAGCGCCGGCGAGGCCGCGATCTGGTCCTCGGTGTACCGTTCGGTCACCCACCGGCCCGCCGAGAACAGCTTGGTCTGGTCGGCGTAGTGCGGCGAGTTCGGGTTGGCCGACTGGGAGTACGCCAGCACCGAGGCGGCCTGCGGCGGCCCGTCGGCGGTGAAGCGCACCTGCTGGATGAAGCTGGACCCGAAGACGATGTCCAGCTTGCCGTCGACCGTGCCGGGCGTGACCACGTTCAGCACGCCCAGTTCGTGGAGCGACCCGTGGATCGGGATCTGCTCACCGTTGCGGGTGATCTTCTGGACGTCCGAGAGCGCGGCGTTCAACGGGATGCCGGCGTTGCGCAGCGCGAGGACCGCCCGGCCGAAGGCGTCGCGGACGGCGGAGCTCCCCGGGTCCAGCGAATTGGGCGTGTGCACCGGGTCGTTGGGGTCGAAGGGGACCTTCCACGGCAGCTTCTCGATCGCCTGGCCGTTGGTCAGGAAGTACCAGTAGTTCTCGAACAGCCAGGACCCGCGGCTGTCCGCCGTGAACGCGTGGTCCTTCCAGGCGGCCAGGACCGGGCACGCCTCGCTCACGTTGACCAGGTTGCCGTCCACCAGGATGAGCCCGAAGGGCAGGCTCTGGCACATGGACACCGTGGCGTCGAGGGCCAGGTCGGCCGCCCGGCTGTGGTCGGCGAAGAGCAGCTGCCGCATGGTCTCCGGCGTGAAGCCCTTGCCCGGCAGGCCGTCGGTGCCGAAGATCCGGTTCTGCGCGGTCAGGACCAGTTCCTGGGTGCGCAGCGACCGGGGCGCCGCGGTGTCGCCCATCACCCGGGGGAAGGACAGCGGCTGCTCGGGGTTGGCCAGCCAGGCGCTGTCGTTGGCGTTGCCCACGAAGTCGGAGCGGATCAGCCGCGGCTGCTTGTGCGGGTCCAGCAGTCCCGGCGCGACGGCGTTGGGGTCGTTCGGCCAGTCGCACGCGCTGCGCTTGCCGTCGAAGATGGAGATCGGCGGCACGTTGGGCAGGCGCAGCCCCTGGTTGAAGAGCAGTTGGCCGGTCATGGTGAGGCAGGACTGCGCGTGCTCGTCGGTGATGTTCGGGGCGGCCTGGATGTCCGCGTACAGCGCCTCGCCCTTGCGGTCGGCGGCCACGGTGTTGAAGAACGGCACGCCCTCGGTGGTCTCCAGGGTGTTCACCACGTCGTGGACGTCCTTGGCCTGGTCGAGGTGGAACCAGGTGTTCAGGGCCCGCAGGTTGTCCGTGTTGGCGTCGCGCACCGCGTGCGCGCTCACCACCCAGGGCAGCGGGACGCCCTGCATCGACGTGGTGATCGGGCCGTAGCGGGTGGACCACAGCGTCCTGGTGACCCGGCCGAGCGAGCCGTCCGGGTTCAGCACGTCGACGCCGACCTGCTGCGAGGTCATCGCCTGCCAGCCGCCGTCCACCAGGTAGTTGGTCGGGTTCAGCGGGTCCACCTGCACGTCGAACAGCCCGAACGGGGCGACGGTGGCGACGGTGTGGCTCCAGGCGACGTCGTCGGTGTGCCCGATGTTCACGGCGGGGAGTCCGAGCAGGCTGGCGCCGGAGACGTTGATCCTGCCGGGGATGGTCAGCTGGCTCTGCCACATCCGGTTCTTGCCCTGCCACGGGAAGTGCGGGTTGGCCAGCAGCATGCCGGTACCGGTGCCCGCGGCCACGCCCTGCGCGCCGACCGCCAGGGCGTTGCTGCCCATGCTCTGCTGCCGGGCGGCGGCCATCGCGTCGCGGATCTTCGCCGCGGTCTCCTCGGGCGTGGCCGCCGGCGGCGGGGCGGCCCCGGTCGCGGCCTCGCTCCCGGCCGCGGGCGCGCCAGCCGCCGGCGGGGCGCCCGAGCCGACCGCGGGTGCGGCGTTCACCTCGCCGTCCAGCAGCGGATCGGCGCTGCCCATGATGATCTCGGCGTGCGCGTGCCGGTAGACGTCCAGCTCGGTGATCGGCCGCACCCAGGCCGCGCCGCGGCAGGCCGGGTCGGAGAGCTTGTTCACGCCGGTCTCGGCCAGGTACCGGTTGTAGCCCCGGACGTAGCCGCGGATGCCCTCCTTGACCTCCGGCTCCGGCCCGTTGGGGGCGGGCTGGTCGATCAGCCGCTCCACCACCCGGTCGTCGTTGATCCGCTGGAAGTACAGGTCGCTGTTGAGGTTGCTGGTGGTGTTCTGGTGCTCCCCGGGGCTCGCCCTGCCGTCCGGCCCCAGGTAGCGGGAGCGCTGGGCGTTGACCATCAGGTAGGTGTCGGCCAGGGTGCAGATGTTGTCCTTGGCCGCGGCGTACCCGTAGCCCTCCCCCAGCCCCGCCCAGTCGGAGGCGATGATGTGCGGGATCCCGTACTCGGTGTAGCGGATCGTCGGTTTGTCCGGCGCCGCCGCGGCCCTCGCCGCCCGTGCGGCCGACGGTGCCGCGGCGGGCGATCCGGCGGCCGCCGTGGTGCTCAGCAGCGCCACCGCGGCCATGACCGCGATCGGCAGCCTCGCGGTGAGTCTCCTCCGTGCCATCGAGCCGTCCTTCCCTGCGCTCGGCGTTTTGTCTGAACGCGGTCACGCTAGGGAGGGGCGATGACATCCCGGTGAAACGGGTCGGCCCGCCACCGGTCGGCTCCGACGGACCGCCACCCGCCGGCCACCGGTCGGCCCCGACGGACCGCCACCCGCCGGCCACCGGTCGGCCCCGACGGACCGCCACCCGCCGGCCGCCGGGCGTTCCCGGCCGCCGACGGGTGGCGGAGGCGTACGGCCCGTGGCTACGCGGGATACCAGGCGCCGTTGTACCACTGCTCGTTGGCGCTGTCGTTGTGGTGGTCCATGTTGAAGTCCTCCGGGTAGTTCCGGACGTGGTTGTTCGGATAGGTCCAGATGCCCGCGGATTCGTCGCAGACGTAGTCCCAGTGGCAGATCGTCTTGACCGGGATGTTGCCGAAGTTCCGGTCCGCCCCGGCGAGCGGGGCGCCGATGATGCCGCCGAACGGCACCGCCCCGCCGTTGGCGCCGGGAGGGCCCTGGCGCTTGGGGTCCGCGACGAGGATGGCGTTGACGTTGTCGAAGGTCCGCCAGTTCTCACTGACCCAGACGTGCACCACCCCGGCCCCCAGGGAGTACCCGGCCATCTTGACGTGCTGCCACGGGCACGCGGCGCGCTGGTCGCGGACCAGCCGGTTCAGCTCGTTGACGCCCGCCCGGGTGCTCGCCCCGTTGGGGATCTGGGTGGGGTACCCGACGTGCTGCTGGATGTTGCCGGTGAAGCCGTCGTTGTTCCACGAGCTGCCGGTGCCCCCGACGACGATCGTGTAGGTGCCCTCACACGGAGCGGTCACCCGCGCCGTGGCGCCCTGTGCCGTCGCCCCCTGCGCCGCGGTCAGCCCGACGGTCATCAGGAGCCCGGCCGTCGCGGCCGCGATCCTTCGTGCTCGCATGCGTTCCTCCCCACACGGTCGGCCCACGCGCCCGCCCTGCGACGCGACGCGCACTCGGCCGAGTTCTCCCGACCACCGTGACAGCGGGCGATGACAACCCGATGAAGCCCGCCTCCGCCCGGGACGCCCGGGACGCCTCGGCTGACTATCCGTCAATCCCTGGACATGACAGCCGAATCGGGGCCACGCGGACGAGATCCGAGGGCGGTCCGGGCGCGGCCCCGCTGCCGACACATCTTGAACGCAGTACCCTCGCGGACTTCCGTCCGACCTTGACCGGGGCCCGGCGGGCCGAATCCGGCATACGCCCCGTACACACCCCGCCACCGAGGGTGTCCGGCCCGGCTCCCTGCAGGTTCGCCGCAACCGGGCCGCGCTGGCCGGAGGGCCTGGCGGACCGACCCTCCGGCGACAGTGCGGCCCGGTTGGGCCACCCCGGCGATGTGTTCAGGAAGATAACGAATAGGACCCGCATTGGCTCGTCTTGGATTTACTTCTTGACTCAATCCGGCCCCGGAGGGTTGACTCCCTCCCACTCCGCCGCACCGTCGCGGCGACGTCAGGGAGGCACCCCCACATGAACGCAATGATGCGTCGCGCCGTCATCGCCACCGCGGCCGTCTCGATGGCCCTGTCCATGGCCGCGTGCGGCAAGGCCGGCGGCGACAAGAAGGACTCCGCCGCCTCCGGCGACACCAAGTCCATCGGCCTGCTCCTGCCGGAGAACGCGTCCTCGACCCGCTACGAGTCCTTCGACCGGCCGTTCATCGAGGCCAAGGTCAAGGCGCTGTGCGCGGACTGCAAGGTCCTCTACAACAACGCCGAGGGCAGCGCCGCCAAGCAGAAGCAGCAGTTCGACACCCTGATCGCCCAGGGCGTGAAGGTCATCGTGCTGGACGCCTTCGACGCCACCTCCACCCAGTCCTGGGTCAAGGAGGCCGCCGACAAGGGCGTCAAGGTCGTCGCCTACGACCGCCTGGCCACCGGCCCGGTCGCCGCCTACGCCTCCTTCGACAACGAGAAGGTCGGCGAGCTCCAGGGCCAGGCCCTGGTCGACGCCCTCGGCGGCAAGGCCGCCGACGCCAACATCGTCATGATCAACGGCGACGACGCGGACCCGAACGCCGGCCAGTTCAAGGCCGGCGCGCACAAGGTGCTCGACGGCAAGGTCAAGAAGGTCGTCTACGAGCAGTCCGGCGAGTGGAAGCCCACCGTGGCCGGCCAGAAGATCGGTGCCGCGATCACCCAGCTCGGCAAGGACGGCTTCCAGGCCGTCTACTCGGCCAACGACGGCATGGCCGGCGCCATCATCACCCAGCTGCAGGCCGCGGGCATCAAGGTCCCCGTCGGCGGCCAGGACGCCGGTCTCGACGCCGTCCAGCGGATCGTCAACGGCGACCAGGCGTACACCATCTACAAGGCGTACAAGCCGCTCGCCGACAGCGCCGCCGAGCTGGCCGTCGACCTGCTCCAGGGCAAGGACGTCAAGTCCGTCGCCACCGCGAGCGTCGACAGCGCCACCGACAAGGGCATCCCGGCCAAGCTGCTCGACCCCAAGATCGTCACCAAGGCCAACATCAACGACACCGTCATCGCCGACGGTCTCTACAAGGCCGCCGACATCTGCACCGCGGACTACGCCGCCGCCTGCGCCACCGCCGGCCTGAAGTAACCGCCGGCCCGACCCGGCAGCGTGCGGGGCGGAGCTCCCCACCTCCCCGGGGAGCACCGCCCGCACCGCGCGGCAGGCCCCACCGGCCGCCCGCCACCCCCTTTCGACGCTCACCCGCCCGCGCACCGTCACGGCGCGCGGGCCAGCCCGGCCGCCCACCCACCGAACGGCGCGCACGGGAAGAAGGAGATGGTTCACGTGACAGGCGCACCCGTACTGGCGTTGCGCGGGGTCTCCAAGCGCTTCGGCGCCGTCCAGGCACTGACCGACGTGCACCTGGAGGTACACGCCGGCGAGGTGGTCGCCCTGGTCGGCGACAACGGCGCCGGCAAGTCCACGCTGGTGAAGACCATCGCCGGCGTCCACCCGATCGACGAGGGCACGATCGAGTGGGAGGGCAAGGCGGTCTCGATCGGCCGGCCGCACGACGCCCAGAACCTCGGCGTCGCCACCGTCTACCAGGACCTCGCGCTCTGCGACAACCTCGACGTGGTCGGAAACCTGTTCCTCGGCCGCGAGTTGAGGCGCTTCGGCACCCTCGACGAGGTCGCCATGGAGAAGCGCGCCCGCGAGCTGCTCGACACCCTCTCCATCCGCATCCCGAGCGTGCGCATCCCCATCGCCGCCCTCTCCGGCGGCCAGCGCCAGGTGGTGGCGATCGCCCGCGCCCTGGTCGGCGACCCCAAGATCGTCATCCTGGACGAGCCCACCGCCGCCCTCGGCGTAGAGCAGACCGCCCAGGTCCTCGACCTCGTCGAGCGCCTGCGCGACCGCGGCCTCGGCGTCATCCTGATCAGCCACAACATGGCCGACGTCAAGGCCGTCGCGGACACCGTCGCCGTGCTCCGCCTGGGCCGCAACAACGGCGTCTTCGAGGTGGCCGGCACCTCGCACGAGGAGATCATCTCCGCCATCACCGGCGCCACCGAGAACGCCGTCACCCGGCGCCAGGCCCGACTCGCGGAGGACGCGAAGTGACTACCGAACAGACCACCCCGGACACCCCCGACGCGCCCCCCGCGTCGGCCGCCCCCGCCGTGGACCCCCGGCTCCTCGTCCGCGAGGCCGGATTCGCCGGCTACCTCGCCGAGTTCAAGCGGAAGATGAAGAACGGCGACCTCGGGTCGGTGCCCGTCGTCCTCGGCCTGATCCTGATCGGCGCCATCTTCCAGGGCATCACCGGCGACTTCCTCAACGCCGACAACCTCACCAACATCACCAAGTGGATCGCCGGCCCGGGCCTGATCGCCGTCGGCATCGTCTTCGTCCTCCTGCTCGGCGAGATCGACCTCTCCCTCGGCTCGGTCTCCGGCGTCTCCGCCGCGATCGCCGCCGTGCTGTCCGTGCGCTCGGGCTACAACGAGTGGGTCGCCTGCCTCATCGCGATCGCCGCCGCCGTCGCCATCGGCGCCCTGCACGGCTTCTTCTTCGCCAAGATCGGCGTCCCGGCCTTCGTGGTCACCCTCGCCGGCCTGCTCGCCTGGAGCGGCCTGCAGCAGTACGTCCTCGGCGACAAGGGCACCGTCAACGTCGTCAACGACGGCGTGCTCGCCAACCTGGACACCTACTTCCTCGGCGACGGCGACATCGCCTTCACCTGGGGCCTCGCCGTCCTCGGCATCGCGCTCTTCGCCGCCGGCCAGCTCCTCGACGCCCGCCGCCGCACCGCCGCCGGCCTCGCCGCCCGCCCGACCAGCGAGATCGCGCTGCGCGTCGGCGTCATCGCCGTCATCGCGCTGGCCGCCGCGTACGAGCTCAACCAGGACCGCGGCCTGCCGCTGCCCCTGCTGGTCTTCCTGTCCGTCGTCGTCATCACCGACTTCGTGCTGCGCCGCACCAGCTACGGCCGGCAGATCTTCGCCGTCGGCGGCGGCGTCGAGGCCGCCCGCCGCGCGGGCATCAACGTCGACTGGGTGCGGATCTCGGTCTTCATGATCTCCGCCGGCATGGCCGCCCTCGGCGGTCTGTTCATCGCCTCCCAGCAGGGCTCCGCGGACAAGCTGCTCGGTGGCGGCAACGTCCTGATGAACTCCATCGCCGCGGCCGTCATCGGCGGCACCAGCCTGTTCGGCGGGCGCGGCAAGACCTGGTCCGCCCTGCTCGGCATCCTGGTCATCCAGTCGATCATCACCGGACTCGACCTGGTCCACGTCAACCAGTCCGTCCAGTACATGATCACCGGCGCCGTCCTGCTCGCCGCCGTCGTGCTGGACTCGGTCTCCCGCCGCACCCGCAAGACCGCGGCCCGCTGACCGACGCCCCCCGCGTACGCGCCTGAGGGCGCCTCGGCCGCCGTCCCACCCGGGACGGCGGCCGAACCCGTTCCCGCGGCGGCGCCGCGGTGCCCACGGGCCCGCCGCGCCTCGACCGCGAACGCCCCGGCCCGTGACGGACGTTCACCCGCGCGGCGACCGCCGCGGGCGGCGCGTGCCGGTCCCGTCCCGGCCGTCGCCCGCCGGGGGGGATTGACCGGCCGCCCCGACCGGGCCCTACGGTAGGCGGCATGACGAACTCGGGGACCCCGGACAGCGACAAGACCGACGTCCGGATCAGCATCTTCGGTGGCAACCGCCTCGCGGGCCACGAGATCCACAGCCGCACCGTGACCGCCTCGCTCATCGGCGGCGCCGACATCGACCTCACCGACGTGGACCTCCCCGACGGTGCCGAACTGCGGATCACCAAGCTCAGCCTGATCGGCGGCGTCAAGCTGCGGGTCCGCCCGGACGTCCGGGTGGTCGTCGGCGGCATCCGCCTCGGCGGCGTCAGCGACGACGGCCCCAGCCGCCCCGGCGGCCCGACCGTCCACGTCGCCGCCTGGGGCCTCCTCGGCGGCGTCAGCGTCCTCCGCGACTGACACCCCCCACCCCCGCTACGGGGCCCCCGGAACTCCCGGGCCCCGTAGCACCCGTGTCCGCTCCCGCATCGCCCCTCCTCCGACGGCGGCGCGGGCGGGCAGCACGCGCGCAGCCCAACCCCGTACCGCCCCGCCTCAGGCCGCCGTGCGGGCGGGGAGGTGGTCGAGGGCGAGGGCGATGGCGCCGTGGAGGGAGGCGTCGGCGGTGAAGTGGGCGGGTCGGACGGCCGGGGGGAAGGGGACGGCACGGGCGAGCCGGGCGGTGAGGGCGGGGAGGATCGCCGCTTCGGCGGCCATCATGCCGCCGCCGACCACGATCCGCTCCGGGTCCACCAGGACGGCCATGTTGGCGACGGCCGTCGCCAGGGTGTCGAGGGCCTGTGCGGCGATCCGTCGGGCTGCCGGGTCCTCGCTGGTGAAGAGGCGCTCCGCGGTGAGTTCCTCGCCGAGTTCGGCGGCGCTGCGCTCGCCGAGGGCCTTGCCGCCGACGAGTTCCTCCAGCGGCGCGTGGCCGTCGGCGAAGACCGCGGTGGGGGCGCCGGCCGGGTGCCCGGGGTCCAGGTAGGCGATCTCGCCGGCCGCCTGGTGGGCGCCGCTGAGCACCCGGCCGCCGACGGTGAGCGCGGCGGCGATGCCGGTGCCGAGGCTGAGGTAGATCCCGGGGTCGGCGTCGCGCAGGGCGCCGAGGCGCAGTTCGGCGAGGGCGCCGGCCCGGACGTCGTTGGCCACCGCGACGGCGTCCACGCCGAGTTCGCGCGCGAGCCGGTCGGCGAGGGCGAGGCTCTCCCAGCCGGGCAGGTTCGGGGTGAGGAGGATCCGGTCCGGCTGGATCACCCCGGGGCTGACGGCCGCGTGGGCGGCGACCGGGAGGCCGAGGGCGCCCAGGGCGTGGTCGGCGAGTTCGCGGGCGGCCGCACCGGCGCGGGCGAGGATCTGGTCGGGGCCGTGCTCGGCCCGGGTGGCGAGGCGGATCCGCCGCAGGGGGGTGCCGGTGGAGTCGGCGAGCGCGACCTCGGTCTTGGTGCCGCCGAAGTCGATGCCGATGACGGCGAGATCGGCGCCGGTGACGGCGAGGGCGGCGCGGGCCTGGGGGCGGGGGTCGACGGGGTCGGTGCGCACGGAGGAGTCCTCGGGTGTGGCCGGTCGGCGGGCGGGTGGCGGTGCGGCGCCTCCCGTCCGCCGACCGGCGGTCAGGGGTGGACGGGAGGGTGGCTACCCGGCGTTCGTGGTCACCGCGTCGGCGCGCTGGGCGTCCAGGTACTCCTCGCGGATCTCCTTCGGCCCGAACGGCCAGGCGCCTTCCACCGTGGACCAGATCAGGTAGGCGAGGCCGCCCAGGGCGACCCAGGCGAGCGACCACTCGATGGGGTGGACGCCGTCGTTGGCCTGGTCCGCGTAGCCGTAGATGACCAGCCAGCCGATGGCGGCGACGATGCTCGGCAGCGGGTAGAGCACCATCCGGTACGGGCGGGCGAGGTCGGGCTGGCGCCTGCGGAGCACCGTGACGGCCGCGATCTGGGCGAGCGCCTGGACGAGCACCATGACGCTGGTCAGCAGGGCGATCAGGATGCTCAGTGGCGGGTGCGCGGAGGAGCTGCCGATGTGCCGGGCGAACAGGAAGCCCGCGGCGGTGACGGTGCCCATGGCGACCAGGCCGAGGACCGGGAAGCCGTGGCGGGGGTGCAGTCTGGCGAAGGAGCGGAAGAACATCCCGTCGCGGGCGGCGTCGTACGGCACCCGGGAGCCGCCGAGCAGGCCGGTGAGGACGGAGGCGAAGGCGGTGACCAGGATCAGCACGGTGACGGTGTCGGCGGCGCCCTTGCCCCAGGTCCGTTCCAGCACCGCGGAGGCGACCGACTTGGAGGCCGCGTTCTCCGGGTCGAGCATGTCCTGCCAGTGGACCACGCCGAGGACGCCGATCTGCATCAGCAGGTAGATGCCCATGATGGCGGTGATCGAGAGGATGATGGCGCGCGGCATGACCCGGCCCGGATCCTTGATCTCGGCGCCCAGGTAGGAGGCGGTGTTGTAGCCGAGGTAGTCGTAGATGCCGATGGTCAGGCCGGCGGCGAAGCCGATCCAGAACTGGCCGTGGGTGAGTTCGATGGCGTGGGCGGGCCAGGTGAAGGCGAGCGCGGGATCGAAGTCGGTGAAGGAGGCGAGGATGACCGCCCCGACCGAGACGATCATCACGGCCCACATGGCGACCGTGATCCGGCCGACGGACTCGACCCGGCGCCACAGCAGCAGCACGACCAGGGCGAGCACGGCGACGCCGACCACGTCCCCCTGGCCGGTCGTCATGCCCGGCCACAGGTAGGCCAGGTACTGCACCAGGCCCTGGACCCCGGTGGACATGATCAGCGGGATGAAGAGCATCGCCGTCCAGACGAACAGGAACGGCATCAGCCGTCCGGTGCGGTACTGGAAGGCCTCCCGCAGGTAGACGTAGGTGCCGCCGGCGCCGGGCAGCGAGGCGCCGAGCTCGGCCCAGACCAGGCCGTCGACGAGGGCGAGCAGCGCGCCGGCGATCCAGCCGATGACGGCCTGCGGACCGCCGAAGGCGGCGACCATCAGCGGGATCGTCACGAACGGTCCGATGCCGCACATCTGGCTCATGTTGATCGCGGTGGCCTGGAAGAGGCCGATTCTTCGGGTGAAGCCTGAGGACACGGGTGGCTCCGGGGTGTGGGGGCGGGCGCGCGAGGGTGCGGCGCGGGGATCAAGTTAAGGAAGGTAACTTAATCCGTCAAGGGAGTGCGCACACTCCGGCCCCCGCGCCCCGAGGGCCGGCCCGGCAGCGCCGTCAGCCCCGCTCGGCGGTGAGCAGCGCCGCCAACTCCTCGGCCAGCCGGGCCGCGTGGCCGCGGCGGCGACGGGAGAGGGCGAGGCCGAGGTGGCGGCGGGGGCTCGGCTCGGCCAGCGGGAGCGCCACCAGCTCCGGGTGCCCGGTCAGCCCGATCTCGGGGATCAGGGCGATGCCGACCCCGGCGTGGACCAGCGACTGGGCGAAGTCGTAGTCCGTCGCGGTGCAGGAGACCCGCAGCTCGACGCCGGCCAGATCGGCGTGGCGGGCCAGCTGGGCGGCGGACTTGTGGCAGCCCAGGATCCAGCGCTGGTCGGCGAGTTCGGCCAGGTGCGGGGGCTCGGGGCGCTCCCGGTGACGGGCCGCCGCCGGGTGGCGGCGCGGCAGCACGACCCGCAGCGGGTCCTCGCCGAGCGGCGTCCAGTCCAGGCCGGAGCGGTCGCCGGGCCGGGCGGGCGGCGGGCCCTCCAGGTGGTAGGCGAGGGCCAGGTCGGCCCGTCCCTCGCGGACGGCCGGCAGGCTCTCCTCGGGCTCCGCCTCCAGGACGGTCAGCTCCACCTCCGGGTGCCGGGCGACGAACTCGGCCAGGGCGGGCGGCAGCAGGCGACGGCCGGCGCTGGCGAAGGTGGCGACGGTGAGGGCGGTCCGCTCGGCGGTGAGCCGCTCGATCCGCTGCTGGGTGTCGACCAGTTCGGCGGCGATCGCGTCGGCGGCCTCCACCAGCAGGCGGCCGGCGTCCGTCAGGGTCACCCCGCGCGTGGAGCGCTCCACCACGGGCGCGCCGAGGCTCCGCTCCAGCGCCGCGATCTGCTGGGACACGGCCGAGGGGGTGCAGTGCAGCACCGTGGCCGCCTGGTTGAAGCTGCCGCGGCGGGCCACCTCGCGCAGCACCGCCAGCCGCTGGACGTCGATCAACAGTTCTCCTAAAAACGAGTCCTTCCGATCGACACTACCGCTGAAGATCACGGCGCGGCAGGCTGATCACCGAGAACGGAGCGGAAACGCTCGGCAACGGACCGGGAAGGGACCGACCAGCATGGACGTGTGCGTGATCGGAGGAAGCCGCTACTTCGGGCGGCGGCTGATCGAGGAGCTGCGGGAGGACGGCGCGGCGGTGACGGTCCTCAACCGGGGTTCGACGCCCGCACCGCCGGGCGTGACCCACCTGCGTGCCGACCGCGACGACGAGGAGGCGCTGCGCACCGCGCTGGCCGGCCGCCGCTTCGACGCCGTCATCGACCAGGTCTGCTACACCCCGCGCCAGGCCGCCGTCGCCGCCCGGGTCTTCGCACCGCTGACCGACCGCTATCTGCTGACCTCCACCGTGGAGGTCTACGCCGAACTCGGCCGCCCGGGCGGTCCGGCCCTGCCGGAGTCGGCCTTCGACCCGGCCACCCACCCGGTGAACCTCGAACTCCCTTGGACGGAAGGGGAGTTCCTGGAGGCCCGGTACGGCGAGGGCAAGCGCCAGGCGGAGGCGCTGCTCACCCGGGAGGCCGCCTTCGACCTCGTCACCGTCCGCACCGCGCACGTCCTCGGCGGCGCCGACTTCACCGGACGGCTGGCGCACTACGTGGAGCGGATCGAGCGCGGCCTGCCGGTGGCCGTCCACGCGGCGCCGCAGCCCGCCTCCTTCGTCCACGCACCGGAGATCGCCCGCTTCCTGGCCTGGGCCGCCGCCGGGGAGTTCACCGGTCCGGTCAACGCGGCCGCCCACGGCACGCTGGACGCCCGGGAGTTGTGCGCCGCGATCGGCCGTACGGTCGGCGCCGAACCCGTCCTCGTCGCGGGCGCGGGCGAGGCGCCCTCGCCGTTCTCCTTCGCGCACGCCTACCCGATGGACACCGCCCGGGCCGCCGCCCTGGGCTTCCGCTTCTCCTCGGTCGCCGACTGGCTGCCGCGGGCCGTCCAGGAAGTACGGGCATGAACACGGGCACGGACACGGACCCGGGCGTGGACACGGGCACGGACCCGGGCACGAACCGGACGACGGGCCCCGCGGCCCGCACGATCGGCGGCACCGACGTCGGCGCCGTCGGGCTCGGCGCGATGCCCCTCTCCGTCGAGGGGCGTCCCGACTCCGAGCAGGCCGTGGCCACGATCCACGCGGCGCTCGACGCGGGCGTGCGACTGATCGACACCGCCGACTCCTACCACTGGCACGCCGGCGAACGCGGCCACAACGAAAGGCTGGTCGCCCGCGCGCTGGCCTCCTACGGCAGCGGCGCACAGGAGGTGCTGGTGGCCACCAAGGGCGGCCGTGGGCGCCCCGGCGACGGCTCGTGGACGGTCGACGGGCGCCCGGACCACCTGCGCCGCGCGGCCGAGTCCTCGGCGGCCCGGCTCGGCGTGGAGTCGATCGGCCTCTACCAGCTGCACAAGCCAGACCCGGCGGTCCCCTTCGCCGACTCGGTGGGCGCCCTGCGCGACCTCGCCGACGCCGGCACGATCCGCCTGGTCGGGCTGTCCAACGTGGACCGCGCGCAGATCCGTACGGCCCGGGAGATCCTCGGCCCGCGGCTGGTCTCGGTGCAGAACCGCTTCTCCCCCGCCCACCGCGCCACCCGCGACACCCTGGAGCTGTGCGCCGAGCTCGGCCTGGCCTTCCTGCCGTGGAGCCCGCTCGGCGGCATCTCGCCCAGCGCGGTCGACGACCCGGGCGCCGCCGCACCGCCGCCGGACACCCCCTTCCACGCCCTGGCGCGCGCCCGCGGCGTCAGCCCCCAACGGGTCTGCCTCGCCTGGCACCTGGCGCAGTCCCCGGTCGTCGTCCCGATCCCGGGCGCCCGCCGCCCGGAGTCGATCCGCGACTCGGCGGCGGCGGCCGCCCTCGCGCTGACCGCAGAGGAACTGGCCACGCTGGACAGGCCTTGGCCTTAGCCACTCACCACGGGATCCGGCGGCGGTCGCGGAAGAAGCCACCGGTGGGGCCGGTCTCCGGCAGGAGGGCCAGCCAGACCACCGTGTCGGCGCCCTGCTCGACGCTCAGCGGGGCGCCGGGCCCGCCCATCCCGGTGCGGACCCAGCCCGGGCACACCGCGTTGACCTTCACCGCCGCCGGGACGGCCGCGGAGACCACCAGCGTCAGCGCGTTGAGCGCGGCCTTGGCGATGCCGTACGCGGCGGGCGACGGGACGTTGTCGGTGAGCGCCCCGCCGCCGGAGGACACGTTCACCACCCGCCCGTAGCCGCGGCGCACCATCTCCGGGACGAAGGCCTGGCAGGTGCGGAACGCCCCGAGCAGGTTGACCTGCAGCGACTCTCCGAGGGTCGCCTCGTCCAGCTCGAAGAACGGCGCCGTGGGGTACACCCCGGCGTTGTTCACCAGCACGTCCACCGCCACGCCGTCGGCCGCCAGCCGCTCCGCGCACGCCCGCACGCCCGCCGCGTCCGCGACGTCCAGCTGCTCGCTGCGGACCGGGTACCCCGCCCGGGCGAGTTGCTCGGCGGCGGCGCGCCCGCGCTCCCGGTCCCGCGCGGCGAGCACCACGTCGAGGCCGGCGGCGGCCAGCCGGCGGCAGGTCTCCAGGCCGATGCCCCGGTTGCCGCCGGTGACGAGGGCGGTGCGGGGACGGCCGGGGGGCGGGGGTGAGGTCATCCCCGCATCCTGGCAGGCGCCCGGCGGCCCCGCACGCAAAGCCCACCGGCGCGGCCCGGATCGGCCCCGGTCGGCACCGCCGGCGCCCCCGGGACCTGCGCCGGACAGGGCCTCCCCGGCCGCGTCCGGCCGTGTCGGCCCGGGTCGGGGCGGGGGCGGTGCGTACGGTCGACGGCGTCGACGGCGCCGCCGCCGAACCGCGGCCGTCGGCCGTGCGCCATCCCCCCGAAGGAGCCCGGAACCGGTGCAACGCAAGTGGTGGACGCTGATCGCGGTCTCGGTCGCGACGTTCATGCTGCTGCTCGACATCACGGTGGTCAATGTCGCCCTGCCGTCCATCCGCAAGGACCTGGGCGCGAGCTTCACCGACCTGCAGTGGGTGTTCGACGCCTACGCACTGTCGCTGGCCGCCCTGGTGCTGACGGCCGGTTCGCTGGCCGACCGGCTCGGGCGGCGCCGGGCCTTCGCCGCGGGCCTGGTGGTCTTCTCCGGGGCCTCGCTGCTCTGCGCCCTGGCGCCGAACCCGGTCTTCCTCAACGTCTCGCGCGCGGTGCAGGGCGTCGGCGGCGCGGTGATGTTCGCGGTCTCCCTCGCCCTGGTCGCCCAGGAGTTCCCGCCCGGGCGGGAGCGCGGCACCGCGATGGGCGTCTACGGGGCGACGATCGGGATGGCCGTCGCCGTCGGACCGCTGGTCGGCGGGGCGCTGACGGATTCGCTCGGCTGGGAGTCGATCTTCTACCTCAACGTGCCGATCGGCGCCGCCGCCCTGGCCGTCACCTACCTCAAGCTCGCCGAGAGCCGCGACCCGAACGCCACCCGGATCGACTGGGCCGGGGTCGTGGCCTTCAGCTGCGCGCTGTTCCTGCTCGTCCTGGCCCTGGTGCGGGGCAACGCCGAGGGCTGGGGCAGCACGCTGATCGTGACGCTGTTCGCCTGCGCGGCCGTCCTGCTCGGCGTCTTCGTGGTGATCGAACTGCGTGTCCCGGAGCCGATGCTGCCGCTCGGGCTGTTCCGCCGGCACGCGTTCACCGGTGTGCAGCTGGCCGCGTTCGCCGTGTCCGGCTCGCTGTTCGCGCTCTTCCTCTACCTGACGCTCTACCTGCAGAACTACCTCGGCCTCTCCCCGTTCGCGGCGGGGGTGCGCTACCTGCCGATCACCGTGCTCAGCTTCTTCGTGGCGCCGGTGGCCGGGGCGCTGCTCTCCCGGGCGCCGGCCCGGCTGATGCTCTGCGTGGGCCTGATCGCGGTCGGTGCCGGGATGCTGCTGATGGGCGACATCCAGCCCGAGGACGGCTGGACCGGCCTGCTGGCCGGCTTCCTGGTCGGCGGCGCGGGCGTCGGTCTGATCAACCCGGTGATCGCCGATGTCGCGGTGAGCGTGGTGCCCAAGGAGAAGAGCGGCATGGCGGCCGGGATCAACGACACCTTCCGGCAGGTCGGCATCGCGGTCGGCATCGCCGTCTGGGGCGCGATCTTCGTGGGGCGGGGCTCCCACACGGTCCGTGAACTGGCGGCGGGCACACCGCTCGCGGAGGGTCCCCGCCCCCGCGAGCTGATCGAGGCCGCCTCCTCCGGCAGCCTGCCGCAGGCCCTCGCGGAGCTCCCCGCACCGGCCCGGGCGGCCGCGTCGGCCGCCGCCCGGGCCGGCTTCCTGGACGGCCTCAACCTGGTGCTGCTGCTCGGCGGCATCGTCAGCCTGGTGGGCGCGGCCCTCGCGCTCTGGCTGGTCCGGGAGCACGAGATCGACCGCCGGGAGGCCTGATCCGGCGGACCCTCCCGGCGGACTCCCGTCAGCCCTGGTACTGCACGACGATCCTGGTGAACTCGTACGGCGACTGCGCGACGCCGCTGCAGGCGTCGGCGTCCGCGCCGGAGCCGCAGGCGCGGTCGCGGTTGACGGCCCAGAAGGCGAAGCGGGCGAGGTGGTGCTGCTTGGCGTACCCGAGGATGGTGCGGAAGTCGCCGGTGGTGACGGTCTCCCCCGCCTCGTCGGTCCTCCCGTTCATGGAGGAGACGCCGATGTGCCGGTACGCCGCGTCGTCGCCGTAGCCGTAGGCGCTCTTCACCGCGGCCTTCAGCCCGTCGAGGGCGCCGACCGTCGCCTGGCCCATGCTGCCGCTGTGGCCGCCGAAGTCGAAGGGCATCACCACCCAGCCGTCGTTCGCCAGCCCGGCCGCCGCGCCGCGCTTGATCAGGTCCTTGCCGTTGGCGTCCGGACCGCTCGGGGTGGTGCCCATGGTGACGTAGGTGACGATGCCGGGGTTCCTGGTCTTGACGATCTTCAGGGCGTCGACCACCCGCTGACGGACCGTGGCACTGCCGAACTCGGTGTTCTCGATGTCGATGTCGAGCGCCTTCAGCCGGTAGGCGTCGATCACCTTCTGGTACGCGCCGGCCAGCGCGCTCGCGCTGGAGCACTTCTCACCGAGCTTGTTCCCGCTCCACCCGCCGACCGAGACCACGACGTCCCCGCCGGCCGCCCGGATCGACGCGACGGCGGCCTCGTCGGAGCCCCCGGTGAGCGCCCGGCTGCCGTCCCACGCCGGGTTGCACCCGCCGTCGGAGAGGATGAACGCCAGGGTGAACCACTTGACCCCGGCGGCCTTCATCACGTCGGTCGGCTTCTGCGGGTTGCCCCAGCCGAGGTACTCGTACGTCGCGGCGGCCATCCCGGGCACGGCCGCCGCGGCGGTGGGGGCCGCGGCGGCGGAGGGCACGGGTGCCAGCAGCAGCCCGGCCGCGCCGAGGGCGGCGGCGAGCAGCGGGGCGGTGAGACGGACTCCGGTGGTCTTGCGCATGCCAACTCACTTTCGTCGATCCAGTGGAACCGGGGAGCGGTGACGGCAGGTCAGGGAGGCGGGAGCCGTCTCACAGAATCGGGGCATCGGACTCCGGGGTCAATGGCTTTCGTTAGGAAAGTTTCCGAACGGTACGCCAATCCCGGCGCCCTCAGAGCCGCGGCGTGCGGTGGAGGGAGATCAGCAGCCGCCAGACCTGGTGGGCGATCCGCTCCGGGGCCGCCTCGATCCGGCCGTGCAGCCAGTCCGCGAGCACGCCGGTGAAGGTGCCGGCCACCGCGGCGGCCACCAGATCGGGCTCCGGGGCGCCCGCGAGGGCCCGCTCGGTGCGGCTGCGCTCGCGCAGGTCGCGGGTGAGCACCAGGCCGAGCGGGCCACCGCCGCCCGGGGCCAGCAGGGTCCGGTAGAGGGCCGCGTGCGGGGCCAGTCCGGCGAAGAACCCGGTGAGCGCGGGCGGCGGGGCGTCCGGGTCGGGCACGCCGCGCCAGGCGTGCAGGGCGTCCACGGCGTCGCGGACCACGTCGGCGCAGGCGTCCACCGCCAGCGCCTCCAGGTCGGGGTAGTGGACGTAGAAGGTGGCCCGGCCGACCCCGGCCCGGCGCACCAGCGCCGCGACGTTCACCTCGGCCAGCGGGCGCTCGGCGCACTCCTCCAGCAGCGCCCGGCGCAGCCTGGCCCGGGTGCGCTCGGTGCGCGGGTCCTGCGCGGGCCGCGGGTCCCGGTCGGCACGCGGGTCCGGGGCGGCGCTCATCCGGCGAGCAGCACGGCGCCGAGCGCCAGCGCCCCGGGCAGCGCCTGGGCGACCAGGATGCGGCGGTTCGCGGTGGCGGCGCCGTACAGGCCGGCCACCACCACGCAGGCCAGGAAGAAGATCTGCACCGGCCGGCCGACCGTACCGCCGGCGACCAGCCCCCAGACCAGTCCGGCGGCGAGGAAGCCGTTGTAGAGGCCCTGGTTGGCGGCCAGCGTCGCGGTGGCGCGGGCGAATTCGGCGTCGAAGCCGGAGAGCCTGCGCCCCGGCGGCCGCTGCCACAGGAACATCTCCAGCACCAGGATGTACCCGTGCAGGGCGGCCACCAGGGCCACCAGGACATCGGCGGTCACGCGCATCATCGACTCCCGGACTTCATGGACAGATGTCCATAATTTATCGACACCTGTCCAGGAAGTCCAGTCGGTGGGGCGGGCGCCGGACGACCGGGGGCAGCGGGCCTGGGCGCGCCGCCCCTGGGAACGGGCCCTGGAACGCGCCGCCGGGCAGGCGCGGATGACCTGCCGGGTGCGGCTGGTGCGGGCCCGGCCGGCGTGCCGCTTCCCCGACGGGACGACCGGCGGAGGACCGACGGGTCAGCCGCTCCAGGAGCCGGTCGTCGTGGTGCCCGGCTCGGCCGGGGTGGTCGTCCGACCGCCCGCGGCGGTGCCGCCGCTCCCCGGACCGGCCGAGGTGCGCGGCGCCGCCCGGCCCGCGGAGACCGCCGGGGCGGGCTGGGCGGCGGTGGTCCGGCGCGCGGTGGCGACGGCCACCGGCGCGGGCTCGTCGCCGCCCGGGGCGAGCCGCTCGATCCGCAGCACCAGGTCGCGGCCCTGCCGGTCACCGGCCCGGTCCCGGTTGCGGCTGTGCACGACCTGGGTCCGCACGCCCCGGATCTCCTGCCAACGGCCCTGCACCGCGCGGACGTTGGCACACCACTCACCCTGGTCGCAGTGCTCCAGGTCGAGCTGCCAGCTCTCCGCCTCGACGACGTGGACGGCGCCGACCTCGCCGGGGATCTCCACCGGCGCGGCACCCCGGGCGGTCACCACCGCGCGCTGCGGGAACCGCCCCTCCACCGCCGTCACCGTGATCCGGCTCGCCCCCTGGTACCAGGCCATCGCGGTCCTCCCTCGTCCGTCCTCGCGCCGACCGCCGGCCGACGACCGGTCTCAGCGGATAGCACGGACGGCGCCCCCTCCGGGGTTCGACCTGCCCGGACCTCCGGCCCGAGGCCCCGACGCCAGGTCTCCGTTCGCCCGGGGCTCACCGTCGGCGGGTCCGCGACAGGCCGGGACAGGGGGCCGGGCCGGGGGCGCCGGGGGCCATCGCGTCCCAGGCACGCAGGGCGGCGAGGGCGGTGGTGCGGTCGGGCGCCGTCGGCCGGGTGCCCTCCGGGGCGAGGAGGTAGTCGGCGACCGGGGTGAGCAGCAGGGTGCCGGCTCCGGAGGGGAGCAGCACGGCCTCGTCCCATTCGTGCCGGGTGACGGTGCGGCGCAGCAGGGTGCCGTGGCGCGGCCGGGCCGGGGGGGCGGTGTCCCGGCGGCGGCGCAGTTCGGGGGCGACCTCGGCTTCCAGGACGGTGCGCACGCCCGCCAGGGGGCCGAGCGGCACGTGCTCGGCGGCGAGGTCGAGCAGGGCGACGGCTTCGGGGGCGAGCCGGTAGGCGGCGACCACGGCGGCGGTCTCGACCGGCTCGAAGGGCTGCCCGGCGAGGTGGGCGACGTCGAGCACGTCGCCGGGGTGGAAGGCGCGGCCGAGGCCCTCCTCGGCGAGGGCGATCAGGCACTCGACGTGGTCGTCGGCGGCCAGGTAGGGGCGGATCGGGACGCCGGCCCGGTCGCCGGGGAGCGCGGCGGTGCCGAGCCGTACCCGGTACCAGGGGTCGAGCAGCGGGTCCTCGGCCGGCCAGCGCAGGGTGACGGTGGTGTGCCGGGGGCGCTCGCCGAGCAGGGTGACCTCGACCGACTCCACCGGGTGTTCGGTGACCAGCCGGTTGACGGCCTGCCAGAGCGCCGCCTCGGTGGGGCTGACCAGGGTGAGCTCGCCGAGCGGCCGGGGCAGGTCGGCCGGGTAGTGGCCGGCCAGCGGGAGGTCGCGGATCGGCCGCACCCCGGTGGCGTCGGCGAGCTCGGCGGCGAGCCGGGCGTAGCCGTCGGAGCGGTCCCGGGCGCGCCGCAGTTCGGCCCGGGCGTGCGCGCCCATCCGGACGTCCTCCCGGGCCAGCGCGGCGAGCACCAGGTAGGACAAGTGGCTGACCTCGCGGGCGCGTTGGAGCAGTTCGACCGGTCCGGCGTCCGGATCGAGGTCGAGCAGCCGGTAGAGCAGGTCGGTGTTCACGGGCGTCCGCCTCCGAGAGCTGGGGTGGTCGCCGGGCTGCGGTCCGGCGGCCGGGGGTGTGGCGGGCCCGGTGGTCGTGCCGGGCCGACGGCAGGGGAGCCACACCACTGATTGTGGTGACGGTCGATCAACACCGGATCACCACCCGGTCGACGATCTCTCGACAGCTGCCGGGGTGGCGTGGGTTGATAGGGGCTCATCAATCGGGGGGAAGCACGTGCGCGGGCGGGGGCGAGCACATGAGGCGGGCAGGTGCAGGAGTGGGAGATTTCCGGTTCTCCGTGCTGGGACTGATGCGGGCACAACGAGGCACCGCCGTCCTGAAGGTCGGAAGTCCACAGCAGCAGGCGATGCTGGCGGTGCTGCTGCTGCGTCCGGGGCACGGTGCGAGCGCCACGGACCTGATCGACGCCCTGTGGGGTGAGGAGCCGCCGGGCACCGCGATGACGACGGTGCGCACGTACGCCTGGCGGTGGCGCAAGATCCTCCACGGTGAGGAGCCGGGCGCGCCGACCGTGCTGACCTCGGTCGGCGACGGCTACCGGCTGGTGCTGCCCAAGCACGCCGTGGACGCGGCGCAGGCCGAGGAGCTGGCGGCGCAGGCCGAGCGGACGGCGGCCGCCGGGCAGCCGCAGCAGGCCCGCGACCTGCTGAACCAGGCGCTGGACCTGTGGCAGGGCGAGCCGCTGGCCGGCATCCCCGGGCCCTTCGCGCAGCGCCAGCGCCAGCGGCTGGAGGAGCTGCGGCTGACACTGCTGGAGGAGCGGATCGCGCTGGACCTGGCGCTGGGCCGGTTCTCCCGGTGCATCCCGGAACTGACCGCGCTGACCACCGAGCACCCGCTGCACGAGCGGGCGTACGGGCTGCTGATGCGCGCGCTGTACCAGGCCGGGCGGCAGGCGGACGCCCTGGCGGTCTTCCGGAGCGTGCGTCAGTTGTTCCTGGCCGAGCTGGGGGTGGAGCCGGGGGCGGAGCTGGACCTGCTGCACCGACGGATCCTGGAGGGCGACCCGGCGCTCGCCGCCCCGGTCCTCGCCGCCCCGGTCTTCACCGCCCCGGCCGGGGTGGCCACCACGGGCGTCGCGCCGTCGGCGGAGCCCGTGGAGCCGGTCGCGGCCGAGCCCGCGCCGCCGCAGGAGCCGCCGGTCGAACCGGTGGCGGCGGCTCCTAGACCGGCCCAACTCCCGCCGGACGCAGCTGACTTCACCGGCCGTACGGTCCTGGTCGAACGGCTCGGCCGGGCCCTCGGCACCTCGGAGCAGCAGGCCCTGGTGATCGCCACCGTGGTCGGCATGGGCGGGGTCGGCAAGACCGCGCTGGCCCTGCACGTCGCCCACCGGGTCCGCGACGCCTACCCCGACGGCCAGCTCTACGTCGACCTGCGGGGCGCCGACACCACCCCGGCCGACCCGGAGGCGGTGCTCAGCGGCTTCCTGCTGGCGCTCGGGGTGCCGGCCGACGCGGTGCCGGAGGGGCTGGACGCCCGCTCGGCGCTGTTCCGCTCGGTGGTGGACGGCCGGCGGCTGCTGCTGGTCCTCGACAACGTCCACGACACCGCGCAGATCCGGCCGCTGCTGCCGGGCGCGGTCGGCTGCGCCGTGCTCACCACCAGCCGCACCCGGCTCTCCGGCCTGCCCGCGACCGTCCAGACCGACCTCGACGTCTTCGAGCCCGCCGAGGCGCTCGAACTGCTCGCCCGGACCATCGGCGCCGACCGGCTGGCCGCCGAGGCCGAGGCCGCCCGGGACCTGCTGCAGGTCTGCGGCCACCTGCCGCTCGCGGTGCGAATCGTGGCGGCCCGGCTGGCCGCCCGGCCGAGCTGGACGGTCCAGACGCTGGGCCGCCGGCTGGCGGTCGAGCGGCGGCGGATCGACGAGCTGCGGATCGGCGACCTGGCCGTCGAGGCCGCCTTCGAACTGAGCTACCGCCAGTTGACGCCCGCCCAGGCCCGGGCCTTCCGGCTGGTCGCCTCGGTGGACTGCCCGGACATCGGTCTGGCCGCCGCGGCCGCCCTGCTGGACCTCGACGAGTACGACGCCGAGGACCTGCTGGAGGCCCTGGTCGACGTGGCGATGATGGAGTCGCCCTTCCCCGGCCGCTACCGCTACCACGACCTGCTGCGCGCCTTCGCCCGGCGACGACCCGACGACCCGGGCGCCGCCGTCCAGGCCCGCGACCGGCTGCTGGACCACCTGCTGGCCACCGCCTGCGCGGCCTTCCAGCACGCCGTGCCCGGGGATCCGGCGGCCGGGGCGCTCGGGCCCGCCCGCAGCGCCGGGGTGGAGCTGGGCGGCCCGGACGGCGCCCGGGCCTGGGCCGAGGCGGAGGGCTCCGGGGCGATCGCGCTGGCCGCCCAGGTCGCCGCCTGGACGCTGGCCGAGGCGCCCTCCCCCGCCGACGCCTCCGGCCCCGACGCCGCCGGTGCCGATGCCTCCGGTGCCGTCGAGCGGGACGCCCTGCCGGACCCGCTGCGCGCCGCGATCGACCTGCTGATCGCGCTCACCCCCTTCGCCCTCGCCCCACCCGGACGGCACCTGGCCACCACCGCCGAGGCGCTCGCCGCCGCGGCGGTGCACCGCGCCGACCGCCGGGCAGCCGGTCGCGCGCACTTCCTGCGGGGCAACGTCGCGCTGGCCGCCACCCGGCTGGAGGAGGCCGAGGCGGCCGCCCGGCTGGCCGTGGACGCCTCCCGCGCGGCCGGCGACACGGTGATCCTGCGCCAGGCGCTGAACGACCTCGGCCTGGTCTGCCAGTTCCTCAGCCGCTACGACGAGGCCGTGGAGCTCTACGACGAGGCGCTGCTGCTGGCCCGCGAACTCGGCCACCGCTCGGGGGCGCTGGTGACGACGGTGAACGCCGCGCTGGCCCGGGTGCGCAGCGGCCGGGCCGCCGAGGCGGTCGCGATCTGCCACGAGGCGCTGGCCGAACTGCGCACCCGCGACGACGATCCCGGCCGGGCGTACACGCTGTACGTGCTGGGGCTGGCGCTGCACGGGCTGGAGCGGCACGAGGAGGCGGTCACCTGGTTCGGCGAGTGCCTGGCGGTGGCCACGGCCGCCGGTCTGCAGGCCCGGGCCGCGCACGCCCACTACCGGCTGGCGGACAGTCTGCGGTCGCTGGGCCGGACCGAGGAGGCGCTGGAGCACGCCGGACGGGCGCTGGCGCTGTGCGAGGAGCTGGGGGCCGAGCGGGACCACGGGCAGGCGCTGGTGGTGCTGGGCCGGACGCTGGCGGACCTCGGTCGGGAGGCCGAGGCGCGGGACCGCTGGCGGGAGGCGCACGCGATCTTCGTCCGCCTGGGGCTGCCGGACGCCGCCGAGGTGGCGGGGCTGCTCACCCGGGGCCGGGACGGCGTCCCGTCGGCGCGGGACGGGCGGCGGGAGGAACGGCCGGAGGAGCAGCAGCGGGGGGAGGAGCGGGAGGACCGGCGGGAGGCGGCGGCCGTGCCGCTGACCGGTCGGTACTGACCGGGGACTGACGGGCGGCCGGGAGGAATCGTTCCTGCGGACCGTTCCTGCTTGGCCCCGGTCGGTCAGGAGCCGGTGCTGTTCCAGTCACCGGTGCTGCCGTGCCCGGTGGGGGACGGCGTGGGGACGACGGGGGTGGGGGTCGGCGTGGCGTCGCCCACCACCACCGTCGTCGCCGTGCCGGTGCCGGACGACTCCGCCACCGCGGCCGTGACGGAGAGGCCGGCCCCCAGGGCGACGGCCACCCCGAGGCCGACGGTGAGCAGCCGGAGGCGGGCGGAGGCGGTGGCCGGACGCTGCGTCATCTCTGGTGCTCCTTCAGTCGCTTCCCCCTGGTGGGGAAGGTCTCCGTCGTGGTGTGGCACCAGTCTTGCGGGGGCCGGTCAACGGCCGATCTACGGCGGAGCACCGCTGATCACCGCTGACCACCGGTGCGCACCGGTGAGGACCGGGCGGTGCGCACCGGGCGGTGGTCGGCGGGCTCAGGCCGCCGCCGCACGGATCTCCAGGGTGCAGCACTTCACGCTGCCCCCGCCCTTGAGCAGCTCGCTGAGGTCCATCCCGATCGGCCGGAACCCGCGCTCCCGCAGCCGCGCCGCCAGGCCCACGGCCGCCTCCGGCAGCACCACGTGCAGGCCGTCGCTCACCGCGTTGAGCCCGAACACCTCGGCGTCCGCCTCGCTCACCAGCAGGGCGTCCGGGAAGAGCCGGCGCAGCACCGTGCGGCTGCCGGGCGAGAACGCCTCCGGGTAGTACATGATCTCGTCGCCGTCGAGCACCGAGAGCGCGGTGTCCAGGTGGTAGAAGCGCGGGTCGACCAGCTCCAGGCCGACCACCGGGCGGCCGAAGAACTCCTGCGCCTCCGCGTGCCCCTCGGCCACGCTGCGGAAGCCCCGCCCGGCCAGCACGTAGCTCCCGGTCAGCAGGAGGTCCCCCTCGCCCTCGTTGACGTGTTCCGGGTCGTGCGTCGCGAAGCCCCGGTCGCGGAACCACTCCAGGTAGGCGGGGCCCTCGGCGGCCCGCTCGACGTTGCGGAAGCGCGCCCCGAGCACCCGGCCGTCCACCACGGTGGCGCCGTTGGCCGCGTAGACCATGTCGGGCAGTCCGGGCAGCGGGTCGATCAGGTCGACCTGGTGGCCGAGCTCGCCGTACAGGGCGTACAGCCGCTCCCACTGGGCGACGGCGAGGTCGGTGTCCACCGGCTTGGCCGGGTCCATCCAGGGGTTGATCGCGTAGGTGACCTCGAAGTGCTCCGGACGGCACATCAGGTAGCGGCGCGGACGGGCGGTGCGGGCCGGACGGGCGGTGGCGGTGGGACGGGCGGTGCTGGTCATCGGATCCTCCGGATCGGGGACGTGCGGGAAGCAGTGGGGTGCGGGAAGCAGGGGGTGCGGGGACGGGAGCGGGTCAGGCCGCGGGGGCCTCGGGGGCCGTCGGCCGGGTCGGGAAGTCGCGCAGGCCGCGCAGCGGGCTGGCCAGCAGCACCAGGCCGGCCGAGAGCAGCACGCCCGCCATCAGCCAGATGGTGCCGCGGGCGCCGATCACCTCGCCGAGCCAGCCGCCGAGCAGGGCGCCCACCGGGATCGCGCTGTAGTTGACGGTCGCGGAGCTGGCGCGGACCCGGCCGATCAGCTCGGGCGGGCAGTAGGCCTGGGAGAAGCTGCCGGCCAGGACGTTGCCCGCCACCACGCCGCAGACCGCGACGGCCCAGGCGAGCGCGCTGACCAGGAGCGGCAGCCGCTCCCCCGCCAGCGGCAGCAGCAGGATGAAGGGCGCGACCACCAGCTCGCAGACCAGCAGGGCGCGCGCGGTGCCCAGCCGGCGGGCGATCCGCCCGGCCAGCATCGCCCCGGCCAGTCCTCCGACGCTCACCAGCGCGAACACCCCGCCCACCGCACCGGGTTGGATCCCGACGCTGCGCACCAGGAAGACCGTCTGCACCGCCTGGATGCCGTTCAGGCCGAGGTTGCCGACCGCGGCGAAGCAGGCGAAGGTGCGCAGGTACGGATCCCGCAGCAGGAAGCGGACGCCCTCGCCGATCTCGCGCGGGATGCCGCGCCGCTCGGAGACCGGCGGCGGGTGCTCCTCGGTCCTGATCCGCCGCAGGCAGATCGCCGAGACCAGGTAGGTGAGCGAGTCGGCGAGCATCCCGCTGGCGGCGCCGAAGGCCTGGGAGAGCAGACCGGCCGCGCCGGGGCCGGCGATCTCCGCCGCCGAGGCGCCGGAGCGCAGTTTGACGTTGGCCTCCAGCAGGTCGGCCCGGGCCACCAGGGTCGGCAGGACCGCCCCGTACGCGGTGGAGAAGAACACCTTCACCGCGCCGGTGAACAGGGCCACCACCACCAGCTGGGCGAGGGAGAGCACCCCCAGCCAGCCGGCCACCGGGACGCTGCCGAACAGCACCAGCAGCAGCAGGTCGCAGACCAGCATCACCCGCAGCCGGGGCCAGCGGTCCACCCAGGCGCCGGCCGGCAGGCCGAGGAACAGCCAGGGCAGCCAGGCGGCGGCGTTGATCCCGCCGACGGCGAGCGGGCCGGCGCCGAGGGTGACCACGGCCACCAGGGACAGCGCCACGCTGCCGACGGCGGTGCCGAGGGTGCTGGTGGTCTCACCGATCCACAGCCGGCGGAAGTCCCCCTGGGCCCACAGGCCCCAGCGGCCGCGCGGGCGCTCCGGCGGCGCCGGTGACTCGATCGGGACGGTGGTGGTCATCGCGGGTCACGCTCCGAGCTTCTCGGCCAGCACGGCGGCGATCCGTGCGAGGGGTTCCGGCTGGGTCAGTTCGCCGTGCGCGCAGGCGAGGCGGTGGGCTTCGATCCGGCCGTCCAGGTGCGGCAGCCACGCCCGCTCGTACGGCCAGTCCGCGGGCTTGCCGGTGGTCGCCCCGAAGAACACGGCGTCCCCCCGGTAGCGGTCCGGCACGTGCTCGGCCATCAGCTTGCGGTGCCGGTCGAAGACCTCGGGCAGGACGGCCACGGCCTCGCCGAGCACCGCCTGCAGGCCCGCCAGGCCGCGTTCGTCCGCCGGATCGTGGCCGAGCGAGCGCAGCAACTCGTCCAGGGTGTCGGCGGGTTCGACGACCGGGGCGGCGGCGGTGGGCGACGCCGGGGCGCCGTCCAGCAGCGCCAGCAGGCCGACCTCGGCGCCCTCGGCCCGCAGCCGCACCGCCATCTCCTGCGCGACCACGGCCCCGAAGGACCAGCCGAGCAGGTGGTAGGGGCCGGTGGGCCGCACGGCGCGGATCTGCCGCACGTAGTCCTCGGCGATCTCGGCGACGCTCGCCGGCGCCCCGCCGCGCAGGCCGCGGGACTGCAGGCCGTACACCGGCTGCTCGGGGCCGAGGTGGCGCAGCAGCCCGGAGTAGACCCAGCTGATGCCGGCCGCCGGGTGGACGCAGAACAGCGGGGCCCGGTCGCCGCCGGTGCGCAGCGGCAGCAGGACGTCCAGGGCGTCGGCGGCCTGGCCCTGCCCGAGCCGGCGGGCCAGCCCGGCCACGGTGGGCGCCTCGAACAGGGCCCGCATGCCCGGGTCCGTGCCGAGGACGGCGCGGACGCCGGCGAGCAGCTTCATGGCCAGCAGCGAGTGGCCGCCGAGGTCGAAGAAGTCGTCGTCGATGCCGACCCGCTCCAGGCCGAGGGTCTCGGCGAACAGGGCGCAGAGCAGCTCCTCCTGGGGGGTGCGGGCGGCGCGGCCACCGGTGAGCTGCCCGAAGTCCGGTGCGGGCAGCGCCGCGCGGTCGAGCTTGCCGCTGCCGGTGAGCGGCAGGGCGGGCAGCGGGACGAAGGCCGCGGGGAGCATGTAGCCGGGCAGGTGCTCGGCGGCGAAGGCGCGCAGTTCGGCCGGGTCCGGCCGGCCGTCGGCGACCAGGTACGCGACCAGGCGCAGCCCGTCCTCGGCGGGCAGCACGGCGGCGGCGGACACGTCCGGGTGGAGCGTCAGCACGTGCTCGATCTCGCCGAGTTCGATCCGGAAGCCGCGGATCTTCACCTGGTGGTCGGTGCGGCCGAGGTACTCCAGACCGCCGTCGCGGGTGCGCCGGGCCAGGTCCCCGGTGCGGTACATCCGGGTGCCCGGCTCGCCGTACGGGTCGGCGAGGAAGCGCTCGGCGGTCAGGCCGGGCCGGTGCAGGTAGCCGCGGGCCAGACCGGAACCGGCCAGGTACAGCTCCCCGGGCACGCCCGGCGGGACGGGGTGGAGGTGCTCGTCCAGGACGTAGGCCCTGATGCCGGGGATCGGGCCGCCGAGGCCGGGGCGCTCCGCGGCGTCGACCGGCCGGCCGAGGGTGTAGACGGTGGCCTCGGTCGGGCCGTACAGGTTGTGGGCCAGGGTGTCCGGCGCCTCCCGCAGGGTGGTCCACAGCTGCTGGCCGACGGCCTCGCCGCCGAGCACCAGCACCGCGGGCGCGGCCTCCTCCAACAGGCCCTCCGCCACGAGCTGTTCGGCGTACGAGGGGGTGAGGTCCATGACCCCGATGCCCGCGGCGCGGACGTGCCGGACGAGGGCGGCCGGGTCACGGCGCAGCTCGTCGTCGATCAGGTGCAGCTCGTGCCCGGCGAACAGCCAGAGCAGGGGCTCCAGCGATCCGTCGAAGGAGAGCGAGGCGGTGAGCGCGACGCGCAGTCGGCCGTGCGCGGCCTCGGCCGGGCCGACCACTCCGCGGCGGTGCGCGGCCAGCAGCGCGGCGATGCTGCCGTGCTGGACCACCACGCCCTTGGGGCGGCCGGTGGAGCCGGAGGTGTAGATCAGGTAGGCGGCGTGGCCGGCCCCGGCGCGCGGAGCCGGGTCGTCCGTCCGGCCCTCGGTACGGCCCTCGGGCTCGCGGGAGGCGGTGACGGACAGGGTGGGCAGGCCGGCCAGCGCCTCGGGCTTCGGCCACCGCTCGTCGGTGAGGACGAGGGCGGGGGCCGCATCGGCGAGGGTGCGGGCGGTGCGGTCGGCCGGGTGGTCGGCGTCCAGCGGCAGGTAGGCGCCGCCGGCCTTGAGCACGGCCAGGATCGCCACCACGCTCTCCACCGACCTCGGCAGGGCCAGCGCCACCACGGACTCCGGGCCGGTGCCGGCCGCGATCAGCCGGTGGGCGAGCCGGTTGGCCCGGGCGTTCAGCTCGGCGAAGGTCAGCGCGGTGTCCCCGCAGACCAGGGCGACGGCCTCCGGGGTCTCGGCGGCCCGGGCCGCGAAGGCGGCCGGCAGCAGCGGGACCTCGGCCGGCAGCGCGTCACCCGCGGTCGGGAGGGCGGCGTGCTCCTCCGCCGAGAGCAGCTCGATCCGCCCGATCGGCAGCTCCGGCCGGGCGGCCACCGCCGCCAGCAGCCGCCCGAGCCGGACGGCGACCGCCTCGACCGTCTCCCGGTCGAACAGGTCGGTGGCGAAGTCGATCGCGCACTCCAGCCCGGCGGGGGCGCCGTCGGCGTCGAAGGACTCGCCGAAGCCCACGCAGAGGTCGAACTTGGCGACCGATCCGCCGGAGGACTCCACGGTGGCGTCCAGTCCGGCCCCGGCGAGCGGCGCCGACTCCCCCGCGCCCTCCAGCAGCAGGATCACCTGGAAGAGCGGGTGCCGGGCCAGCGAGCGGGCCGGGTTGAGCTCCTCGACCAGGCGCTCGAAGGGCACGTCCTGGTGGGCGTGGGCGTCGAGCTGGGCCTCCCGGACCCGGGCCAGCAGCTCGGTGAAGCCGGGGTCGCCGCTGGTGTCGGTGCGCAGCACCAGGGTGTTGACGAAGAAGCCGACCAGGTCGTCCAGCGCCTCGTCGGAGCGCCCGGCCACCACCGAGCCGATCGGCACGTCGGTGCCCGCACCGAGCCGGGTGAGCAGCGCGGCCAGCGCGGCCTGCAACGTCATGAACATCGTCACCCGGTGCTCGCGGGACAACGCGGCGAGCGCCCGGTGGAGTTCCGCGCCGTAGGGGACGACGACGCGCTCGCCGCGGTGGCTGGCGGCCGCCCGGCGCGGCCGGTCCAGCGGCAGCGACAGCTCCTCCGGCAGTCCGGCCAGGGCCCGGCGCCAGTAGCCGAGTTGGCGGGAGAGCAGGCTCTCCGGGTCGCTCTCCTCGCCGAGCAGTCCGCGCTGCCAGAGCGCGTAGTCGGCGTACTGGACGGGCAGCGGCGCCCAGTCGGGGGCCGTGCCGCCGGTGCGGGCCGCGTAGGCGGTGGCGAGGTCGCGCAGCAGCGGGCCCATCGACCAGCCGTCGCCGGCGATGTGGTGCAGGACGAGGACGAGCAGGTGCCCGCCGTCCGCGGCCGGGATGAGGTGGGCCCGGACGGGCAGTTCGGCGGCCAGGTCGAAGGGGCGGGCCGTGCACGCCTGCGGCGCGGTGCCCGGCGGCAGCAGCTCGACGCCGACCCGGGCCCGCTCGGCGGGCAGGATCCGCTGGTACGGGGTGCCGTCGGACTCGCCGATCAGGGTGCGCAGGCTCTCGTGCCGGGCGACCACGTCGCCGAGCGCCCGCTCCAGGGCCGCCGGGTCCAACTCCCCCGTCACGCGCAGGACCAGGGGCAGGTTGTAGAGGGCGCTGGGGCCCTCCATCCGGTCGATCAGCCAGAGCCGCTGCTGCGCGAAGGACAGCGGCACCCGCTCCGGGCGCTCACCACCCGCCGTCAGCACCGGACGCCGCGCACCGGTGCCCAGCCGGACGGCCAGCCCCTCCACACTCGGCGCCTCGAAGACGTCCCGGATGCCCAGCTCCGCGCCCAGCGCCGACCGCACCCGGCTGAGCAGCTTGGTCGCCAGCAGCGAGTGCCCGCCCAGGTCGAAGAAGTCGTCGTCGGCACCGACCGCGTCCAGGCCCAGCACCTCGGCGAACAACCCGCAGAGGATCTCCTCCTGCGGCGTGCGCGCCGCCCGGCCCGCCGACAGCGCGGCGAAGTCCGGCGCGGGGAGCGCCCGGTGGTCCACCTTGCCGCTGCCGGTCAACGGCAGCGCGGCCAGCAGGACGACGGCGGCCGGCACCATGTAGCCGGGCAGCGACTCGGCGGCGAACCGCCGCAGTTCGACGGCGAGTTCGGGAGCCTCCCGGCCGACCGTGCAGTAGCCGACCAGCCGGCGGTCGCCGGTGTCGCTCTCCCGCACGGTGACCACGGCCTGCCGGACGGCGGGGTGGCGGGCCAGCACCTGCTCGATCTCACCGAGTTCGACCCGGAAGCCGCGGATCTTCACCTGGTGGTCGGTGCGGCCGAGGTACTCCAGACCGCCGTCGCGGGTGCGCCGTGCCAGGTCCCCGGTGCGGTACATCCGCGCGCCCGGCTCGCCGTACGGGTCGGCGAGGAAGCGCTCGGCGGTCAGGCCGGGCCGGTGCAGGTAGCCGCGGGCCAGACCGGCGCCGGCCAGGTACAGCTCCCCGGGCACGCCGGCCGGGACGGGGTTGAGGTACTCGTCCAGGAGGTACGCCCGCACCCCGGCGATCGGGCCGCCGAGCCCGGGGCGTTCCGCCGCGTCGAGCGGCTGGGTGAGCGCGTAGACGGTGGCCTCGGTCGGGCCGTAGAAGTTGTGGCCGGCGGTGTCGGGGTGCTCCCGCAGCCGCTGCCACAGCGCCTGGCCGACGGCCTCGCCACCGAGCAGCAGCAGGCGCGGCGCGGGTGCGTCCAGCAGCCCCTCCTCGATCAGCTGCTCGGTGTAGGACGGGGTGAGGTGCAGGGCGTCGATGCCCGCCCCGGCGGTGTGGCGGACCAGCGCCGCCGGGTCGCGGCGCAGCTCGTCGCCGATCAGGTGCAGCTCGTGCCCCGCGTACATCCAGAGCACCGGCTCCAGGGAGGCGTCGAAGCAGAGCGAGGCGGTGAGCGCGATCCGCTGCCGGCCGTGGTCCCGCCCGGTGGCGTCGATCAGCGCGGCCCGGTGGGCGGCCAGCAGGTTCGCGACGGCGCCGTGCGGGACCACGACGCCCTTGGGGCGGCCGGTGGAGCCGGAGGTGTAGATGACGTAGGCGGCGTCGCCCGGGTCGACGGCCCGCCGCGGATCGGTCTCGGGGGCCTCGGACGGCTCGGCGACGTCCAGGGTGCGCAGCCCGTGGAGCACCTCGGGCAGCGGCCAGCGGCCGTCGGTGAGCACCAGCGACGGGCGGGCGTCGGCGAGCATGTGGGCGGTGCGGTCGGCCGGGTACTCGGCGTCCAGCGGCAGGTAGGCGCCACCGGCCTTGAGCACGGCCAGCATGGCGACCACCGTCTCCGCCGAGCGCGGCAGCGCGAGGGCCACCACGGACTCCCGCCCCGCGCCGGCCGCGATCAGCCGGTGGGCGAGCCGGTTGGCCCGGGCGTTCAGCTCGGCGAAGGTCAGCGCGGTGTCCCCGCAGACCAGGGCGACGGCCTCCGGGGTCTCGGCGGCCCGGGCCGCGAAGGCGGCCGGCAGCAGCGGGACCTCGGCCGGCAGCGCGCCGCCGGCGGCCGGGAGCACGGCGCGCTCCTCCGCCGAGAGCAGCTCGATCCGCCCGATCGGCAGCTCCGGCCGGGCGGCCACCGCCGCCAGCAGCCGCCCGAGCCGGACGGCGACCGCCTCGACCGTCTCCCGGTCGAACAGGTCGGTGGCGAAGTCGAAGGCGCAGTCGATCCCGGTGGGCTCGCCGTCGGCGCCGAAGGACTCCTCGGCGATCAGGCTGAGGTCGAACTTGGCGGAGCCGGTGGCCGCCGGGAGGGCCTCGACCCGCAGGCCGGCGGTGGCGGGGTCGGCCTGCTCGTTGCTCTGCAGCACCAGCATGATCTGGAACAGCGGGTGCCGGGCCAGCGACCGGGTCGGCTTGAGCTCCTCGACCAGGCGCTCGAAGGGCACGTCCTGGTGGGCGTAGGCACCGAGGGCGGTCTCCCGGGCCCGGCCGAGCAGGTCGGCGAAGCTGGGGTTGCCCGAGGTGTCGGTGCGCAGCACCAGGGTGTTGACGAAGAAGCCGACCAGGTCGTCCAGCGCCTCGTCGGAGCGCCCGGCCACCACCGAGCCGATCGGCACGTCGGTGCCCGCGCCGAGCCGGGTGAGCAGCGCGGCCAGCGCGGCCTGGACGGTCATGAAGAGGGTGACCCGGTGGGCCCGGGCGAGCGCGACCAGGTCGCGGTGGCAGTCGGCGCCGAGGCTGAGCGCGACCCGGTCGCCGCGGTGCGAGGCGACCGGCGGGCGGGCGCGGTCCAGCGGCAGCGTCGCCTCGTCCGGGAGGTCGGCCAGGGTCCGGCGCCAGTAGTCGAGTTGGCGGGAGAGCAGGCTCTCCGGGTCGCTCTCCTCGCCGAGCAGTCCGCGCTGCCAGAGCGCGTAGTCGGCGTACTGGACGGGCAGCGGCGCCCAGTCGGGGGCGGCGCCGCCGGCGCGGGCGGCGTAGGCGGTGGTGAGGTCGCGGACCAGCGGGCCGAGCGACCAGCCGTCGCTGGCGATGTGGTGCAGCGCCAGGACCAGCACGTGCTCCTCGGCCGAGACGCGCAACAGGGCCGCGCGAACGGGGAGTTCGGTGCGCAGGTCGAAGGCGCGGCGGCACAGTGCGGCGACGGTGGCGGCCACCTCGGCGGCCGGGCAGTCCCGGGTGTCCAGCGGCAGCGCGGCCCGCTCGGCGGGCAGGACGCGCTGGTACGGGGTGCCGTCGGACTCGCCGATCAGGGTGCGCAGGCTCTCGTGCCGGGCGACCACGTCGCCGAGCGCCCGCTCCAGCGCGGCGGGGTCCAGCTCCCCGGCCAGGCGCAACGCCAGCGGGGCGTTGTAGAGGGCGCTGGGGCCCTCCATCCGGTCGATCAGCCAGAGCCGCTGCTGCGCGAAGGACAGCGGCACCCGCTCCGGGCGCTCACCGCCCGCCGCCAGCGCCGGACGCCGCGCGCCGGTGCCCAGCCGGACGGCCAGACCGGCCACGCTCGGCGCCTCGAAGACGTCCCGGATGCCCAGCTCCGCGCCCAGCGCCGACCGCACCCGGCTGAGCAGCTTGGTCGCCAGCAGCGAGTGCCCGCCGAGGTCGAAGAAGTCGTCGTCGATGCCGACGCCGTCGAGGCCGAGCACCTCGGCGAACAGCCCGCAGAGGATCTCCTCCTGCGGCGTGCGCGCCGCCCGGCCCGCCGACAGCGCGGCGAAGTCCGGCGCGGGGAGGGCGCTGCGGTCGAGCTTGCCGTTGGCGGTCAGCGGCAGGGCGTCCAGCGGCACGATCGCGGCCGGCAGCATGTAGCCGGGCAGCGTCCGGGCGGCGGTGGCCCGTGCCTCGGCCGGGTCGAGCGGGCCGTCGGTGACCAGGTAGGCGACCAGGCGCAGCCCGTCGCCGTCCGGCAGGACGGCGGCCTGGAGCACCCGGGGGTGCGCGGTCAGGGCGCGCTCGATCTCGCCGAGTTCGACCCGGAAGCCGCGGATCTTCACCTGGTGGTCGGTGCGGCCGAGGTATTCCAGCTCGCCGTCGCGGGTGCGGCGGACCAGGTCCCCGGTGCGGTACATCCGCTCCCCGGGCTCGCCGAACGGGCAGGCGACGAAGCGCTCCGCCGTCAGGCCGGGCCGGTCGAGGTAGCCGCGGGCCAGACCGGCGCCGGCCAGGTAGAGCTCGCCGGGCACCCCGGGCGGGACGGGCTGGAGGTACTCGTCCAGGACGTGGCCGCGGGTGCCCGCGACGGTGCGGCCGAGGACGGGCCGCTCGGTGGCGTCCAGCGGGTGGGTCAGGGCGTCGACCGTGCACTCGGTCGGGCCGTACAGGTTGTGGGCCGTGGTCCCCGGCGCCTCGCGCAGCCGGGTCCACAGCGCCTGGCCGACGGCCTCGCCACCGAGCAGCACCAGGGCGGGCGCGGGCTCCTCCAGCAGGCCCTCCTCGATCAGCTGCTCGGCGTAGGAGGGCGTCACCTCCAGCACGCCGATGCCGTGCTCCCGCACGTGGCCGACCAGGGCCCGGGCGTCGCGGCGCACGTCGCCGCCGATCAGGTGCAGCTCGTGGCCGGCAACCAGCCAGAGCAGGCCGTCCCAGGAGGCGTCGAAGCAGAGCGAGGCGGTCAGCGCGACCCGCTGCCGGGCGGTCCCGGCCAGCACTCCCGTGCGGTGGGCGGCGAGCAGCGCGGCGATGCTGCCGTGCTGGACCACGACGCCCTTGGGGCGGCCGGTGGAGCCGGAGGTGAAGATCAGGTACGCGGCGTCGGAGGCCGTCGCGCGCGGGGCCGGGTCGGTCCGCGGACCGGCCCCGTCCGGCTCGGCGACGTCCAGCGTGGGGAGCCCGTCGAGCACCTCGGGCAGCGGCCAGCGGTCGTCGGTCAGCACCAGCGCCGGCGCGGCCTGCGCCAGGGTGTCGGCGGTGCGGTCGGCCGGGTACTCGGCGTCCAGCGGCAGGTAGGCGCCGCCGGCCTTGAGCACCGCGAGGATGGCGACCACCGTCTCCGCCGAGCGCGGCAGCGCGAGGGCCACCACCTGCTCGGGGCCGATGCCGGCGGCGATCAGCCGGTGCGCCAGTCCGTTCGCCCGGGCGTTCAGCTCCGCGTACGTCAGGGCGAGGTCGCCGCAGACCAGGGCCACGGCCGCCGGCGTCTCGGCGGCCTGCGCCTCGAAGGCGGCCGGCACCAGTGGCACGGGCTCGGGCAGCGGCGTGCGGGCGAGCGCGGCGTCGGCCCGCTGCCCGGCGGGCAGCAGGTCCAGCTCGGCGACCGACCGGCCCGGGTCGGCGGCGACCTGGCGCAGGATCAGGTCGAGGGCGACGGCGAGCTGTTCGGCGGTCGCGCGGTCGAAGAGGTCGGTGGCGTACTCCAGGACACCGGCCAGCCCCGCCGCCGCGCCGTCGGCACCGTGGCGCTCGACCAGGCGCAGGCTGAGGTCGAAGGTGGCGGTGCCGAAGTCCACCGGCTCCTCGGTGACCGTCAGCCCGGCGAGGTCCGGCCCGTCCTCGGCGTCCCCGGCGAAGGCGAACATCACCTGGAACAGCGGGGTGCAGGCGGTCGAGCGGGTCGGGTTCAGCTCCTCCACCAGGCGCTCGAAGGGCAGGTCCTGGTGGGCGTGGGCGGCCGGGTCGGTCTCCCGGATCCGGCCCAGCAGCTCGGCGAAGCCGGGGCGGCCGGACAGGTCGGTGCGCAGCACCAGGGTGTTGGCGAAGAAGCCGACCAGCTCCCGGGTGGCCTCGTCCAGGCGGCCGGCCAGCGGGGTGCCGATCGGCAGGTCGGTGCCGGCGCCGAAGCGGTGCAGCAGGGTGGCGTACGCGGCCCGCAGGACCATGAAGAGGGTCACGCCGTGGTCGGCGGCGAGCGCGCCGAGCCGGGCGTGCAGGGCCGCGTCGAACTCCAGCGGGACGATCGCGCCGCGGTGCGAGGCGACCGGCGGCCGGGGGCGGTCCAGCGGCAGCGGCAGCTCCTCCGGCGCACCGGCCAGCGCCTCGCGCCAGTGGGCGAGTTGACCGGAGAGCAGGCTCTGCGGGTCGTCCTCGTCGCCGAGCAGCTCGTGCTGCCAGAGCGCGTAGTCGGCGTACTGGACGGGCAGCGGCGTCCACTGGGGCGCGGCGCCGTCGAGGCGGGCCGCGTAGGCCTCGGCGAGGTCGCGGTAGAGCGGGCCCAGCGAGGCGCCGTCCCCGGCGATGTGGTGGACGACCAGGACCAGCACGTGCTCCTCGGCGCCCTCGGAGCGCAGGTAGGCGTGCACCGGGAGGTCCGCGGCGAGGTCGAAGGTGTGGCCGGCCAGCTCGTCGGTCGGGCGGTCGGTGCGGGTGAGCAGGCCGCCGGCGGGGGCGTCCAGGACGCGCTGGTACGGGGTGCCGTCCTGCTCGCCGAAGACGGTGCGCAGCGCCTCGTGGCGCTCCACGACGTCGCCGAGGGCGGCCTCCAGGGCGGCGGCGTCGAGCCGGCCGCTCAGCCGCAGCGCGAGGGTGACGTTGTAGGTCGCCGAGGGGCCCTCGGCCTGCGCGAGGAACCAGAGCCGGCGCTGGGCGAAGGACAGCGGCACCCGCTCGGGCCGGACGGCCGGGCGCAGCGCCGGGCGGGCCGGGGCGCCGGGGGCGCGGTCGGCGAGCCGCTCGACCAGTCCGGCGACGGTCGGGGCCTGGAAGAGGTCGCCGATGGAGAGTTCGACACCGAGCTCGGCGCGGGCCCGGCCGGTGAGGCGGGTGGCGAGCAGGGAGTGGCCGCCGAGCGCGAAGAAGTCGTCGTCGATGGTGATGTCGTCGATGCCGAGCAGGTCGCCGAAGAGCTCGCACAGGGCCCGTTCGCGCTCGTCGCGCGGGGCGCGGCCGCTGCCGTCGGCGGCGAGGTCGGGGGCGGGCAGGGCGCGGCGGTCGACCTTGCCGTTGGCGTTGAGCGGCAGGGCGTCGAGCAGGACGACCGCCGCGGGGACCATGTAGCCGGGCAGCGTGGTGCCGGCGAAGGAGCGCAGCTCGTCGGGGGTGAGCGTGGCGTCGGCGGTGCAGTAGGCGACCAGCCGGGTGTCGCCCGGGCGGTCCTCGCGGGCGATCACGATGACCTGGCGCACGGCGGGGTGGCGGGAGAGCGCCGCCTCGATCTCGCCGAGCTCGATCCGGAAGCCGCGCAGCTTGACCTGGCCGTCGATCCGGCCGAGGAACTCCACCGCGCCGTCGGCCCGCAGCCGCACCAGGTCCCCGGTGCGGTACATCCGCTCGCCGGGCTCGCCGTACGGGCAGGCGACGAAGCGTTCGGCGGTCAGGCCGGGCCGGTTGAGGTAGCCGCGGGCCAGACCGGCGCCGGCGATGTACAGCTCGCCCGGGACGCCGGGCGGGACGGGGCGCAACCGGGCGTCGAGGACGTGGCTGCGCATGTTGTCCAGCGGGGCGCCGATCGGGACCCGGGGGCCGGTCAGGTCGGCCGGGGTGAGCGGGTGGTGGGTGGCGAAGGTGGTGGTCTCGGTGGGGCCGTAGACGTGGGCGAGCAGCAGGTCGGGGCAGGCGTCCAGGACGCGCCGCAGCAGCACGCCGGAGGCGGCCTCGCCGCCGGTGCACACCACGCGCAGGGCGGCGAAGGTCTCCGGCGCCTGCTCGGCGACGAGGTCGAACAGGGCCTTGGTGAGGAAGGCCGCGGTGACCTCGTGCCGGGTGGTGACGGCGTGCAGGGCGGCGGCGTCCAGGGCGCCGGGCGGGGCGACCACGACGGTGCCGCCGGCCAGCAGGGGCGTCCAGATCTCGTAGGTGGCGGCGTCGAAGGCGTGCGGGGAGTGCAGCAGGACGCGCCGGTGGCGCCCGTCGCGCCAGCGGCGGTCGGCGGCGAGGTCGAGGACGTCGCGGTGGCGCACGGCGACGCCCTTGGGGCGGCCGGTGGAGCCGGAGGTGAACATCGCGTAGGCGAGCTGGTCCGGGTGGACGGGCAGACCGGGGCGGTGGTCCGGGGCGCCGGCCTCGTCGCCCGGGCGGACCACGGCGGCCGCGTGCCGGAAGCCGGGGTCGGCGCGGTCGGTGAGCAGCACGGGCGCGCCGGTGTCGGCGAGCACGTCGGCCATCCGCTCGGGCGGCAGGCCGGGGTGCATGGGGACGTACCAGCCGCCGGCCTTGAGGATCGCCAGGGTGGCGACGACGACCTCGACGGAGCGTTCCATCAGCATCGCGACGGGGGTCTCGGTGCCGACGCCGAGGGCGGTCAGGTGGTGGGCGAGGCGGTTGGCGCGGGCGTCGAGTTCGGCGTAGGAGAGGGTGCCGCCGTCGTGGGCGAGGGCGACGGCCTGCGGGGTGCGGTCGGCCTGCCGCTCGAAGGACTCGGCGAGGGTGCCCTCCCAGCGCGGGGCTCCGGTGGCGTTCCACTCGACGAGGATGCGGGTGCGCTCCTCGTCGCCGAGCACGTCGAGGGTGCCGATCGGGGCGTGCGGGTCGGCGGCGGCGCCGGCCAGCAGCCGGCCGAGCCGTTCGGCCAGGGCGGCGACGGTGGGGCGGTCGTAGAGGTCGGCGGCGTACTCGATCGAGCCGGTGAGCCCGGCGGGGGCGCCGTCGGGGCCGTGGTGCTCGGCGATGCCGATGTTGAGGTCGAACTTGGCGACCCGCAGGCCGATCGGTTCGGGGGCGGGCTCCAGCCCGGGCAGGTCGAGTTCGGCGTCCTGCCCGTGGTTCTGCAGCACCAGCAGGGTCTGGAACAGCGGGTGGCGGCCGAGCGCCCGGGGCGGGTTGAGCTCCTCGACGAGCCGCTCGAAGGGCACCTCCTGGTGGGCGAAGGCGTCGAGTTGGGCCTCCCGGACCCGGCCGAGCAGCTCGGTGAAGCTCGGGTCGCCGGAGGTGTCGGCCCGCAGCACCAGGGAGTTGACGAAGAAGCCGACCAGGTCGTCCAGGGCCTCGTCGGAGCGTCCGGCGACGCCGGTGCCGAGCGGGATGTCGGTGCCGGCGCCGAGCCGGGTGAACAGCGCGGCCAGACCGGCCTGGAGCACGGTGAACAGGGTGGTGCGGTGGGTGCGGGCGAGGTCGAGCAGGGCGGTGTGCAGCCCGGCGCCCCAGGCGAGGTCGACGGAGTCGGCGGCGCCGGTGGGGGCGGGCGGTCGGGGTCGGTCGGTGGGCAGCTCCAGTTCCTCCGGCAGCCCGGCCAGGGCGGTGCGCCAGTGGTCGACCTGGCGGGCGAGCAGGCTGTCGGGGTCGTGTTCGTCGCCGAGCAGCTCGCGCTGCCAGAGGGCGTAGTCGGCGTACTGGATCGGCAGCGGTTCCCAGTCGGGGGCGCGGCCGGTGAGCCGGGCCCGGTAGGCGGTGGCGAGGTCGCGCAGCAGCGGGCCGAGCGACCAGCCGTCGCCGGCGATGTGGTGCAGGACGACGAGCAGCACGTGCTCGGTCGGAGAGAGGGTGAACACCGTGACCCGGATGGGCAGTTCGCGGCTCAGGTCGAAGGTCTCGGCGGCGGCCGCGTCCCGGTGGGCGGGGTAGTCGGCCGGTGCGCGGTCCACCACCAGGAAGCGCGGCTGCGCCTCCTCGGCGGGCAGGATCCGCTGCACCGGCACTCCCCCGACCACCGGGAACACCGTGCGCAGGGCCTCGTGCCGGGCGACCACGTCCGCCGTCGCGGCGCGCAGCGCGGCGGTGTCGAGCTCGCCGCGCAGGCGCAGGGCGAACGGCAGGTTGTACAGCGCGGTCGGCCCCTCGATCTGGTCGATCAGCCAGAGACGCTGTTGGGCGTACGAAACCGGGATCACGGTGCTTCCTCTACTCACGTCTACTCACGTCACGGCACGGGGTGTTCGTCCGCCCGGGGGCGGGCGGGGCGGTCAGACGGCGGCCAGGTCCGGCCGGACGCTGGGCCGGCAGTCCAGGACGTCGACGGGCTGCCCCATCGAGACGGCGATCCTGCGGTCGCCGCGGTACGGGTCCCGGCCGTGCGCGCAGAGCACGTTGTCGACCAGCATCACGTCGCCGACCTGCCAGCGCTCGCGCACCGTGGCGGCGTGGTACGCCTCGTTGAGGGCGTCGACGTCGGCGCGCCCGAGCGGTTCGGCGTCGCCGAACCCGGTGTTGAACGGCAGGCCGTCCGGGCCGAATTCGTCGATCATCGCCTCGCGGATGTCCGGGTCCAGCGACCACTCGTTCCAGAACGCGAGGTGGTTGAACCAGACCTCCTCGCCGGTCACCGGGTGGTGGATGGTGCCGGGGCGCAGCTGGCTGGTGCGCAGGTTGCCGTCCGGCTGCCACGCGCAGGTGATGCCGTTCTCGCGGCAGTAGGCCTCCACCTCGGAGCGGTCCTCGGTGGCGAAGGCGGTGCGCCAGCCGAGCGAGACGTAGTCGGAGTAGTTGCGGGTGAGCGTCCAGCCGGTGGTCCGCATCCGCTCGACCAGGTGGGCCGGCAGGTGCTCCAGCACCCGGCGGCAGTCAGCGGTCGGGGTGGCGCCGCCCTCCTCGGGGGCGGTCAGGCAGGCGAAGAGCAGCCGGCCGGGGAACGTGAGGGTGTAGCTGTTCTCGTTGTGCATCCGGATCGGCTGGGCCGGCGGCAGGTCGGTCGAGGAGAAGACCCCGTTGCCGTAGTCGCTGCGCGGGGTGGCCTTCTCGCGGTAGGGGGTGCGCTCGGGGATGAGGACGTCGCGCACGGCCGCGACGTCCTCGGTGCTCGCGACCGGCAGGCCGCGCAGGAAGATCGTGCCGTGGCGGTGCAGGGCCGAGGTGAGCTCGGCCTCGTTCTCGCGCAGCCACTCGCAGGCCTCGCCGATGCCCGCGGTGCGCGGGGCGTGGGCGAGGGCCGGGCGGCCGGGGTTCAGGTCCCAGGTCGGCATGGTGGCGCTCACTGCTGCGCGAGGGAGGCGACCAGGCTCGCGGGCCTGATGTCGGTCCAGTTCGCCTCGATGTAGTCGAGGCAGCCCTGGCGGGTGTCCTCGCCGTGGACGGTGGTCCAGCCGGCGGGGACCTCGATCCAGACCGGCCACAGCGAGTGCTGGTTCTCGTCGTTGGCCAGCACCAGGTAGCCGGCGTTGTCGTCCTCGAACGGGTTGCTCATGGTGTCCTCCTTGGGTTGCTTCGAAGGTATGGGCGACCCGGGGCCCGCAACGGCAGGAGGCGAGGCAGGAACGCGGCAGTTCGGTGCGGCGGACTGCCGCTGCCGGTCGGTCAGCGCGGGAGGAGGCGGACCGGGAAGCGGTCCAGGCCGAAGTTGATGATCGAGCGGTTGTGGGTGACCGGGCCGGTCGGCTCGATGGTGTCGACGCGCTCCAGCATCGCCGTGAACAGGGCGCCGAGTTCGGCCTTGGCCAGCGGGGCGCCGATGCAGTAGTGGGCGCCGAGGCCGAGCGCGAGGTGCTTGTTGGGGCTGCGGTCGAGCAGGATCTCCTCGGGCCGGTCGAAGGCCTCCGGGTCCCGGTTGGCGGACCACACCCAGACGGCGACCCGGTCGCCGCGCCGGATGGCGTGGCCGTCGAGTTCGGTGTCCCGGCTGGCGGTGCGCAGGGTGTGCAGGCCGACCGAGGTCCAGCGCAGGAGTTCGTCCAGGGCCGAGTCCATGCCGACCTCGCCGCGCTGCAACCGCCGCCACAGCTCCGGGCGTCGGCTCAGCGTGTAGAGGCCCATGGCGGCGGTGTGGCGGACCGTCTGGACGCCGCCGACGACGATGTTGTCCAGGTTGAGCACGACGTCCTCGACCGGCAGCAGCTTGCCGCCGACCCGGTAGGTCGCCATCTTGCTGATCAGGTCGTCCTTCGGGTTCGTGCGGCGCAGCATCACCTGGTGCAGCAGGTACGGGATGAGCTGCTGGTGGCCGGCCCGGCGCTCCTCCGGGGTGTTGCCGAGGAAGGCGACGTCGCAGACCCGCTCGACCATCTCGCGGTCCTGCTCGGGGACGTCCAGCAGGTCGCACATGACCGACAGCGGGAGGGCGGAGACGGCGTCGACGAGGTCGACCTCGCCGAGTTCGACGGCCTTGTCGACGATCGCGGTGGCGAGGCCGGTGATGCCGGGGGCGGCTCCGCGCACCGGGCCCGGCCCGAAGAACGGGTTGGCGGGGGCCCGGAGTTCGCGGTGCCGGGGCGGGTCGGTGAGGGCCATCATCCGGCCGGAGCCGACCGGGACGTTGCCCTCGCCGGCGCCGAGCAGGGAGCCCTGTTCGGAGCTGTAGAGGCGGGCGTCGCGCAGGACTTCGGCGGCGTGGCGGTAGGAGAGCACCGACCAGACCGGCCCGTCGTCGACGGTGTCGGTGCGGTGGACGGACGCCTCCGCGCGCAGTTCCGCGATCAGGGCGGGGGTGTCGGGCCGGGCCCACAGGTCGGGATCGGTGAGGTCGACCGCGGTGGTGGTCAGCATGAGGACTCCGTGGTGGGCTGGGGGGCGGCACCGGGCCGCGCGATGAGGGAGGTCAGCAGGTCGACGGGGCCGGGCCCGTCGACGGTGGCGAGCAGGTGGCCGCCGGGGACGACGTGGTGGCCCGAGGCGCCGCGGGTGTGGACGGCCCAGCCGTCGAGGCCGCCGCCGGTGAGCAGCGGGTCGTCGAGGCCGACCACGGTGTGCAGGTCGGAGCCGATCGGCGGGTGCGGGCGGGGCCGGTAGCTCGCGACCACGTCCAGGTCGGTGCGGATGCCGCGCAGCGCGTGTTCCTTCAGGTCGGCTTCGCCCTCGACGAGTTCGCCCATGCCGGCCAGGCGCAGCAGGTCGTCGGCGGTGTAGCGCGGGCGGTCCTGCCCGGCCCAGGCGGCGGGCGGCGAGGCGGAGGCGGCGACGACCAGCTCGGGCCGCCGCTCGGCGGGCAGCGCCCGGGCGACCTCGTAGCCGAGCAGGGCGCCGAAGCTCTGCCCGTAGAAGCCGAACCGGCCGGTCAGGTGCGGGCTGAGGGCCTCCACGACGGCGTCGACCAGCAGGTCGAAGCTGGCGGGCATCGGGTGGCCGAGCCGGCCGCCGCGGGCGGGCGGGCGCAGCGCCCAGACCTCGGCGGTCGGGGCGAGGGCGCGGGCCAGCGGGGTGTAGGCGGTGGCGTCGCCCCCGGCGTGCGGGAAGCAGAACAGCCGGAACGGGCGGTGCGGTTGGGGCGCGGGGACGAAGAGCCAGTCCCCTTCGACGCGGGGTCGGACCCGGGTGGCGGTGGTCATGCGCCGCTCACCGGGCCCGGGCGGTCAGGGCGGGGCGGGGCGCGGCGGTGCCCGCTGCGACGGCCCGCTCGACGGTGGCGGTGAAGGCGGCCAGGTCGGCCGAGTCGAGCAGGTGGCGCAGCTGGAGCTCGATGCCGAGCTTGCGGCGCAGCAGGTGGACGACCCGCAGGGCGGCGAGCGAGTGGCCGCCGAGCGAGAAGAAGTCGTCGGTGGGCACCAGTCCGCTCACGCCGAGGACGGTGCTCCAGACCTCGGCGACCCGGTCCGCCAGGCCGTCGGACCCCTCGGCGCCGCCCGACGCGGCCTGCTCGGCGGCCGGGGCGCCGGCGGCCGGGGCGGGCAGTGCCGCCAGGTCGACCTTGCCGTTCGGGGTGAGCGGCATGACGTCCAGCACGGTGATCACCGAGGGGACGAGGTGGGCGGGTACGGTGGCCCGCAGCCGCTCGGTCAGCTCGGCGGCGCTGACGGCGCCGGTGACGTAGCCGGCCAGCCGGCGGTCGCCGGGCGCGGGCTCGTGCACGGTGACGGCGGCGGCCTGCACGCCCGGCAGCCCGGCCAGGGCGTGCTCGACCTCGCCGAGTTCGACCCGGAAGCCGCGCAGCTTGACCTGGCGGTCCACCCGGCCGACGTACTCCAGCCGGCCGCCCTCGCCGCGGCGGGCCTGGTCGCCGGTGCGGTACATCCGGGTGCCGGGCGCGCCGTAGGGGTCGGCGACGAAGCGCTCGGCGGTCAGTCCGGGCCGGTGGACGTAGCCGTGGGCGACCCCGGGCCCGGCCAGGTAGAGCTCGCCGACCACGCCGTCGGCGACCGGGGCGAGCTTCTCGTCCAGCAGGTGCAGCAGCAGCCCGGGCATCGGCTCGCCCAGGTGCGGTGCGGGGCCGCTGATCGGCGCGGCGAGGACCTCGACGGTGCACTCGGTGGGCCCGTACAGGTTGAGGGCGTCGATGCCGCCGTCGGCCAGCTCCCGCCAGATGCGCTCGGGGACGGCCTCGCCGCCCATGAACAGCCTCGGCACCCGGGCGCCGGCCAGCGGCTCGCGCAGCAGCTCCCAGTGCGAGGGGGTCAGGTCGAAGTCGGTGACGGCGTGTTCGGCGAGCAGGGCGGCCAGCCGGGCCGGGTCGGCGCGGTGCTCGTCGCCGATGACGAGGACGGTGTCACCGCGGCAGATCCTGGTCCACTGCGGGACGGAGGCGTCGAAGGAGACGCTGGCGTTCCAGCCGACCACGCCGGGCTCGGCGCGGTGGGCGCCGATGGCCTCCAGGTTCGCCATCAGCCCGGCGACGGCGCCGCGGGAGACCTCGACGCCCTTGGGACGGCCGGTGGAGCCGGAGGTGAAGATGACGTAGGCCGGGTCGAGCGGGTGCGCCTCCTCCGGCAGCGCGGGCCCGTCGGCCGCGGCGTCCGGGCGCAGCACCGGCACGCCTTCGGCGGCCGGCAGGCCGTCCACGCTGATCAGGGCGGCCAGCCGGGCGTCGGCGGCCATGAGGGCGAGGCGCTCGGCGGGGTAGGCCGGGTCGAGCGGGACGTAGGCGGCGCCGGCCCGCCAGACGGCGAGCAGGGCGACCGGCAGGTCGGCGGTGCGGCCGAGGTGGACGCCGACCCGGTCGCCGCGGCCGACGCCGAGGGCGCGCAGGGCGCGGGCCAGGGCGGCGGTGCGGCGGTCGAGCGCGGCGAAGTCCAGGCGCTCCGTGCCGCCCGCTCCGGTGGCGGCGAGGACGGCGGTGCGCTCGGGGTGGGCGGCGACGGTGGCGCGCAGGCGCTGCAGCAGGTCGGTCATGGCGGGTCCTCAGAGGTCTCGGGCGGCGGCGGCCATGGCGTGCAGGGCGGCCGTGTAGGTGTCGATGAACTGCTCGGCGGTGCGGTCGTCGACCAGCGAGCGCTGGTGGTCCACGGCGAGCAGCACGCGCTGCGAGACCGGGTCCTGGATCAGCGAGGCGCCGAAGGCGAAGCTGTTGGGCTCGTGGCGCAGGGTCGGCTCGCAGCCGATCCGGCCGTCCACGATCCGGGCCGAGCTGAGCCGGCCGAGGGCGTGGAAGCGCAGGAAGCCGAACTGGCTGTCCAGCGCGGTGTCGGCCATCAGCCGGGCGAGCCGGGCGAAGGGCACCCGGCGGTGCGGCATCATGTCGAGCTCCTCCCGGTGGACCTCGCGGGCCAGGGCGAGCAGGTCCCCGGTGGGCTCGCAGCTCAGCGGGACGGTGTTCAGGAACAGCCCGTACACCTCGGTACCGCCGAGCCGCTCCAGCCGGCCGTTGACGGCCAGGCCGGTGGTGACGCGCGGCCGACCGGTGATGTCCGCGAGGGCGGTCAGGTGCGCGGCGAGCGCGACCGACTTGACGGGCACGGCCAGCGCCTCGGCGACCAGCCGCAGCTGCTCGGGCGCCTCCGGCAGCACCCGTTCGACGGTGCGGGAGAGCTCGTGCACGGACTCGCTGCCGGGGAACAGCTGGCCGCTGGCCCCGGAGAGCCGCTCGCGCCAGTAGTCGAGCGAGCGCTCGTCCCGGGCGGCCTCCCGTTCGACCACCACGAAGTCGCGGAAGGCGGTGCGCGGCGGCGGGGTGGGGGCGCCGAGCGGGTCGGCGGCGAGGGCGGTGTGGCGCTCCAGGATCTCGGTGAGCAGCGAGGTGAAGCTCCAGCCGTCCAGGATCGCGTGGTGCTCGGAGACGGTCAGCTGGAAGGCGTCCTCGGCCAGGCGCTGCACGGTGATCCGGAACAGCGGCGGCGCGGTGAGGTCGAACGGCGTCCGGCGGTGGGTGTCGAAGACCTCCCGGACGGCCGCGTCCTGGTCCGGCGCGCCGCGCAGGTCGGCGAACTCGACGGGCGCGGGCAGCTGGCCGTGCACGAGCTGCAGCGGTTCGCCGTAGCCGGACAGGTCGAGGCCGGTGCGCAGGACGGCGTGCCGGTCCATCGCCTCGGCGACGGAGCGGCGGAAGGCCTGTTCGTCGAGGTCGCCGGAGATCCGGTAGGAGTTGACGTTGTGGTAGCTGTCGGTGCCGCCGGCGATCTCCATGTGGAAGACCATGGAGAGCTGCATGGACACCATCGGGTAGGCGTCGGCGAGGCCGGGCGGCAGGTCGGCGCGGTCCTCCGGGGTGAGCAGGGCGAAGGGCTCGTGGGCCTCCGCGCCCCCGGTGACGGGCTGCGCCAGCGGCAGCAGGGCGGCGACGGTGGGGGCGTTGAAGACGTCCCGCAGGCTCACCCCCCAGCCGCGTTCGTGCAGCGCGCCGGCCAGCTGGACGGCCCGGATGGAGTCCCCGCCGAGGTGGAAGAAGTCGTCGTGGACGCCGATGCCGTCCACCCCGAGGACCTCCGTCCAGACGGCGGCGAAGGCCTCCTCCTCCGGGGTGCGCGGCTCGACGTGCCGGCCGCCGGTGGCGGTGCTGCGCTGGCCGGGGGCGGGCAGCGCGGCCCGGTCCACCTTGCCGTTGACGGTGAGCGGCAGCGACTCCAGCACGGTGTAGCTCGCCGGGACCATGTACGGGGGCAGCGAGCGGCCCAGGAAGGCCCGGACGTCGGCGGGTTCGCGTCCGGTGACGTACGCGGCGAGCCGGTCCTCGTGCACCGTGACCACGCAGGCGTCGACGTCCGGGTGGGCGGCGAGCGCGTTCTCGATCTCGCCGAGCTCGATCCGGAAGCCGCGCAGCTTGACCTGGAAGTCGGCGCGCCCGATGTACTCCAGGCCGCCGTCGGGCAGTCGGCGGGCGACGTCGCCGGTGCGGTAGAGCCGGGCCCCGGGCGGGCCGTACGGGTCGGCGACGAAGCGCCCGGCGGTGAGGCCGGGGCGGCCCCAGTAGCCGTGGGCGAGGCTGCCGCCGCCGATGTACAACTCGCCGGCCACCCCGGGCGGGCAGGGCCGCAGCCAGTCGTCCAGGACCTGCGCGGTGAGGTGCGGCATGGGCGCGCCGATCAGGCTGCGCTCGAAGCCGGCGCTGCCGGCCAGGTCGTGGGTGGTGACGTGGACGGTGGTCTCGGTGATGCCGTACAGGTTGCAGAGCCGGGCCGGGGGCGGCGGGTCGAGCTCGAACCAGCGCTGGACGACGGCCGGGTCCAGCGCCTCCCCGCCCAGCATGATCCACTCCAGGGCGGGCAGGGCGCGCGGGCTGCGGCGCAGCACGGGCTCCAGCTGGCGCAGCGCCGAGGGGGTGAGGCACAGGTGGGAGACGGCCTCCTCCTCCAGCAGCTGGGCGAACTCCTCCGGCGAGCGGCTGGTCACGTACGGGACGACGACCAGGCGGGCGCCGTGCAGCAGGGCGCCCCACATCTCCCAGACCGTCCAGTCGAAGGCGTAGCTGTGGAACAGCGTCCAGGTCGCCTCCGGGCCGAAGCCGAAGTGCGCCTCGCCGTCCGCCATCAGCCGGCTGACGTGCTCGTGGGCCACGGCGACGCCCTTGGGGCGGCCGGTGGAGCCGGAGGTGAAGATGATGTACGCGACGTCCCCGGGGCGCCCGGCGGCCGGCGGGCGGGTGTCCGGCCGGGCGGCCAGGTCGGCGGCCTCGGCGCTCAGGTCGTAGGCCCGCCACGGGCCTCGGGGCACCCGGTCCGCGCGGTCGGTGACCACCAGGGTGACGTCGGTGTCGCCGAAGACCAGCGCGGCGCGGTCGGCGGGCGCGGCCAGGTCGACGGGCACGTACGCGGCGCCGGTCTTGAGCACGCCGAGGACGGTGACCAGGACGTCGGCGGTGCGGTCCAGCAGCATGCCGATCCGGTCGCCGGGGCCGGCACCGGCGGCACGCAGGGCGTGCGCCAGACGGTTGGCCCGGCGGTCGAGTTCGGCGTAGCTCAGCGAGCCGTCCGGGTCGCTGACGGCGGGCCGGTCGGGGTGGGTGTCGGCGGCCCGCTCGAACAGCCGGTGCAGGCACTCACCGGGGGTGTCGGTGGCGCGGGGGGCGTCGGCGGTGCGGGTGGTCAGCCGCAGCACGGTGGCATCCGGGTCCGCCAGGGCCGCGGTGAGCAGCGTCCCGTACTCGGCGGCGAGGCGCCGGACGGTCTCCGGGTCGAACAGCTCGCTGCGGTACTCGGCCTCGCCGCGCAGCTCGCCGCCGGTCCCGTCGCCCGTCTCACCGGCGTCGAAGAGCGACCAGGTGAGGTCGAACTTGCTGGTGCCGTTGGAGCGGACCCGGCTGACCGCTTCGGCCGGGCCGAGCGCGAGCGGCGTGCGGTTCTCGCCGTGGGCGCCGAACACCACCTGGACCAGCGGCGGGTGCTGCGCGGTGCGGGCGGTGCCGAGGTGGTCGACCAGCTGGTCGAAGGGCACGTCGAGGTAGCCGTAGGCCTCGAAGGCGACGTCCTGGACGTGCTCCAGCAGGCCGCGGAAGGTCAGCGTCGGCGCGAGCCGCAGGCGCAGCGGCAGCAGGTTGACGAAGTAGCCGAGCAGGTGCTCCAGTTCGGGGCGGTCGCGGGTGGTGACGGGAGTGCCGATCACCAGGTCGTCGGCGCCGGTCCAGCGGTTCAGCAGCAGGGCGAAGGCGGCCAGCTGGACGGTGAAGGGGGTGACGCCCTCGGCCTCGGCCAGGGCCCGGACCCCGGCCGCCGTCCCGGGGCCGAGACCGAACTCCTCGGTGCGCCCGGCCGCGCCGCGCTCGGCCGGCCGCGGCCGGTCGGTGGGCAGCTCCAGCAGACCGGACGCGCCGTCCAGCTGCTCCTTCCAGTAGGTCAGGTGCTCCTCGTAGGAGGTGCCGAACTGCTCCTGCGCGTAGTCGGCGTACTGGACCGTCAGCTCCGGCAGGACGGCCTCCCGGCCGGCCACGGCCGCGCCGTACAGCTCGGCGAGTTCGCGCTCGAAGACCTCGGCGGACCAGCCGTCCCAGACGATGTGGTGGACGGTGAACAGCACCGTGGTGCGATCGTCCGCGAGCCGGAAGGCCTCGGCGCGCAGCAGCGGTCCGGCGGCCAGGTCGAAGGGTTCGGCGCAGCGGGCGGCGAGCAGCCGCTCCAGGCGCTCGGCCTGGTCCTCGGCCTGTCCGCCGGACCCGGACCCGGCCCCGGCGTCGGCGTCGGCCGCCGGGCGCAGGTCGGTCACCGTGAGCGGGACGGCGAGGGCGGGGTGCACCTGCTGACGGGGGCCGTCGGGGTGCAGCGCGAAGGTGGTGCGCAGGCTCTCGTGCCGGGCCACCACGGCGTCCAGCGCGCCCTGGAGCAGCGCCGGGTCGAGCGGGCCGGTGACGTCGAGGGTCCAGGGGGTGCAGTAGGTGACGGCCCGCGGGTCGAGGCGGTCGAGGAACCAGAGGCCGCGCTGCAGCCCCGAGACGGGCGCGGTGCGCCCCGGGTGGTCGGACGGGCTCACGGCCTCGTTCCCTTCGTGTGCGGTTCGGCCCGTCATCGGGCGGCCAGCCGTTCGGCGATGGCGCTCACGGTCCTGGCCCGGAACACCAGTTGCGGGGGGACGCGGGTGCCGGTCTCCCGGGACAGCCGCATCGCGACCCGGACGGCGGCCAGCGAGTTGCCGCCGATCCGGAAGAAGTTGTCCTCGCGGCCGACCTCGGCGAGGTCGAGCACCTCGCGCATCGCCTCGGCGACCAGCCGTTCCGCCTCGGTCAGCGGGTCGGGGGCGGCGGCCCGGCGCCCGGCGGGGGCGGGCAGCGCCCGGCGGTCGACCTTGCCGTTGTGGTTGAGCGGCAGGGCGTCCAGGACGTCGAGGGTGGCGGGCACCATGTGCTCGGGCAGCAGGGCGGCCAGGTGGTCGAGCAGGGCGTCCGGGTCGGGGGCGTCGGCGCCGACGGTCACGTAGGCGGCGAGCCGGCGGTCGCCCGGGGCGGGCTCGTGCACGGTGACCACCGCCTCCTGGACGGCCGGGTGGCGGGTGAGCGCGTCCTCGATCTCGCCGGGTTCGACCCGGAAGCCGCGGATCTTGATCTGGTCGTCGATCCGGCCGGTGACCTCCAGCAGCCCCTCGGCGTTGACGTACCCCAGGTCCCCCGTGCGGTAGAGGCGTTCGCCCGGGCTGCCGAACGGGGAGGCGACGAAGCGTTCGGCGGTGAGGCCGGGCCGGCCGAGATAGCCGTGGGCGAGGCCGCCGCCCGAGGCGTACAGCTCGCCGGTCGCGCCGGGCTCGACCGGGCACAGGTTCTCGTCCAGGACGTGGATGCCCTTGCCGTTCAGCGCGCTGCCGATCGGCACCGAGCCGCCGGTAGGTCCGGCCGGGTCGACCCGGTGGCAGGTGGTCAGGCCGAGGCTCTCGACCGGGCCGTAGCCGTTGGCCACCGCCAGGCCCGGGTGGTTCTCCAGGGCCTTGGCGACATGGGTGACGGAGGCCCGCTCACCGGCGGTGAAGGCGAGCTTGAGGCCGTCGTAGGTCTCCGGGAACTCCTCCAGCAGGAAGTTGAACAGGCTGGCGGAGAGCTGGAGCTGGGTGACGCCGTGGCGGCGGGTCAGCTCCGCGATGGTCTGCGGGTCGGGCCGCTGGCCGGGCTGCAGGACGCAGACACCGCCGAAGCAGAGCGCGCCGTAGAGCTCCAGTGCGAAGGCGTCCCAGGAGACCGGCGAGCACTGCAGCCAGACCTCCTCGGGGCCGAAGCGGGCGTAGTCCTGGCCGAGGTAGGTGGTGGTGAGCGCCCGGTGCGGCACCGCCACGCCCTTGGGGCGGCCGGTGGAGCCGGAGGTGAACATCACGCAGGCGAGGTCGTCGCCGCCGACCGGCAGGCCCAGGTCGTGCCCGGCGTACCGGGCGAGTTCGGCCGCCGAGGCGTCCAGGTCCACCCGGTGGCGGACGGTGAACGGCTCGGCGTCGTGCCGGTGGGTGACCAGCGCGGCGGCGCCGGTGTCGGCCACCGCGCCGGCCAGCCGCTCGGCCGGGAAGTCCGGGTCGAGCAGGGTGTAGGCGGCGCCGGTCTTCAGGACCGCCAGCAGCGCGGTGACCAGCTCGGGCCCGCGTTCGGCCAGGACGGCCACGGTGTCGCCGCGGCCGATGCCGAGGCCGGCCAGATGGCGGGCGAGCCGGTTCGCGCCGGTGTTCAGCTCGCGGTAGGTCACGGTCCGTTCGCCGGCGATCAGGGCGGTGGCCTGCGGGGAGCGGGCGGCCCTGGCCTCGAACAGGGCGTGCACCGGCACCTCGACGGCGGCGGCCAGGGTGCCCAGCCACTCCTCGCACAGACCGGCCATGGTGGCCGCGCCGAAGAGGTCGCTGTCGTACTCGAAGCGGCCGGTGAAGCCGGTGCCGAGGTCGTCCACCGAGACCGACAGGTCGAAGCGGGAGACCGGGTTGGAGTGCAGGGCGCGGGTGACCGGGTGGCCGCCGACGGTGAACGGCCGGGTGTCCAGCGGGTGCAGCTCCAGCAGCACCTGGCAGAGCGGGTTGCGGTCCTCGGGCCGCTCCTCCAGCACCGCGCTCGCGATGTCGTCGAAGGGCACCTCCTGGTGCCGGTAGCCGCCGATCGACACCTCGCGCACGTGCCGGACCAGCTCGCGGAAGGAGGCGCCCTCCTCCAGCTTCAGCCGCAGCGGCAGCAGGTTGACGAAGTAGCCGATCAGGCCGTCGAGTTCGGCCCGCCCGCGGACGTTCACCGGCGAGCCGAGCACCAGGTCGCGCTGCCCGGAGCGGCGGTGCAGGGTGAGCGCCAGCCCGGCGAGCAGCACCATGAACGGGGTGGCGTCCTCACTGCGGGCGAGCGAGCGGACGGCCTCGGCCACCGGGTCCGGCATGGTGAAGCGGTGGAAGGCGCCGCGGAAGGCCTGCTCCTCCGGGCGGGGGTACTCCGGCGCCAGCGCCGGGGCGGTCGGGGCGCCGAGCAACTGCTCTCGCCAGTAGTCGAGTTGGCGTTCAGCGGTGTCGTCCCGGTACTGCCAGGCGGCGTAGTCGCCGTACTGGACGGCGAGTTCCGGCAGTTCGGCCGGGCGGCCCTCGGCGAGCGCGTCGTACAGCTCCTGGAGTTCGGCCTCCAGCACGGCCAGCGAGCCCTCGTCCCAGACGATGTGGTGGAGGAGCAGCAGCAGCGTGGTCGCTCCCTCGGCCCGGAACACCCGGGCCCGCACCAGCGGTCCGCGCTCCAGGTCGAAGGGCTCCAGCGCGGCCTCGGCGACCAGCCCGTCCACCGCGTCGGCGGTGGTGTCGACGAGCGTGAACGGCAGCTCCACGGCGGGGTGGACGACCTGGCGCGGACCGTCCTCGCCGAGCGCGAAGGTCGTCCGCAGGCTCTCGTGCCGCTCGACCACCCCGGCCAGCGCCCGCCGCAGCAGCTCGGGGTCGACCGGGCCGGCGAAGCGGAACACCCAGGGCACCACGTAGGTCGGCGCGTCCGGGTTCCACTGGTCCAGGAACCACAGTCCCCGCTGGAACTTGGACAACGGCGCCTCGGTGGCGCCCGTGCGGACCAGTTCCGGGCGCTCGCCCGCGCTCGCGGAACTCACCGCGGCGGCGAACTCGGCCAGGGTCGGCGCGTCGAAGATGGTGTACGGCGACACCATGCCGAAGACGTCGAAGACCCGGCCCACCACGCGTACGGCGGTCAGCGAATCGCCGCCCAGGTGGAAGAAGTTGTCGTCGGCGCCGACTTCGGGCACCCCGAGCACGTCCGCCCAGACCGCGGCGATCAGCTGCTCGGCGGGGGTGCGCGGCGGGCGGCCGGCCGGCTTGCCCACGGGCGCGGCCTGTGGCTCGGGCAGGGCCGCGCGGTCCACCTTGCCGCCGGCGGTCAGCGGGAAGGCCTCCAGCGCGGTGAGCGTCGCCGGGACCATGTGCTCGGGCAGCCGCTCGGCCAGCCAGGGCCGGGCCTCGGCGTACTGCGGGGCGGCGCCGGTCACGTACGCGGCCAGCCGGCCCTCGTGCGCCACCACGACGCAGCCGGTGACGCCGGGGTACCCGGCCAGCACCTGCTCGATCTCGCCGGGCTCGACCCGGAAGCCGCGGATCTTCACCTGGTGGTCGCTGCGGCCGAGGAACTCCAGCGGGCCGTCCGCGGCGGTGCGGCGCACCACGTCGCCGGTGCGGTACATCCGGGCGCCGGACCGTGCGGTTCCGCCAGCCGGGTCCGCGAACGGGTCCGCGACGAAGCGGTCGGCGGTGAGGCCGGGGCGACCGAGGTAGCCGGAGGCCAACAGCGGCCCGCCGACGTACAGTTCGCCGCTCTCGCCGGGCGGGACCGGCCGCAGCCGCTCGTCCAGGACGTAGAGCCGCCGGGCGCCGAGCGCGCCGCCGATCGGCACCCGGTCCGCCGGGCCGTCCTGCTCGCCGGCCAGCCGGTGGGTGGTGGCGGTGACCACGGTCTCGGTCGGTCCGTACGCGTTGAGCAGCGGCACCCCGGTCGCCGCCCACCAGGCGGCGGCGGTGGCGGGCTCCAGCTTGTCGCTGCCCGAGATCATCAGCCGCAGGGTGCGCGGCACCCGGCCGCCGAGCGCCGCCACCACGTCCTGGAAGTAGCCGGCCGCCAGGTTGGCGACGGTGACGCCCTCGGCGTCCAGCAGGTCCAGCAGCTCGGCCGGGGCGAGGAGTTGCTGCTCCGGCAGGACCAGGCAGGCCCCGGCGGACAGCGCGCCGAGCACCTGCTCCACCGCCACGTCCACGGTCGGGCGGGCGAACTGCAGCACCACGTCCCGCTCGGTGAGGCCGAAGGCGCCGACCACGGCGGCCAGGTGGCCGGTGAGCGCGGCGAGCGGCACGTGGACACCCTTGGGACGGCCGGTGGTGCCGGAGGTGTAGATGACGTAGCCGGCGCCGGCGTCCGCCCCCTCCCCGATCGCGGTGAGCTCCTCGCCGTGGAGGGCGAGGGAGGCCCCGGCGTCCTCGGCGATCCAGCGGTTGCGCTCCTCGGGGGCCTCCCGGTCCAACGGCAGGTAGGTGGCACCCGCCCGCAGGACCGCCAGCAGCGCGACCACGTGGTCCAGCCGGTCGCGGCCGGTGACGGCGACCGTCCGCCCGGGGGCGAGCCGGGCGGCGAGGGCGGCGGTCATGCCGTCCAGCTCCCGGTAGCTGACGGTCCGCCCGCCGGTCCGGACGGCCGGCCGCTCGGGGAAGCGGCGGACGGCGGCGGCGAACGGCGCGAAGGCGGTGGCGGTGGATTCGGCTGCCGTGGATTCGGTGGCCGTGGGTTCGGTGGCCGTGGATTCATTTGCCGTGGATTCGAGGGGGAAACCGCGAGAGGACATCATCCAACCCCAGATCGTGAGATTAATCGGCGACGAAAGCGACGATAGGGGGAACCGGAAGGCCCTATCGGCAGAATGAGCGGAAGGAAATCGGCAGTTTCTTCATGCCGCTTCCCGGGCAGGCCGGAGCTACCGGCCGAGGATTCTCAGAATCCCTCGGGCGACCAGACGTCTTCCGTGTCGAGGGCCTGCGGAGCGTACTTTCCGAGCGAACTGATCAGCAGTCGGAGTTCCAGCGCCAGGCATTCCGCGAAACGCCGGAGGCCGGATTCCCGGTCCTCCGCGACGGCCAACAGCGCCGCGCGTCCGAGGCCCACCGCACGGGCCCCCAGCGCCAGGCTCTTGACCGCCCGGGCCCCCTCCCAGACCCGCCCGGAGACCAGCAGGCTCGGCGGCGGGTCGGCCGCCAGCCGGCGCAGGCACTCCGCCAGCGGCAGACCGACGTGCGGCAGGAACACCCCGGGCGCCCAGCCCGTGCCGCCCTCGGCGCCGTCCACCACGACGGCGTCCGCACCGGCCTCGTGCGCCACCCGGGCGGCCTCGGCCACGTCCCGGCCGGGGTAGAGCTTCACCCAGATCCGCACCCGCGGGTAGTTGTTGCGCATCAGCCGGATCTGCTGGCGCAGGATCTCCGCGGTGAAGGTGCCCGGGGTCGCGGCGCGCAGCACCCGGCCGTCGGGGAACAGCGGGTCCAGCCCGAAGCGGTCGCCGAGCGCGGCGGCCGCCTCGGGGTCCAGCACGGTCATCCCGCCCAGGCCCGGCTTGGCCCCCTGGCCGACCTTCAACTCGAAGGCCAGGCGGCCCGATTCGAGCAGCGGCAGGGCGGCCGGATCGCTGTGCACGAGGTTCCACACCTCGGCGTCGGCGTCCTCGGTGCTCTGCTGGACGGCCACGCCGCCGAGCCCGTCCGGGAGTTCCTCCGCGTAGGCGCGCAGCCGGCCGAGCAGCGTGCGGTCGGCGGCCTCGCCGAGCCGGCCGTACCCGTTGACCGGCACCACGTTCTCGCCGATCACCATCGGGATCCCGAGCGCCCCGGCCTGCCGGCTCAGGGCCAGCCCCAGATCGCCGCCGGCCGCCCGGGTGGACCCGGTCGCGGACACGTACACCGGCAGCGCGGAGGCGAACCCGCCGATGGCGGTGGCGAGTTCGACGTCCCGGTAGTCGGGCTCGCGGCCCAGGTCGATCAGCTTGGCGAGCCGTTGCGGCAGGAACAGCGGCGGGACGATCCGCAGCGCGTCCAGGGCGTCCGGCGCGCCGGTCCCGGCCGCCCGGTCCGCACGGTCGGCGCCGAACAGCACGTGCCCGTACTCCTCGGCGGGCGGGAACGCCGCCGCCGCACCGGCCCGGGCCCGCCGCCGGACCTCCTCCTCGGGAAACCCGGGCGCCGACAGGTCACTCACGCCGCCCACCTCGCTGCGCTCGGCAGGGGCGTTCGCCCACTCGCCCCTCTCAACGGTTCGCTCGCTTCGCTCCCTCACGCCGCCCACCTCGCTGCGCCCGGCAGGGGCGTTCGCCCACTCGCCCCTCCCAACGGTTCGCTCTCCCCCAGCCTCCGGCCGGGGGTACCCCCCACGCTCACTCACGGTGACACCACCCCCGCGACCTTCGGGAACGCGCTGGCCTGCCAGACCGCGTCCAGCCCGGCGACGTAGCGGGTGAGCCGCTCGACCCCGATGCCGAAGCCCGCGCTGGCCGGCACGCCCTCGCGCACCAGGTCCAGGTACCAGCGGTACTTCTGCGGGTTCTCGCCGGTCTCCCGCATCCGGGTGATGATCTCCGCGTAGTCGTTGGTGCGCTGGCTGCCGCTGCACAGCTCGCCGTAGCCCTCGGGCGCGAGCAGGTCGAAGTTCCGCAGCAGGCCCGGGTCGTCCGGGTGCTCGCGGTCGTAGAAGCCGCGCGAGCCCTTCGGGTAGTCGGTGACGAAGAACGGCCGGTCGCGCCGGGCCGAGAGCAGGGCCTCGCCCTCCCAGTCGAGTTCGGCGTCAGCGCTCTGCGGGTGCCCGATGCCGCGCAGCTCGGTGACCGCCTCGGCGTGCCGGATCCGGCCGAAGGAGCCCTTGAGCAGCTCGGCGAACGCCTGCGGGTCCCGGCCGAGTTCGGCGAACTCCTTGGGCAGCTCGCGCAGCACGCTGTCGACCATGTGCACCACCAGGTCCTCGGCCAGCTGGACGACGTCGTCCCGGCTCGCACCGGCGACCTCCACGTCCAGCTGGTGGAACTCGGCCAGGTGCCGGCTGGTCCCGGCGGTCTCCAGCGGCTCCAGACGGACGTTCGGGGCGATGCAGAAGATCTTGTCGAAGGCGAGCAGCGAGGCCTGCTTGTACAGGATCGCGCTGGTCATCAGCTTGTAGCGGTGGCCGTAGAAGTCGATGTCCACCTGCTTGGAGCCGCGCGCGCCGGGGTCGGTGACCGGGCCGATGATCGGCGGCAGCAGCTCGGTGAAGCCCCGGCCGCGCAGGAACTCGCGGGCGGCGGTGAGCAGCTGCTGCTGGATCCGGAGCGTGCTCCGGGTGGCCGGCGCGGTCAGGTGGCGGCCCGGATCGGTCGGGGGCACCGGGGGCTGGGGCGTGGAGTCGGGCATGGTCGGGGTCCTCTTCTCTCGGGGAGGGTCTGTCGGGGAAGCGTCGGGGGCGTGGGCGGCTCGGCGCGCGGTGGTCCGGTGCGTGGCCGGCTCAGCGCGCGGCGGGCAGGCCGCGGGGTACGGGCGCCGCGCCCGACGGCGCGTCCCCGCCGTCGTAGCGCCGCTGGACGTGGGAGAGCGCGGCCAGCAGCCCGGCCGAGCCGAGGATCGGCGGCCGGCCGCCCTCGACCAGTCCGGCGATCGGCATCGAGCCGATCGCGGACCAGGACAGCCGCCCGTCCGGGCCCAGCGAGCTGCGCGTGCGCCCGGCGTTGTCGGGGTGCAGGCAGTACGGCACGTCCAGGTAGCCGGCCGCGAACGCCCGGACCAGGGCCCGTCCGAGGTCGGCGTCCAGGTCGAGCACGGCGCCGATCAGCGCCCTGGCCTCGGCCTCGATGCCGGTGTCCGGCGGGGCGGCGGGCCGGGGGCGGGCGCGCTCGGCGGTGGCGGCCGCGGCGGCGGCCTCCAGCGCCCGCACGTTCTCGGCGACGGTCGGGATGCGGTGCGCCTCGGCCGTGGTCTTGACGATCAGCCGGGCGGCACCGCCGCGCACGGCGAGCCGCGCCGCGTCCTGGAGCAGCAGCCGGGCTCCGCCGGGCGAGCGCGGGTACACGCCCATGTAGGCGTACACCACGAGGTGCCGGTCGACGTCCGCGAGCAGGTCGTCCGCGATCCGGCCGAGTGCGGCCAGCGCCTCCTCGTCCTGCTGGGCGTTGGCCTGCTGGGCGTAGCTGAGCGAGATGCTGCGCAGCCCGTGCTGACGGAAGAACAGGGCTTCCAGCACGCTGATGGCGATCAGCAGCGAGGGCGGGCAGAGCTGGCCCATCATGCAGCCGCCGAAGGTCTCCAGGTGCGGTTCGGCGCCGGAGTCCCGCCGGGCGGCGAGGAGTTCGCAGCTGGTCCGCCAGCGGGCCACCGCCTCGTGCAGCGGGGTGCGGCCGTACGGCAGGCAGTAGGAGACCGGCCCGCCCTCGGTGGCGTCCAGGCCGGCCGCGAGCAGCGCCCGGACGATCCCCTCCGGTGCCGCCGAGCCGTGCCGGACCTGCACCGGGAAGCCCGCGTCCGCGACCCCGTGCAGCACCGCCCGGGTGACCTCCACCGGGTGGGTGGCGATCGGGTAGCCGTTGAGGCCCGCCCCGGCGGCCAGGGCGCGCCGCGCCATGTCGAGGTCGCCGGTGCGGGTGTAGCTGTCCAGCGTGATGGTGCCGACGGTGACGGCGGCCGCCCCCCGGGTGGCGAGCAGGCCCGCCCGCATCGGGGCCGCCTCCGCCATGCCCATCCGGGGCTGCACCACCAGCGCGCCGGCCTCCGCGGCCTGCGCGACGAACGCCCCGAAGCTGGTCACAGCAGGACCCGGGAGCGCAGCCCGTCGACGAACTCGCGGAAGGCCTCCACCGAGGTGCCCTCCTCGAAGACGGCGTCGAAGCCGGCCGCCAGCAGCGTGCGTTCGCGGTCGGGGTCGTCGGCCCCGGCGATGCCGAGCTTGCCGCCGATGACGGTCGGCGTGGTCCGCAGCTCCGGGCAGGCGCGCAGCGCGGGGGCGACCCGCAGGCCCTCCTGGTGGCCGTGCCCGTTGACGCTGCTGATCACGATCAGGTCCGGTTCGATCCGGCGGCATTCGGCGAGCAGCAGCGCGTCCGGGACGCAGGCGCCCAGATTGGTCACCCGGTGGCCCATTTCCTCCAGCAGGAGCTGCAGGAACACCAGGTTCCAGGTGTGCGAATCCGAGGCCGTCGTCGTCACGACGACGTCCAGCCCGCCGTGTTCGGCGTGTGCGTGCTCCACAACTCAGCCCTCATCGGTAGAGATCGGCGATGGAATTCCGCCGACGCCCGGCCGGCGGTCCGGGAGTTCCGGCGCGTGTTCCGCGACGGCCCGGCCCCACCGAGAACGTTAGGAACGCCCGGGCCGGGCAAGCGGCAGGTCCTGCGGCACCTTGCGGCAGAATCGGCGCCCGGCCGCGGCACCGGCACTGCCGCACGGCCGGCGCCCCCGGGACGCCGGGGCCGTCGCTCAGCCCGCGACGGCCAGCAGCGGGACGTCCCCGGTCGGGGCGAGCCGGAGGCCCGGCTCCTCCCGGACGAGGCGCCGGCAGAGGTTGAGCACGGTGAAGCGCACGCCGCCCCGGGCGGGCACGCTGCGGATCAGCCCGCGCGACAGCAGCTCGTGCACCGTCGCCAGGCAGGTCTGCGGCGCCCAGCCGCTGCGGACCACCGCGTCCTCCCCGGACCAGTCCGCCGGCTCGTCCACGAGGACCTCCAGCAGGGCGCGCTGACGCTCCGTCAGTCGCCGGATGGCGGGCTCCACCTCGTCCCGCACGTCGCCGCGCGCGCCGTACACCAGCGGCGGCGCCGCCAGCGTGAACGGGGAGGCCGCCAGCCGGGCCACCAGCTGGCCGGTGGACTGCACCAGCGCCCAGCCCGCCGCACGCTCCAGGGCGCCCGGCAGGCCGTCCAGGTGGCGGCACAGCTCGGCGACGGCCGGCGCCTCGGACCGTTCCAGGGTGTAGCCGGGCCGCAGCCGGCACAGGTGCGAGAGCAGCAGCCGCACGGCGCCGACCTGGGCCAACGCCTCCGGTTCGGCGTCGAGTTCGGGGGCCGGTACGGGCAGCGGCGCGAGTGGGATGACCTGGCAGCCGGGCAGCGGCCGGGCCTCCCGGGCGGTGATCAGCACCCGCAGGCCGGGGCAGTGGTGGAACAGCCCGTCCAGTTGCCCGGCGTCCACCCCGCCGTCGGCGCCGTCCAGCACCAGCAGCGCGGGCCGGTCGCCGATCTCCCGGACGAAGTCGTCCAGCAGGCCGCGCCAGGGGTGCGGGCCACCGCCGCAGTCGACCCAGCGGACCGGCCAGTGGGCGCCCTGGTGCAGCCGACGGGCCACCTCCAGGGCGAGCCGGGTCTTGCCCACCCCGCCGAGCCCGACCAGCGCGACCAGCCGGTCCCCGTGCACCGCGAAGGCGTCGGCCAGCACGTCGGTCTCCATCTCCCGGCCGACCATCGCCCCGCGCGGCACCGGCGGGGCGGCCGGGGCGGGGGGCGTCACCGGCTCGCCGGCGAGCGGGTGGCGGCGGGCGGCCTCCTCGAAGTCCGTGCGGCTGCGACCCTCCAGCCGCAGCGCGTCCGCCAGCAGCCGGACGGTCTCGTTGCGGGGGCGGCGCACCCGGCCGCTCTCCATGTCCCGGATCGCCCGCACGCTGAGGGTCGCGTGGTCGGCCAGGCACTGCTGGGTCAGCCCGATCCGCTCGCGCCGTACCCGCAGCAGCTCGCCGAAGCCCGCCGCCGTCCTCACCGCTTGCAACGACTGCCCGCTGTCCATGCCTCGTCTGCCCTTCCGTGGTTCGGACACTCACCGGAGGTCCGGTCCGACGGCTGCAGCACTGGGCACCCGCGCGGCCTGTGGTCCGGTCGCACGGGACCCGGTGATCAGGCTGTGGCCCGCGAACCGGTTCCCTCCGGTTCCCGATGCTCCAGGCTCGCCGTCTACGCCCGATCAACGGCCGATCACCGGCCCCACCCGCCACCTTCACGGGGGCCTCACAAGCGGACCGGAGCCCTGGCGGCGGGCGTGGTGCCGACTGCGGAGGCGGCCGGACGGGCAGTCGAACGAACCCGGGCGGGGAGCGAACGGACCCCGCACCGGAAGCGATCAGACCGGGGCACAGTCGGACCGAACCGGGCGGGATGGGACGATACGTGCCATGCCTAGCACGTCTCCCCCGGTCCGGGTCGCCGACGCCCCGCCCGATCCGCTCCGCCGTCTGCTGCTCGAACTGGGCGAAGCCCTGCTGGGCGGCGGCCTTCCCGTCCATGACGTCGAGGAGGAGCTCCACGGCCTGGGGAGGGCCATGGGGGCCCCGGAGGTCCGGGTCGCCGCCCTGACCAACGGACTGTTCGTCACCCTGTCCGCCGACGAGGGCACCCGGTTCCAGCCGGTCGGCGCCGCGCTGCGGTTCGAGCAGACCGCCGACGTCCTCCACCTGGTGCACCGGCTGCGCGCGGGCGAGCTCGACGGGCCCCGGGCGCTCGCCGAACTGGACCGGATCCGCCGGGCGCCCGCCCGCTGGCCCACCTGGGTCGCGGACCTCGGGGCGCTGCCGGTCGGCGTCGGGGTCTGCCTCTTCCTGCAGCCGGTGGCGGCGAACGTGCTGGCGGCCGGGCTCGGCTCGCTGATCGTGGTGGGCCTGACCGTCGCCGCCCGGCGGCTGCCGTACCTGCGGCCGCTGCTGCCGGTCACGGCCGGGTTCCTGGTCGCGCTGCTGGTCCTGTCGCTCGCCCGGGCCGGGCTGCTGGACGGCGCGCTGCGGACGATCGTGGCCACGCTGGCGATCCTGCTGCCGGGCGGGCTGCTGGTCACCGGGCTGTCGGAGATCGCCGCGGGCGCGGCCAGCGCCGGTACGGCCCGGCTGGTGTCCGGCGCGGTGCAGCTGGCGCTCTTCCTCGCCGGGGTGGCCGCGGCCGCGACCGCGATCGGCATGCCGGCCACCGCCCTGGCCAACGTCCAGGTGGCCCGGCCGAGTTGGTGGGTGATCGGGCTGGGGCTGGCGATCGCCGTGGCCGGGGTGGTGATCAACGTCCACACCCCGCCCCCGGCCATCCCGTGGATCGTCGCGGTGATCGCGGTGAGCGTCACCGTCCAGGTGGCGGTGGGCTCGGCGCACGGGGCGGCGATCGGCGGTCTGGCCGGCGCGGTCTCCGCCGCGGGCGCGGCCACCCTGGTGCACTGGCTGCCCGGCGGTCCGCTCTGGCAGGTGCTCTACCTCCCGGCGTTCTGGATCGTGGTGCCCGGCTCCTTCGGCCTGCTGAACACCGCGCAGATCGAGGTCGGCAACGGCGCGCAGTCCGTCCTGGCGGCCGTGTCGGCGGTGTTCGGGGTGTCGATCGGCACCCTGATCGGCTCGGTGGTCGGCCGGATCCCCCGCCCCTCCCGCGCGCTGCGGCGGGCCCGGGCCTGAACCGTACGGCGCGCGGCGGGCGGGCGGACCCGGCCGGTCACGGGTGCCGCAGCGCCTCGGTGAGCCGGTTCGCCGCCTCGATCACGGCCTGGGAGAGCTGGGCGCCGGGGTGGCGGGTCAGCCGTTCGATCGGGCCGGAGACCGAGACGGCGGCCACCACCCGGTTGGACGGTCCGCGCACCGGAGCCGAGACGGAGGCCACCCCGAGCTCGCGCTCGCCGATCGACTGGGCCCAGCCCCGGCGCCGGACGCCGCTCAGCGCGGTGGCCGTGAAGCGGGCGCCCTGCAGGCCGCGGTGCAGCCGCTCGGGCTCCTCCCAGGCCAGCAGCACCTGGGCGGCGGACCCCACCTTCATCGGCAGCGTGATCCCCACCGGGACGGTGTCGCGCAGCCCGGAGAGCCGCTCGGCGGCGGCCACGCAGATCCGGATCTCGCCCTGACGGCGGTACAGCTGGGCGCTCTCACCGGTGACGTCCCGCAGGTGGGTGAGGACCGAGCCGGCCGCGGCCAGCAGCCGGTCCTCCCCGGCGGCCGCCGAGAGCTCGCCGATCCGGGGGCCGAGGACGAACCGGCCCTGCAGGTCCCGGCTCACCAGCCGGTGGTGTTCGAGCGCGACCGCGAGCCGGTGCGCGGTGGGCCGCGCCAGGCCGGTCGCGGCGACGAGTCCGGCCAGCGTGGCCGGTCCGGCCTCCAGGGTGCCGAGGATCGAGGTGATCTTGTCGAGCACGCCGACGCCGCTCGTGTTCTGCATGGATGGGTACTCCGTCTCGAATCCCGCGAGCGGCGGGTGGGCAGCGCTCGCGGAGGCTCCGGGTGGGAAGCCGTGGGGGGTGTGGTCAGCGGGGGCGGGCCGGAGAAGTCGGCCGGTCGCCTGCGCCGGGCACGAGAGGGGTACGCGGAAGGGCCGGGGCGGGAAGCGCCCGGGCGAAGGACAGCACAGAGAGCACCGTGTCTCCTCATCTTTCCCGCGCCACAGTGGCGACAGGCCGGAGTTGGCACTGATCCCAGGCGGCGCGGCGCGTACTTCGGACGCCGAGTCGACCGGGGAGTTGCCGGGGCTTCGTAGGGCCGGTCCCTCCACCCCTCTGGATGATTCGCCAGGAACCATACAAGATTCCCCGGCCCGCCCGCCAAACCCTTTCCGCGCCCTTCCCCGCCCCTGCCCCCGGAACAGCCGCGCGTCGCCGGTCGACCGTTCGACCTTCAGCGCGTCAATCCCTCCGGCACCGAGCCGGTTCCGGGTACCCGCCGCCCCCCTCCCGCGAACCGCCCGGATCGTGGCAGAGTGGAGGAGTCGGGAGCGCGGCCTGAGCGGTGGCCGACCTCCCCCGGAGTCCTTTCCGAGGTCTCCCATGCCCGAGTCGTACGACATCCGCTCCATCGCCCGGGCCCTGGAACTGCCGGACGCGCGCAAGGACCTGCACGGCCTCGCCCCCGACCTGCTCCGCGGCGAACGGCCGGCCGCCTCCGTCCCCGACGGCTCCACCTTCGCCCTCCTGCTGGAGCACGGCGGCCGCCGGCCGCCGCTCACCGACGACGGTCACGGCGCCCGGCCGACCGAACTCGTCCTCACCCACCGCAGCCGCACCACCGAACCGTGGGCCGACCCCGCGCGCCGGCGCGTGCGCCGCTGCACCGCGGTCCATCCGGCGACGGCGGCCGCGGGCACGACCGTGGAGGTCTGATCATGGCCCGCATCGGAGTGGCCCTCTCCGGCGGCGGCTACCGCGCCACCCTGTGGGGCGTCGGCGCCCTGATGTACCTCGCCGACTGCGGCCGGCACAAGGACGTGGTGGCGATCTCCTCGGTGTCCGGCGGCTCGGTCGCCAACGGCGTGGTCGCCCACGAGACCGACTACCGGCAGGACCCGGGCGCGGAGTTCGCCGAGCGCGTCCGCCCGCTGATCCGCCACTGCGCCCGCACCGGACTGTTCTTCTGGGGGCCGTCCACCAACCGGTACGTGCGCTCGCTGTTCGCCCTCGCCGGCGTGGCACTGCTGACCCTGCTCGCCGGGGTCGCCGCCACCGCCGTGGACGGCCTGCGGCTGCTCTCCGGCGTGCTGCTGGGCGCCGGGCTGCTGCTCCTGGCCGGCGCGGTGCTGGTGTTCGAGCGGCGCAGCGCGGTGGTGGACCGGGCGCTGGCGCGCGAGTTCTTCCACCGCGACGGCGCCGCGACGGGCCTGGCCGCGGTCGAGCGCTCCGTCGACCACGTCTTCTGCGCCACCGAGCTGCAGAGCGGGGACCACTTCTACTTCTCGCCCGGGTTCGTCTACGGCTTCCGCTACGGCACCGGTGTGCCCGGCGGTCTGCGGCTCTCCACCGCCGTCCAGGCCTCGGCCTGCCTGCCGGGCGCCTTCGCCGTCCGGCGCCTGCCGACCGCCCCGCACCGCTTCCCGCCGCCCGCCGGGCCCACCGGGGCCACCGCCGACCTGGTGCTCACCGACGGCGGGGTGTACGACAACATGGCCGACGAGTGGCTGGTCGGGCTGCCCGAACGGGCGCGGCGCCCCGACCACCCGCGCGCCCACTACGACGTCGACGAGATCGTCGTGGTGAACGCCTCGGCCGGGATGACCTGGCAGTCGTTCCCCGCCTCGCGGTTCCCGGTGCTCGGCGAACTGCTGGCGCTGGTCCGGATCAAGAGCGTGATGTACGACGTCGGCACCAGTCTGCGGCGCAGCGAGCTGGTCCAGTGGTCCGAGCGGCTCGGCCGCGACGGCGGGCCGGCCGGTGCGCTGGTCCACATCGCGCAGTCGCCGTACCGGGTGGCCGACGCCTACGCGCACGCGGCCGACGCGGCCGGCGGAGGCGGCGGCGCGAGCGGCGCCGGGCCCGCTCCGGACCTCGCCGCCCGGGCGGCCCGCGCGGCCCGCGCCAAGGAGGTGCTCGACCTGCTCGGCGACGACCCGCAGCGGCGGGCCCTCTGGGCGGAGCGGACGACCAGGAGCCGCACCGTCAAGACCGTGCTGCGCAGGCTCGGCGCCGACACCACCGCCGATCTGCTGCTGCACTCCTACACCCTCGCCGCGTGCAACCTGCACGTCCTGCTCGACTACCCGCTGCCGCCCGCCCTGCCGGACCGCGCCTACTTCCTCGGGCTCACCTCCGGCTGAGGCGCACCGCGCCGACCGGACGGGTTCCGGTCGGCGGGGCGGGGTCGCGGACGACGGGGACCGCGGTTGCCGTCAGGCGGGCTTCCTGGTCGTACCGACGCAGAGCGCCCAGATGACGAAGGCGTCGACCGCGATGAGGACGATGGCCCAGAACGGGTAGTACGGCAGCCACAGGAAGTTGGCGATCATTCCGAGCGCAGCGACGACGATACCGACCGCACGGGCCCAGGTGGCACCGCTGAAGAGCGCCGCGCCCGCGAGGACGATGACGATTCCGAGGATGAGGTGGATCCATCCCCACCCCGTGGTGTTCATCTGGTACACGTAGTTGCGGGTGACGACGATCAGGTCGTCCTTGGTGATGGCCGAGATGCCCTCGAAGATCGCCATGATGCCGCCGGCGATCAGCATCACGCCGGCGAAGATGGTCCAGCCGCTCGCGAAGGGGCGGCGTTCGCCCTCGGGTGCAACGTGGCTGGTGCTGCTCACACTGCTGGTCATGACATCGACTCCTTCGGTGACGGCCGCTTCGCCGACCGCGATCGGGAGGGGGCGCCCCCACGAGGGGAGACGGCGCCCGCCCGGCCTCGCTCGCGGCAGAGCCGGGAAGCAAGCCCTACGTTTCACGGTAAGGCCGACCCGCGGTGCTGTCGTGGGCTGGCCGGCCCTCGCCCCCGGACCGGACGGCCCCGGGTGGGCCGCTCACGCAGGTGGCGCGGGCGGCGCCGGCGGGCCGGGCCGCGCGGCCTCGGTGGCCTCCGGCGGGGAGCCGGTGGCGACCCGCCCGGAGGCCGCGAGCAGCGCCAGGACGGCGAGCAGCGCGAGCAGGACCAGGACCAGCAGCAGGACCGTCAGCACGGTCGGGTGGTTCCAGAGGGCGAACACCAGGGCAATGACGAGCAGCGCCACGATCATCAGCGCACGCCGGTGGGCCTCGGTCCAGGTCCCGACCCTGCCGGTGCGCACGCCGTGCGCGTCGCTCCAGCCCGCCACCGAGTCCGCGGCGTGGTCGGCCCGGCCGCGGACGGCGCGCGGCAGCCGTCCCGCCCCGGAGAGGTAGGCGCCGAGGGCCACCACGACGCCCAGGACGATCGCCGTGCGCAGGCTGACCCGCAGGAAGCGCAGCAGCGTGTCGAAGACCGCCGCCGCCGCGGCCGGGGACTGCACGGCCGGGGGCAGGTGGTCGAGGTAGTAGTGCCGGGCGATCACCAGGGCGATGGCGACCAGCAGGCAGGCGCCGGCCGCGCAGAGCGCGGTGGTCACCAGGGCCCGGCGCCGGCGCCGCGCCAGCAGGACGCCGGCGGCGCCGAGCAGCACGGTGAGGACGGGCAGCCAGTTGCCGACCACGTCGAGGGCGTGCGCGGCACCCCGGATCTTGGCCAGCTTGTCGGACTGGAACAGCACCAGTTGCTTGTTCACCTCCGGGATCTTCTCGGCCGGGGTGAGGCCGGCGGCCACCAGTTCGTCCTTCAGCCGGTCGACGGCCGTCCCGACGTCGAGGGTGACGGTGCCGTCGCTGACCCCGATCGCCCCGCGGCCCTCACCGGTGAGCGCGTGCACCACGGCCGCGTGACCGGCGCGGTTCGCCTGGGTCCACACGGTGACGAAGGTGTCGCTGTGCACCACCTTGGTCGCGGCCCGCTCGACCACCTGGTCCACCGCGTCGTCCAGCTTGGGCCCGAGCGCCTTGACCGCCGAGGCCGCCCTGGGCGGCAGCCCCTGGGACTGCAGCCAGGCCGCCAGGTCGGAGGCGACGGCCGGGCCGTCGACCCTCACGTCCACCGCCTTCGTCATCCGGGCGACCGCGGCGTCCTGGATCGCGGGATCGGTCGCCAGCGGAGCCACCGTGGAGACGTACCGGTCGGTGTCCAGCGCGATGTCGTGCACCCAGACGGTGAGCAGCGACACCGGCACCAGGATGCAGGTCAGGACGATCAGCACGGCCGACGCGGTGCTCCTGAGGACCCGCGAGACCAGGGAGGGGCGCCGTGCCCCGGCGGTGGCCCCGTCGCGCGGCCCGTCCGGAGCCGGCTCCGGGGGTGGGGGTTCCAGCGGCCCGTTCAACAGCACTCCCGAAGGTCGACACGCGGCCTTGGCGCCGCTGTCCACCATTCACGCCGCGCGTGCCGCCGTCGGCTCGCCGGGTTGGGCCGCCCGGAGGAGCGCTCCCCGCCCGCCGGGGTCGCCCCGGCGGGCCGGCACCGCGGCGGTACGGCACCAGGCCGTCGGGTCACCCCGGGCAGGTGATCCGCGCGCCGGCGTCCGCGCCTAGCGTCGAGACGACGCCCGAGCCGGTGGGCCGGGCGACGGACTCCACGTCGGAAGGAGCACCGCCATGGCCGAGGACGACCTCGTCGAGACCGGGCCCATCGACTACCTGGTGGTCGAGTTCCCCGGCAACCGGATGACCGGGGAGGGGCTTCCCCTGCTGATCGACCTGGTGGACCGGGGTGTGATCCGCATCCTGGACTTCGCGTTCGTGCGCAAGGACACGGACGGCACCGTCACGGGAATGGAACTGGCCGACTTCGACGGCGACGGCCGGCTGGACCTGGCCGTCTTCGAGGGCGTCGGCTCCGGACTGCTCGACGCCGCGGACCTGGGCGAGGCCGGCGGCGTCATCGAACCCGGGAACTCCGCCGGGGTGCTGGTGTACGAGAACACCTGGGCCGCGCCCTTCGCCACGGCCCTGCGCCGGGGTGGTGCCAAGGTCGTCGCCAGCGGCCGGATACCCCTGCCGGATCTGCTGCAATCGCTGGACGCGCTGGACGACCTGGACGTCGGCGACGGAACGGGGACGCCGGGCGGCTCCGGTACCGGACCGTCCGCCACCGGGTGAAGCCGTCGAGAGGAGAGCTGGTCATGCCTGGACTGCTGCGCGGTATGGCGCGCACCGCCGTCGTCGCCGGAACGGCGACCGCCGTGTCCAACCGGGTCTCCCGCCGTCAGGCGGGTCGCTGGGCCCAGCAGGACATGGCGGCCGAACCCGCGCCGCCGCCCCCGCCCCCGCCCCCGGCCGCACCGCCGGCCCCGAGCATGGACGACAAGATCGCCCAGCTGCAGAAGCTGGCGCAGCTGAAGGACCAGGGAGTGCTCACGGAGGAGGAGTTCGCGGCGCAGAAGCAACGCCTGCTCGCCGGCTGACGACAGGACGCGGGAGGGCCGACGCGGGAGGGCCGGTGCCGGGACACCCCGGCACCGGCCCTCCCGCGGGCTCATGCCCCGGAGCCGGGGACGGAGTCCCGCTCGGTCCCGCCGTGGGCGGTCAGGGCGTAGATGCCGATCACGTCGATCGCGACGAGGGTCACCGCCCAGAGCGGGTACGAGGGGGCGAAGGCCATCTGGGAGAAGGCGTTCAGCCCGAGGACGACGACGCCCGTCCACCGAGCCCACTGCGCGCGGGCCACCAGCACGCCGTACGCCGTCGCGAGGTGGGCCACCGCCAGGGCCAGCATCGCCCAGCCCCAGGCCCTGAGGTCGCCGAACAGGTAGGGGGCCCCGGCGACGAAGACGTGCGACCGTGCGATCGCCGCGATGCCGTCCAGGGCGTTGAGGGCGCCCGACAGCACCAGCAGCACGCCGGCGAAGGTGAGCGGTCCGCTGCCCGGACGACCGGTTCCGCGGGTGCCGGCGGCCGGCTCGGCGCCGTGCGGGGCGGGGGCGGCCATGGTTGCCTCCGTGAGTTGTCGGGAGGGCCGGGAGGGCCGGGAGGGCCGGTGGTGGGGCCGGTGTCCCCACTCAGTCAGCCCGGCGGCCCGGCGGCACCACCCGGGCCGGGTGATTCAGTGCCCCACGGCCACCTTGGCCGCCACGATGACCAGACCCAGGCACAGGTTGACCAGGCCCTCGACGGCGGCCTGGCCCGGTTCGGCACCCGCCCTGCGGGCCCCCAGCGTCGCCCAGGCCACCTGCTGCGCCACGGCGACACCGAGCGCCAGCCAGGCGTTCTCCCCCGCTCCGAGCCAGGGACTGACCAGCACCGCCAGCGCGGGCAGGGCCGAGGCCTCGACGAGCGGCCACTCGTCCCGTCCGACCTCGCGCACCGTGCGCCACCCGACCCGCCGGCCGACCTCCCGCTCCCCGGCGACGCGCGCGTAGACGTGGGCGATCCAGAAGACGATCCCGGTGACCACCAGCAGCAGGATCAACGACAGCCGCGGGTGCGGATCGTGGACACCGGCGGCGGCGATCACGGAGGCGGCCAGCATCGAACCGTAGACCGCGCCGGCGTAGTCCGTCCGGGTGCGCGGGCGGTCCGGGGCGGGGGTGCGGCTTCGGGGTGTCGTCACGGCAGCTCCTCCCACACCGCGCGGCGGCTGCTCGGCTCGCCGCACCGGGGACGACCGATGGCTCCCGACATTCTCGTCGTCCCCCGGGCGCCCCGCCTCACCCCGGGCAGGTGAGCCGGACCGGGTCCGCCGCCCGGGGGTGACGGCTCCGGGCACGGGCGGTCCGCCCGGTCCCGCCCGCTCACCCATCCGGGGTGATCCGCGGCACGGCCGCGCTCCCTACCGTGACGGCGAAGGCTGGTTTCCTCCGTCCGCCGGGGAGCGCACCATGAACCCTTACCCTCCGATCGCCGAGCACGGGATCATCGGCGATCTGCAGACCGCGGCGCTCGTCTCCACGGACGGCGACATCGACTGGTGGTGCACCCCGCGCTTCGACTCCCCCAGCCTGTTCGCCTCCCTGCTCGACCACGCCAAGGGCGGCCGCTGCGGGCTCGCCGTCGACCGGGCGGAAGTGCCCGACGCGCAGGTGAAGCAGCTCTACCTCGCCGACACGGCGATCCTCATCACCCGCTACCTCGCCCCGCAGGGCGTGGCCGAGGTGCTCGACTTCATGCCCCCCGAGACCGCGGCGGCCCCCGGCGACCGGCACCGCCTCTTCCGGGTGGCCCGGGCGGTGCGCGGGCGGGTCCCCTTCCTCCTGGAGTGCCGGCCGCGGTTCGACTACGGCCGCGCCACCCACGAGCTGTCCCTGCCGGACGAGCGCTGCGCGCTGCTGCGGGGGCCCGACCAGGAACTGTGCGTCCAGGCCACCGACCCGGTCGTCCTGCGGGCCGACGGCTCCGACGTCACCGCGCGGTTCACCCTGGACGCGGGCGAGATGGCCACCGTCGTCCTCACCACCGGGCCGCCGGGTGCCGCCCCGCCCGCTCCGCCGGACCACGCGGACGACCAGGCCGCCTTCGACGCCTGCCGGGCGTTCTGGTACGACTGGATCAAGTCGTCCACGTACCGGGGCCGTTGGCGGCAGATGGTGGACCGCTCGGCGATCACGCTCAAGCTGCTCAGCTACCGGCCGACCGGCGCGCTGATCGCCGCCGCGACGATGGGGCTGCCGGAACAGATCGGCGGCGAACGGAACTGGGACTACCGCTACACCTGGATCCGGGACGCCTCGCTGTCCGTCCACACCCTCATCGGCATCGGTTTCCAGGACGAGGCGCTGGCCTTCCGCCGGTGGGTGCGGGACCGGGTCGAGGCCGGTGCCCACGCCGAGGGGGAACGGCTCCAGATCATGTACCGGATCGACGGCGACCCGCATCTGACCGAGGAGACCCTTCCCCAGTGGGAGGGCTACCGCGGCTCCTTCCCGGTGCGCGCCGGCAATGCCGCCGCCGACCAGCTCCAGCTCGACATCTACGGCGAAGCGGCGTACGCCTTCGCCGCCGAGGGGAGCGACATGGGCGCCCTGCGCGGCTGGGACGCGTTCCGCCGGCTCGTCGACTGGCTGACCGAACAGTGGGACCGCTCCGACGAGGGCATCTGGGAGACCCGCGGCGGGCGCCAGGACTTCACCTACAGCCGGCTGATGTGCTGGGTGGCCTTCGACCGCGCCATCCGCGTCGCCCGGACGTTCGCCCGCCCCGCCGACCTGGACCGCTGGACCTCGGAACGCGACGACATCCTGCGCCAGATCGTGCAGCGCGGATGGAGTCCCAAGCGCGAGGCCTTCACCCAGCACTACGCCACCGACGTCCTGGACGCCTCGCTGCTGCTGATGCCCAAGGTCGGCTTCCTCTCCCCCACCGACCCGGCCTGGCTGTCCACCCTGGACGCCATCGACCGGGAACTGGTCCAGGACAGCCTGGTCTACCGCTACGACCCGGCCGCCTCCCCCGACGGGCTCAGCGGCTCCGAGGGCACCTTCAACCTCTGCACCTTCCTCTACGTGGAGGCCCTGGCCCGGGCCGGCCGGGTGGACCAGGCGCGCTACGCGTTCGACAAGATGCTCACCTACGCCAACCACGTCGGCCTGTTCGCCGAGGAGATCGGCCCCTCCGGCGAGCAACTGGGCAACTTCCCTCAGGCGTTCACCCATCTCGCCCTCATCGACGCGGCACTCGCCCTCGACGAGGAACTCGACCGCAGGGGGGTCGGCTGACCGCCGCGTCCGGTGGCCCGTGCGGACCGAGAGGAGACGGCCTTGGCCTCCCTTCCCCGCCCGGCGCGGCGGCGGCGCAACCGGCTGCCGTTCGCCGGGGTCGCGATGCTCCTGCTGGCCCTGTTCAACGGGATGGACGCGATGGCGGCGCTGCTCGACTCCCCCGTCGTCACCGGCACCGACCGCTACGTCTTCGGCGACCTGCACGGCCTGGGCTGGGCGCTGCTCGTGCTCGCCGTCGCCCAGGGGCTGGCCGGGATCACGCTGCTCACCGGGGACCTGCCGTCCCGCTGGTTCCCGGTGGTGGTGCTGTGCGCCAACGTGTTCGTCCAGTTCGTCTTCCTGCCGAGCTTCCCGGCCTGGTCCCTGACGATCATCGCCGTCGACCTGGCCGCGCTCTACGTCGTCCTGCGCGCACCCGGGGACCCGCCCGACGAGAGGAACCGGTCATGACCGGCACCGTCACCGCCACCGCCACGACCGGGCGCAACGTGCTGATCCCGCTGGCGCTGGCCCAGTTCATCTGCAGCTTCGCCGGTTCCAGCATGAACGTGATGATCAACGACATCAGCACGGACCTGGACACCAGCGTCCAGGGCGTCCAGGTCGCCATCACCGTCTTCCTGCTGGTCATGGCCGCGCTGATGATCCCGGGAGGCAAGCTCACCGACCGGTGGGGCCGCAAGCGCTGCCTGATGGCCGGCCTGATCACCTACGGCGTCGGCGCCCTGCTCAGCGCGGCCGCCCCCGGCCTGGGCGTGCTCATCCTCGGCAACTCCGTGCTGGAGGGCGTCGGCACCGCCCTGCTGATCCCCCCGGTGTACATCCTGACCACGCTGCTGTTCACCGGTACCGCCGCCCGGGCGCGCGCCTTCGGCACCATCATGGCCCTGGGCGGCATCGGGGCGGCCGCCGGTCCGCTCCTCGGCGGCCTGCTCACCACGGCCATCGACTGGCGCGCCAACTTCGCCTTCCAGACCCTGGTGGTGGCGCTGATCGCGTTCCTGACCCGCAAGCTGGAGGACCCGCTCCCCGCCGACCCCACCCGGCCGTTCGACACCGTCGGCGCCGTCCTGTCGGCGGCCGGGCTGGTGCTGCTGGTCACCGGCATCCTCGCCGCGGACAACAGCACCTGGCTGATGATCGGTCTGCTGGTGGCCGGTGCCGCGGTGCTGGCCGGGTTCTTCCGCTGGATCCGCCACCTGGAGCGCACCGGACGCGAGCCGCTGCTGGCCACCAGCCTCTTCCGCAACCGCACCTCCAACCTGGGCCTGGTGACCCAGAACGCCCAGTGGCTCGTCCTGATGGGCGTCTCGTTCACCGTCGGCGCCTACCTCCAGGTGGTCCGCGGCTACAGCGCCATCGCCACCGGAGCGGTCTTCACCGCCGCCACCCTGGGGCTGCTCGCCACCTCGCTCGCCGCCGAACGGCTGGCGGAACGACGGTCGCAGCGCTCCCTGATCGTCACGGGCTTCGCGGTCACCACCGTCGGCATCCTCGCCGTCCTCCTCCTGGTGCGGGCCGTCGACTCCGTCTGGGCCTTCACCCCCGGCCTGCTGCTGATCGGTCTGGGGATCGGACTGATGCTCACCCCGTCGGTCAACATCGTGCAGTCCGCCTTCCCCGACAGCCGTCAGGGCGAGATCTCCGGCCTCTCCCGGAGCGTCTCCAACCTCGGCTCCTCGATCGGCACCGCCGTCGCCGGCACCATCCTGGTCTCCGAACTCACCCGCAACGGGTACGCGGCGGCCATGGCGGTCCTCGCGCTCTGCGGCGTGATCGGACTCTGCGCGGCGCTCCTCCTGCCGGGCGACCGGCCCGCCCCCGCGAACCCGCCGACCGACCGGGCCGGCTGAGCGCGTCCGGCCGCCCGCGACCGCTCCGGTCCCTCAGGTCACGCCCGTCCGGCCCTCCGCGTAGGGCCGGTCGACCCATGGCGACCCGGCGGTGACCTGCCAGGCTCGATACGGAAGGGTCTCCCGCCACAACAGCAAGGAGGCGAGACCGATGCTCGGCATCCACCAGCGGGTCTCATCCCCCGCGGTCACGCCCGCACCGGACGACCTCGGCCGCGTCGGCTGGTTCGTGCTCGGTTCCTCGGTGCTCGCCGCCGCAGGGATCGCGCACGCGCTGTCCGGCCTCGTCGAGATCGCCAAGGACCTCGTGACGTCGGCTCCGCACAGCGGCACCGCGCCTGCCCGCACCGTGCCGTCCGCCGCCCTCAGCATCAACGAGCGGGACGGCTGGATCCTGCTCGGCGCCCTGCTCGTGATGACCGGCGCCATGCGCCACGCCGTCGCCAGCGGCTCCAAGGGCATCAGGGACACCAACCACGCCCTCCACCGGCGCGTCGTGTGACCCGCCCGACGGCCCGCGTCGGCGTCCGGGCGCTCAGGCGCGCCGGGCGGGCAGGTGGCCGGTGAAGGCGAAGGCGACGAGCGTGATCCCGGCGGCGGCCAGGAACGACACCTTGAGGCCGTCGAGTTGGGCCGCGCTGTAGGAGTCGACGATGGCGTCCGCCTCCTGCGGCGGGACCGAGGTCTGCACCAGTGCCGTGGAGAGCTGCTCCGCGGGCACGAAGTTGACGCCCGCCTCGATCCTGATCCCGGCCTGCCGGCGCACCGTGTCGGAGATCTGCGGGTGTTCGGCGACGGCGGTGCCGAACGCGGCCGCCAGGGCACCGATCAGGATGGCACCGATCAACGCGGTGCCCAGGGACGACCCCAGGTTCTGGGCGGTGTACTGCAGCCCGCCGACCTCGCTGCGGTCCTCCTCGCCGACGCTCGACTGCACGACGTTGCCCAGTTGCGAGGCGAGCAGCCCCATGCCGATCCCCAGCAGGGCCATCGCCAGCGCGAACGACAGGTCGTCGAGCTCCGGTTCGACGGTTCCGACCAGCCACAGCGACGAGGCGCACAGCACCACCAGCCCGATCCGCACCACCGTCCTCGGCGAGGCGAACCGGCTGACCAGCGGGCCGGACATCGAGGCCGCCAGCATCGTCACCGACACGGGGAGCAGCCGCAGACCCGTCTCGAAGGCGGTGTGCCCCAGCACGGTCTGGAGGTAGAGCGGAATGACGAAGAACAGCCCGAGGAGGATCAGGTTCTGGCTGAAGAGCATCAGCAGACCGGACCGCAGGGGCGGGATGCCGAACAGTCCGAACCGCACCAGCGGGTCCTGACGGCGCAGCTCCCACGAGCGGAAGAGCACCAGGCACACGCCGCCCAGCGCGACCGCGAAGAGGGTCGGCGAGTAGCCGAGCACGGTGAACGGCGGATCGCGGGGCTCCAGCCAACCCCAGGTGCTGCTCTGCAGCACGGCCAGCACCACCAGGCCCAGCCCCGCCACCGACAGCAGCACGCCGACCACGTCCAGCCCCGCGTGGTGCTCCGGTGCGGGGGCCTGCGCGATCCAGCGCATCAGGACGAGGATGACCAGCACCAGGACGACCTCGCCGGCGAAGACCAGCCGCCAGGTCAGGTAGGTGGTCAGCCAGCCGCCGAGCAGCGGTCCGACGGCGATGCCCGCCCCGGCCAGGCCGCCGATGACGCCGTAGGCGGTCGCGCGGTCCCGGCCCCGGTAGGAGCCCGCCACGAGTGCGGCCAGCGCCGGCAGCACCAGAGCCGCTCCCAGTCCCTCGATCACCGACCAGCCGAGCGCCAGCACCCACAGCGTGGGCGCGACGGCGGTGAGCGCCGAGCCGACGCCGTAGACGACCATCCCGATCACGAACACCCGGCGTCGCCCGAACATGTCACCGAGCTTGCCGCCGGTGATCATGAAGGCCGCCATCACCAGCGTGTAGAGGGTGATCACCGCCTGGATCGCCGTGACCTCGGTGTGGAAGTCCTCGACCAGCTGGCTGATGGACACGTTCATCACGGACGCGTCCAGCACCATCAGGAACTGCGCCATGCCCAGGACGATCAGCGCTCGCCACCGGTTCACCGTGCCTCCTCACGTCCCGCCGGACGCGCCGCCCGTGCCCACCCGGCCACGCGGTCCCCCCACCGGTTCGACGCTAGGCGGCGCGGCCGCCGGCACGGCTCACCCCCGTCGGGTGGTCCGCGGTGGGCGCCGGAACGCGCAGCCTGGTCGAACGGGGACGGCAGTCCCGTCGGAGCACACGACGGAAGGACGCCCATGCGCTACGAGTTCCGCATCGCCGGGGCGGTGCCGGACGTGATCGTCCGCGAGGCGTTCCCCGAGTTGGAGAGCGTCTTCGTGCCGGACCAGACCCTGCTGTTCGGCCCCGTCACGGACGAGGCCCACCTCTACGGCCTGCTCAGCCGGTTCCAGGCGCTCGGGCTGCACGTCGTCGAACTGCGTCAACTGCCCGACCTGGAGACGTTCGGACGGCCGCGGACCCGGACACCGGGCGGCTGAGTCAGGCCCCGGGGCTTGCGCCGAACGGCGGTCCACCCGACGTGCCGCCCCGCGTCCCGTCGCCCAGTCTTGGACGGGGCCCGAGTGCTCACGCGGGGGACGCCCTCGCGGCGACGGCCCGGCCGACGACATCGACCCGAAGGAGGCCGGCGTGGCGGAGGAACGGCGTGGTCGGCCCAGCCGCGCTGACTGGCTCCGGGCCAGGTCCGCCTGGCTACGGGGTCGCACGGCCACCCTGCGCGACGCCCCGTTCCCGCGCCGGCTCATGGCGCAGCTCGTCCACGTCAACGTCCTGGACACCGCCACCCGCCTCGCGGCCCAGGCGTTCCTGACCGCCATCCCCGTGCTCTTCGTGCTGGCCGCCTTCATGCCCCAGGAGGTGCGCGACAGCATGTCCGACTCGATGCGCACCGTCATGGGGTTGCAGGGCGCCGCGCTGGACGAGGTCAAGGGCGCGCTCAACCCCTCCGGCGAGGGCGTCACGACCGACGCCTTCGGCGGCATCGGGATCCTGGTGACCCTGCTGTCGGCCACGAGCTGCAGCCGCATCCTGCAGCGGCTGTGCGAGCGCAGCTGGCACCTGCCGCGCCTGACCGGACGGGTGGCCGCCTGGCGGTGGCTCACCTGGCTGCTGGTGTGGCTCGCCGCCCTGATCGTCCAGAGCCAGCTGCGGTCCGGGTTCGGGGCGGGCACCGGACTCGGGAGCCTGCTCTACCTGATCACCGCCGTCCTGCTGTGGTGGTGGACCCAGTACCTGTTGCTCGGTGGCCGGGTCCCGTGGCTGCCCCTGCTGCCGGGGGCCGTGCTCACCGGTGCCGGACTGACCGCCCTGGCTCTGACGGCACGGCTCTACATCCCCCGGTCGCTGAACCGCAGCGTGACCCAGTTCGGCCCGCTCGGTCTGGTCTTCACCCTGCTCAGCTGGCTCATCGTGGTGTTCACGGCCGTCACCCTCGGCATCGGCATCGGCTACGTGATCGCGGGGCAGGGCCGACTGGCCCGGCTCCTGGGCACGCCGGAGGGCGACCCGGAGGACGACTGACCGGAGCGCCGGACGGGCGCCGCGGCCGGTTCACCCGAGTGGGCCACCGACGCGCGCCCCCCCGGGCGGGAAGCCGGGCCCGTCGCCGGAGGGGCGGGGGCGCACGGCCCCTCCCGGAGGACCGTACGCCCCTTTGCCGAGCCCGGTGCGGTCGGAAAGGATGGGAATGTCAGTGATCCGCGCCTCCCGTGCGCCACTCGCCTGAGGTGAGCACCATGGCCCTCGGACCAGCCGTCGGGGCGGCCACCCGTTCGGTGGACGCCCCGGGACGCGGCCCTGAGCCGACGCGCCGGATACCCGGCGGGGACCCGGTGCTCTCGGCCCGCTTCGCCGTACCCCCGCTGCCCGCGACCTTCGTCCGCAGGGAGCGCCTGGTCGAGCGGCTCGCCGAGGGGCTGGGGACGTCCCTGCTGTTCGTGAGCGGTCCGGCCGGCGCCGGGAAGACCCTGCTCGTCGCCGACTGGCTGACCACCACCCGGCCGGCCGGCTCCACGGTGTGGCTCACCGTCGAGCGGGAGGACAACGCACCCGGGGTCTTCTGGACCTACCTGCTGGAAGCCGTCCGCCACCACGGCGTGGCCCTGCCGGACGACATCGGCGTCCCCGCCCGGGCCCAGGAGGTCGACCACTCGCTGTTGGCCCGCCTGGCCGCCCACCTGAGCCGCCTGGACGAGCCGGTGGTCCTGGTCCTCGACGAGTTCGAGCAGGTGACCTCCCCCGAGGTGGCCTCGGACCTCCACTTCCTGCTCGGCCACGCCGGCCCCGGCCTGCGGCTGGTGCTGATCAGCCGGACCGAGCCGCTCCTGCCGATCCACCGCTACCGCGCCTCCGGCGGTGTCACCGAGGTCCGGGCCGCCGACCTGGCCTTCCGGCCGGAGGAGGCCGCCGACCTGCTCCACCGGCACGGCCTCGACCTCCCCGCGGGGAGCAGCCGGACGCTGGTCGAGCGCACCGGCGGCTGGGCCGCCGGCCTGCGGCTGTCGGCCCTGGCCGCCCAGGGCGCCGCCGACCCGGAGGCCTACCTGGCGGAGTTCGAGGCCAGCCGGAGCACGGTCGCCGACTTCCTCCTCGCCGAGGTCCTCGACACCCAGCCCGCCGAGACCCAGGACCTCCTGCTGCGCACGAGCGTCCTGGAGCGGATCCATCCCGAGCTCGCCGACGCCCTCACCGGCCGGTCGGACGGCGCGCGGATCCTCGCCGACCTGTGCCGTGCCAACGCCTTCGTCGAGCCCGTGGGGCACTCCTGGTACCGCTGCCACCCGCTGTTCGCCGAGATCCTGCGCATGCACCTGGCGGCCCGCAGTCCGGGGCTGGAACGGGAGCTCCACCGCAGGACCGCCCGCTGGCTGGCCGCAGCCGGGTTCCCGGGCGAGGCGCTGCCGCACGCGGCCGCGGCCGGGGACTGGGAGTTCGCCGCGGCCCGGGTCGTCGACGGGCTGGCCCTGGGCCGGCTGTCCACCGGCAGCGACGCGGAACGGCTCGACGAGCTGTTCGCGGGCATGTCCCCGCACGCCCGGGGTCATGCCCCGGAGCTGGTCCGGGCGGCCCGCGACCTGGCCCGGCACGAGGTGGACGGCGGTCTCGAACACCTGCGCAGGGCCGAGGCGCTCCTGCGCGAGCACGACCGCGCGGACGTGGCGGCCGCCCTGCTCGGCGCCGCCCACCTGCGGGTGCTGGCGGGCCGGCTGCTCGGTTCGGCCGACATGGCCCGGACCGCCGCACGGCAGGCCGAGGAGCTGGAGGAGCACCTCCCGCGGGAGCTGCTGGAGGAGCGTCCCGAACTGCGCGCGCTGCGGCTGAACGACCTCGGTTCGGTGCTGCTCTGGGAGGGCAGCCTCGACGCCGCCGGTGCGGCGCTGACGGCCGTCCTCAGGACGCCCGACGGGGCGGCCACCGTCGGCCCGCGCCAGGAGGCGCTCGCCCGGCTCGCCCTGATCGAGGTGATCGCCGGGAGGCCCGCCCGCGCCGAGGCCCACCTGCGCCGGGCCGCGGCCGAGGCCGAACGCGCGGGGCTGCGACCGGCCGCCCGCACGGGGGCCGTCCAGTCCGTGCTCGCCGCGCTCGCCGTCGACCGCGACGACCTGCCGGCCGCGCGCGCGGCGCTCGACCGGGCGGCCGGGTCGGCCGCGGTCCGTCACGACCCGGCGGTCGCCGCCGGACTCGCGATCGTCCGGGCCCGGGTGCTGCTGGCCGGCGACCACGTCCGGGCGGCCCTCGACGCGCTCGCGGAGCCCCGGGACGACGGTCCGGCCGCCACCGGACCGCCACCGCCCTGGGTCCGGTCGGGCGTGGCGGTGGTCCGGTCCGCCGCACACCTCGCCGACGGCGACCCGGCCGCGGCCCTGGAGGCGGTGCGACGCGACGGCACCGACGGCCCGGAATGCGCCGTCGCCGCCGCCCGGGCCCACCTCGCCGCGGGGGAGAGCCGGGCCGCCCTCGGGCTCCTGGACGCGGTCCCCGCCCGGGGCGGCCACGGGCCCGCGATCGCCGTCCGGATCCTGCTGACCCGCGCCCAGGCCGCCTGCGCCCTGGGCGACGAGGCCGGGGCCCAGCGGCTGCTGACCCGCGCCCTGACGCTCGCCCGGCCCGAGCAGCTGCGCCGGCCGTTCCGGGAGGCCGGGCCCTGGCTGCGGCAGCTGCTGCGCGCCCGTCCGGCCCTGGTGAGCTCCCACGGCTGGCTCCCGCCCGACCTGCTGCCCGGCGTCCCGGTCACCGGGGGTCCGGACACCGCCGCGCCGGAGCAACCGGTCGAGCCGTTGAGCGACCGCGAGCTCGACGTGCTGGAACGGGCGGCGCAGCTGATGTCCACCGACGAGATCGCCGCCGACCTCTTCCTCTCCGTCAACACGGTGAAGACGCACCTCAAGAGCATCAACCGGAAGCTCTCCGTGTCCGGGCGCAGCAGGGCGGTGCGACGGGCGCGCGAACTGCACCTGATCTGACCGCCGGACCGCCGCTCCCGGGCCCGCTCACCCCCGGCGGCCCGGACCGGAACGGCGCGCACGGCGGGAGCGGAACCGCTGCCATCCGACGACCACCGCGCTCATCCCGAGCAGCACGAGGAACACCGCGAGCCAGGTGTTGTCCGCGACGCGGACCCCGGTGAGCAGCACGACCAGCACCGCGCCCGCCGTCGCCAGGAACGCCACCAGGGTGCGCAGCACCACCAGGACCAGACCGGGACGCAGCACGGACCGGTTCCAGGAGCGGGCCGGTGCGGCCCCGTCCTCGCCCGACGCGAACCGCAGCAGGGCGCGGTCGGCGAGCTCGTTGGTGGCCTTGCGGTACATCTCCGCGCAGGCGGGCACCCAGACGAACGGCACCACCGTCCCGATGAGCAGCAGCACGCCGATACCGGCCCAGCCCAGCCACCTGCGGACCCGCCCCCGGCTCGGGTCGTCGGGCGTCACCAGGCCGATCAGGTACGCCTGGCGGCGGACGACGGACAGCCAGGACGCCTTGGCCTCGTCATGGGCGCGGGCCGCCTCCCGCAGGGCCTGCGCCGCCAGCTCGGGCGTCGCGTGGACCCCCTGCACCACCAGCACCTCCACCGCGGCCTCCTCGCCGCGGGGGTCGAGGCCGGACAGGGCGGCGAGTTCGAGCACCATCTGCAACTGGGCGAGCAGCGCGCCGAGGAAGGCGACCGGCAGCAGGAGGATGAACGGGCCGCCGAGGAAGGAGCCGTCCACCACCGACCGGCGCACGCCACGGGAGATGACCTGCTCGGTGAGCTCCGCCGTGGTGGTCCCTCCCCGCTCGGCTTCGCGCGCCGACGCCACCGTGTCGGCCACCGGGGGCCCCAGGAAGTCCACCGCGTAGACCGCGAGGCGCTCGGGCATGCGCGCGGGGCCCGCCCGGACCGTCCGCAGCAGTTCCACCAGGCCGGGTCGCCGTTGCCGTGCGCTCTCCGTTCCGCCCATCAGCCGCAGAATATCGCCGCCGGTCGGAGGCCGCCCCGGGTGGACTCACCCGGCCCGGGTGATGCCCGGACGGGCCCCGGGCCGCTAGATGGAGGTGGAGAGCGAGCCGGTCCCCCGCGGGGCCCGACGGCCGGTGGCCACCGGACGCCTCCGCCAAGCCGACCACGTGCCTGCCGCGGTTGCCCGGGCAGGCCGTCGACGAAAGGAGGCCGACGGTGGACTACCCGCTGCTGGACATCTTCTTCACGACCATGTGGCTCTTCTTGTGGATCATGTGGTTCTTCCTGCTGTTCCGCGTCTTCGGTGACCTCTTCCGTGACGACACCGTGAACGGCTGGGGCAAGGCGGGGTGGTGCGTCTTCCTGCTCCTCCTCCCGTTCCTGGGCGTGTTCGTCTACCTGATCGCCAGGGGCAAGGGCATGGGGCAGCGGGAGTACCAGCAGGCGGCGGAGGCGGAGCAGGAGTTCCGCAGCTACGTCCGGGAGACGGCCGCCGGCGCCACCCCGTCCTCCGGCCACGTCGACGACCTGGCGCGCCTGGCCGATCTCAAGAAGAACGGCGACATCACCGAGGAGGAGTACCAGCGCGCCAAGGAGAGGGTGCTCGCCTGACACCCGGGGTCCGTCCCTGGCCTCGGCCTGCGGGCCGGGCCCGAGGACGGACCCCGAGGTCCGGGCGCTCAGTCGGCGGGGGCCGACGGCCCCTCCAACAGCGCCCGTACGGCGTCGAGTTCCGCCGCCCCGGCGTGCACGGAGGCCGCGATGAGGTCCGCCCCGCCCGCGCCGACCGGGATGCGCACCGGCAGCGGGCCGTCGGCGGCCACGATCCGCAGGACGTCGCGGGCGAAGTGCTCCGGGCGGCTCATCGCCGGTGACTCCCCCAGGGCGCGCAGCTGTTCGCGCATCGGCTCGGTGGCGTCCCGGTAGAGCGGGGAGCGGTCCGCGGCGTCGGTGAGCGAGGTCCCGTAGCGGGTGGCGTAGCCGGCCGGTTCCAGCGCGACGACCCGGACGCCGAAGGGCGCGGCCTCGGCCGCCAGGGCCTGGGTCATGCCCTCCAGGGCGTGCTTGCCGGCGACGTACGCGGCCAGGCCGGGGAAGGACATCCGGCCGGCCAGCGAGGAGACGTTGAGGATGTGGCCGCCGCCCTGGGCGCGCAGCACCGGCAGCGCCAGCCGGGCCAGCCGCCAGGGACCGACCACCAGGGTCTCCAGCTGGTCGCGCAGTTCCGCGTCGCCGACCTCCTCCACCGTGCCGAACACGCCGTTTCCGGCGTTGTTCACCAGGACGTCGAGACCGCCGAGGAGCTCCACCGCGGCGGTGACGGCGGCGCGGCACTGCTCGGCGTCCCGCACGTCCAGGGCCAGCGGCAGGATCCGCCGTCCGTGGCGCCGCCGCAGTTCCTCCAGGGCGGCCGGCGTACGGGCGGTGGCGAGCACCGTGTCCCCGGCCTCGGCTGCGGCGGCGGCCAGTGCCCGCCCCAGCCCGGACGAACAACCCGTCACCAGCCAACGCCGTGCCATGCGGTGCCCCCTCCGCGGAACCGGAACCGTCCGCGCCACGGTGCCAGAGCGGAGGGCGGGTGCCCAGGGCTGCGGCGGGCCCCGCCGGGGGCGCACAGACGCGCGGGCGGGGGCGCGGCACGGCGGCGCACGCCCCCGGGGCCGGGACCTCGGGCGCCGACTACCAGCGGTCGTGCACCTGCGGCCGGATCCGGCGGTCGTACAGCTCCCGCACGGCCGTCAGGGTGGCCGGCGGCAGTGGCGGCAGTGCGGCGGCAGCGGCGTTGGCCCGGGCCTGGGCGACGTTGCGGGCCCCGGGGATCACCGTGGTCACGCCCGGCTGCTGGACGATCCAGCGCAGCGCGGTCTGCGCCGCGGTGGCGCCCTCCGGCGCGAGCGCGGCGAACTCCGCCGCCGCCTCGACGCCGGTCGCGAAGTCCACGCCGGAGAAGGTCTCGCCCTGGTCGAAGGCCTCGCCGTGGCGGTTGTAGCTGCGGTGGTCGTCCGGCGCGAAGACGGTGCGCTCGCTGTAGCGGCCCGAGAGCAGCCCCGAGGCCAGTGGCACCCGGGCCAGGATGCCCACCCCGGCCGCCTCGGCGGCGGGCAGCACCCGCTCCAGCGGCTTGAGCCGGAACGCGTTCAGGATGATCTGCACGCTCGCCACCCCGCGCCGGGCGATCGCGGTCAGCGCCTCCGCGCAGGTCTCCACGCTGACCCCGTAGGCGGCGATCCGCTGCTCGGCCACCAGGGTGTCCAGGGCGTCGAACACCTCGTCCGAGGAGTAGACCGGCGTCGGCGGGCAGTGCAGCTGCACCAGGTCGAGCCGGTCCACCCCCAGGTTGGCCCGGGAACGGTCGGCCCAGGCACGGAAGTTGGCCAGGTTGTAGTGCTCCGGCCGCTGCTCGACCCGGCGCCCGAACTTGGTGGCGACGAGGACCTCGGCGTCCGGGCGGTCCTTCAGGAAGCGGCCGATCAGCTGTTCGCTGCGGCCGTCGCCGTAGACGTCGGCGGTGTCGAAGAGGGTCACGCCCGCCGCCACGGAGGCCTCCAGCACGGCCAGGGCGTCCTCCTCCCGGACGTCCCCCCAGTCCGCGCCGAGCTGCCAGGTGCCGAGGCCGACGATCGATACGGGCCGGCCGGTGCGGCCGAGTACGCGCTGTTCCATGGGGAGGAGCCTCTCATGTTCCCCGGTCGACCGCGCGGACCGGCGCCCGGTGGGTCAGAACCACTCCGGCCGGCACTGCGCCGCCGTCGTGTCCAGGCTGTCCAGCAGATCGAACTGCGGCCCGGTGCGCGGGAGTTCGACCCGGAAGAAGTAGCGGGCCGCCTGCCGCTTGCCCTCGTGGAAGGCGTCCGCGCCGGAGCCGAGTGCCAGGTACTGCTCCAGCCAGATCCAGGCCAGCACCACGTGGCCGACGGCCTCCAGGTAGACGGAGGCGTTGGCCAGCGCGACCGCCGGGTCCCCGGTGGACCAGAGCGCGGCGGTGGTCCGCGCGGTCCGGGCCGCGGCGGCGTCCAGGAGCGCGGCCAGCTCGGCCGCCTCGCCGCCGGCCGACGCCGCCCGCGCGCAGGTCGCCGCGAGGGTGTCCAGGAGCAGCCGCAGCCCCGCGCCGCCGTCCATCACGACCTTGCGGCCGAGCAGGTCCAGGCCGTGGATGCCGTGGGTGCCCTCGTGGATGGCGTTGAGCCGGTTGTCCCGGTAGAACTGCTCGACGTCGTACTCGCGGGTGTAGCCGTACCCGCCGTGCACCTGGATGGCGAGGTCGTTGGCGGCCAGGCACCACTGCGAGGGCCAGCTCTTGGCGATCGGCGTCAGGACGTCCAGCAGCAGGTGGGCGCGGGCCCGGTCCTCCGCCCGCTCGGCGGTGGCCTCCTCGTCGAGCAGCCGGCTGCAGTACAGGCCGAGGGCGAGCGCGCCCTCCACGTAGCTCTTCTGCGCCAGCAGCATCCGGCGCACGTCGGCGTGCTCGATGATCGGCACCTGCGGGGCGGCCGGGTCCTTGGCCCCGAGCGGGCGGCCCTGCGGGCGGGTGCGGGCGTAGTCGAGGGCGTGCAGGTACCCGGTGTAGCCGAGCGCGGTGGCGCCCTGGCCGACACCGATCCGGGCCTCGTTCATCATGTGGAACATGTACGCGAGCCCGTGGTGGGCCTCGCCGACCAGGTACCCGACCGCGCCGGGCTCGCCGCCCGGGGTGTGCCGGCCCTCGCCGAAGTTCAGCAGGGTGTTGGTGGTGCCGCGGTAGCCCATCTTGTGGTTGAGGCCGGCGAGCACCACGTCGTTGCGCTCCCCGGGCGCACCGTCCGGCCCGACCAGGAACTTGGGCACGATGAACAGCGAGATGCCCTTCACGCCCGCCGGGCCGCCGGGGATCTTGGCCAGCACCAGGTGGACGATGTTCTCGCTGAGTTCGTGGTCGCCGCCGGAGATCCACATCTTGGTGCCGGTGATCCGGTACGTGCCGTCGGCCGCCGGCACCGCCCGGGTGGTGATGTCGGCCAGCGAGGAGCCCGCCTGGGGCTCCGACAGGCACATGGTGCCGAAGTAGCGGCCCTCGACCATCGGCCGGACGTAGGTGTCGACCTGCTCCGGGCTGCCGTGCGCCAGCAGCAGGTTGGCGTTGCCGACGGTGAGCAGCGGGTAGGAGGAGGTGGCGATGTTCGCGGCCTGGAACCAGGCCCGGCAGGCGTTGGCGACCACCACGGGCAGCTGCTGGCCGCCGAGCTCGTACGCCATCGAGGCGCCGACCAGCCCTGCCTCGGCGTAGACCTCCAGGGCCTCGCCCACCTCCGGGATGAGGTGCACCCGTTCGCCGTCGAAGCGGGGCTCCTCGGCGTCGTTCTTCTTGTTGTGCGGGGCGAAGTGCCGGGTCGCGATGGTCTCGCTGAGCTCCAGCACCGCGTCGAAGGTGTCCCGGTCGTGGTCGGCGTAGCGCGGGCGGCGGGTCAGCGCCGTGACGTCCAGCCAGTCGTGGAGCAGGAAGTCGAGGTCGCGGCGGGAGAGCAGCAGGGAGTCCAAGGCGGGGCATCCGATCGGCGAGGGCGCGGGCACGGGCAGGGGTGGGGCGGCAGTCCGCATCTTCCCGCCCGCCGCACCGCCGACGCCAGGGGTGCGGCCCGGCTCCTCGGCGCCGTCCGCGCCGTCCGGCATGCGGCCGCGGGCCGCCGGACAGGACCGGACGCGCACCGTCGGCGCGGCCGGGGCCATCGGGTCGCGCGGTCCCTGCCACTCCCGACTCGGCTTTCGTCAGGACCACTTGAGCGCCGACGCCTTCGACGGCATCCTGGGCGCCCGGCGGGGCCGGGCGGTCCTCCAGCCGTGCTGGACGGACCCTCCAGCCGGCCCGACCAGGCTGGCGGCGACCGTCGAGAAGTGATCACTGCGGAGGAGGAGGCCAGATGCGGGTCGGCGACGTCTTCATCGAGGGAATCGGGATCCACCTGCCGGAGAGGCAGAACGCGGCCAGGGCCGTCGACGAGGGCGTCTACTCGGCCGAGGACTTCGCCGCGAACGAGATCGACGAGGTGCCCGTCGCCGGGGACACCGCGCCGGTGGACATGGCGGTGCAGGCCGTCCGGCATGCCTTCGACCGGTCCGGGGCGGACCCGGCGGACGTCTGTTTCGTGCTCTACGCGACCGGGTTCCACCAGGGGCCCAACGGCTGGAGCCCGGCCTCGTACATCCAGCGGAACACGATCGGCGGCTCCGCGCCGGCGGTCGAGCTGCGGGGCCACTGCACCGGCGTGTTCAGCGCCATGCAGCTGGCCGTCGGGCAGCTGCGGGCCGCGCCCGAGGGCGCCTCGGTGCTGGTGGTGGGCTCGGACAACTTCTCCGGTCCGCTGGTGGACCGCTGGTCCCACCTCAACGGGATGGTCCTCGGGGACGCCGCGGTCGCCGTCCTGCTGACCCGCCGCCCGGGGTTCGCCCGACTGCGCTCGGTGGGCGTGCACGCCGTGCCCGAGCTGGAGGAGCTGCACCGCTCCGGGGTGCCGATCTGGCCGCCGACGACCCTCGAGGGCCAGACCATGGACCTGCGGGCCCGCAGCGCGCACTTCGTCCGGCACTCCCCGCTCGCCGGCCGGTTGAAGGACCTGCTGGTCGACGGCCAGCAGGCGCTGAACGACCGCACGGTGGCCGAGGCGGGCTTCGACTCGATGGCGCAGATCGACTGGATCGGCCACATCAACGCCGGCCGGGCCGTGGTCGCCGAGCGGCTGCTGCCGCTGTTCGGCTTCACCGAGGAGCGCTCCACCTACCGGCTCGGCCGCGACCTGGGCCACGTCGGCACCGGCGACCAGGTCATCTGCTTCGACCGGCTGATCGAGCAGCAGCTGATCAAGCCGAACGAGACCTACCTGATGGCCGGCGTCGGCCCCGGCCTGCACTTCGGCACGGCGGTGCTGGAGTACCTGTCGACACCGCCCTGGTCGGTCTGAGCGACCGGCCGCCGAGCAGCACCACGAAGCGCCGCCCGCCCCCGGTCCGGGGGCGGGCGGCGGCGCGTCCGCGCGGCGGGGCGCCGGTCAGCCCAGCGCGATGCCCTCCAGCAGGTCGCCCAGCAGCCCGGGGGAGGGCATCGCCGTCATCTCCCGGCGGATCCGCTCGGCCCCCTCCCGGAAGCGCTCCTCGGTGAGGATCTCGCCGAGCGCCTTGCCGATCGCCGCCGGGTCGTCCCGCTCCCGCTCGTCGACGATGCCGCGCCCGCCGCCGCTGGCCTCGACCCGCTCGGCGTTGGGCACCAGCAGCGGCCCGTCCTGGGCGAGGACCAGCTGCGGCACGCCGTAGCAGAACGCGGTGAGCGCCGTGCCGGAGCCGCCGTGGTGGATGATCGCGTCACCGTACGGCAGGCAGAGGTTGACCGGCAGCGGGTCGGCCACCCGGACGGTCCCGGGCAGCGGCCCGAGGGTCTCCCGGAAGCGCTCCTCCAGGAAGAGCACCGCCTCCACCTCGTCCACCTCGTGGACGGCGGCCGCGATGCTGTCCACGATCGAGTCCAGCTTGCCCTGCTCGGCCAGCCGGCCGGTCCCCCAGGCGCCCAGGCTGACGAACACCCGCCGCCGCGGGCGCGGGCCGAGCACCCAGTCCGGCAGCGGGGCCGTCCCGTTGTACGGCACGAAGCGCACCGGCTCGCCCGGCGTCACGTTCGGGGACTGCACGCTGGGCGGGCACGGGTCCAGGACCAGCACCGGATCGGGCAGGCCCTCCGGCGAGCCCAGCCGGACGCACAGCTCGTGCAGCGCCTGCTTGCCGGGCTTCAGCAGCGAGGAGCTCATGTTGTCCAGGCCCCAGCGGTGCAGCACCACCGGCACCCCGAGCGCGCCGCCGACCACCAGCCCGCCCCACTCCAGCGGGTCGGTGATGATCAGGTCGGGCCGCCAGACCCGCGCCAGCTCCAGGTACTCGTCGACGTAGGTGTCCAGCCGGGCCAGCCAGCGCTGCCCCATCTGCGCCCACGGGGGCTCCTCGCTCGGGCCCCGGCTGCCCGAACCGGCCACGGCGAACGGGGACTTGGCCACCAGCGGCCGGCTCCAGCGCTCCGCGCCGCCGTCCGCGGGGCCGACCCGCCGGCTGGGCAGGCCGGCCCGGCCCGCCGCCCTGGCCACCTCCGCGTCGCCGACCACCAGCACGTCGTGGCCGGCCAGCCGCAGCCCCCAGGCGACCGGCACCATCGGCATCAGGTGGGTGAGCACCAGGGCATTCACGATCACACGCACAGCAGCAGCTCCTCGATGAAGGGGATCGGTGACGCGGGGCCGGGGATCAGGCCCCCGCCTGCCCGAGGCCGTCCGGGACGGACAGCACCGGGCTGCGCCGGGAGGTCACGAACTCCCTGACGGAGTCGGCGAGGTAGTCCACCATCTGCGGGGTGAGCCGGGGGTGGACGCCGATCCAGAAGGTGTGCTCGGTGACGGTGTCGCTGTTCTCCAGCGTCCCGGCGACCCGGTAGTGGGCGTGGGCGTAGGCGGGCTGACGGGTGAGGTTGCCGGCGAAGAACCGCCGGGTGCCGATCGCCCGCGCCTCCAGGAAGGCGACCAGCTCGGCCCGGGTGTACGGGGCGTCCGGCAGCACCGTGAGCACGAAGCCGAACCAGCTCGGATCGCTGCCCGGCGTGGCCCGCGGCAGCAGCAGCCCGGGCAGCCCGTCCAGCGCCTCGCGCAGTCGTGCCCAGTTGCGCCGGCGCAGTCGGCCGAACTCGTCCAGCTTGGTCAACTGCGCTTCCCCCAGGGCTGCTTGGAGGTCCGTCGACTTCAGGTTGTACCCGATGTGGGAGAAGATGTACTTGTGGTCGTAGCCGGCCGGCAGCGTCCCCATCGTGTGCTCGAAGCGCTTGAGGCAGGTGTTGTCCTTGCCGGGGGCACACCAGCAGTCCCGGCCCCAGTCCCGGTAGGACTCCACCAGCCGGGCCAGTTTGACGCTGTGGGTCAGCACGCAGCCGCCCTCGCCGGTGGTGATGTGGTGCGCCGGGTAGAAGCTCACCGTGCTGAGGTCACCGAAGGTGCCGGTGAGCCGGCCGCGGTAGGTGGAGCCGAGCGCGTCGCAGTTGTCCTCGACGAAGTGCAGCCCGTGCTCGCGGGCGAGTGCCGCCAACTCCTCGGCCTGGTACGGGTTCCCCAGCGGGTGGGCGATCATGATGGCCCGGGTGCGCGGCCCGATCGCCGCGGCGACCCGCTCCGGCGTGGTGTTGTAGGTGCCCAGCTCGATGTCGACGAAGACCGGCACCAGGCCGTTCTGGATGATCGGGTTCACCGTGGTCGGGAAGCCGGCCGCGACGGTGATCACCTCGTCGCCGGGGCGGAGCCGGCGCTCGCCCAGCTCGTGCGCGGTGAGCGCGGAGAGGGCGAGCAGGTTGGCCGAGGATCCGGAGTTGACCAGGTGCGCCTTGCGCAGGCCGAGCCGCCGGGCGAGCGCCCGCTCGAAGCGCACCGAGATGTCCCCGGAGGTCATCCTCAGGTCGAGGGCGGCCTCGACCAGCGCGACCCGGTCCTCCTCCGCCAGCACGGCCCCGGCCGGCAGCAGCGGGGTCACCCCGGGCACGAACTCCTGCTCCGCGCTGAGCTCGCGATGGTACTCCCGGACCTGTTCGATCAGTAGATCGCGGCGGTCGTTCACCGTTGTTCCTCCAGGCAGTAGGCACGGCCGCGGGCTCGCCCGCCTCGCGGGGCCCGTTCGCGGTCGATGGTGCGGACGGTCGGTCGAAGCGCGTTGGAGGCACCCGCTCCGGTGTTTCCCGGCCCGGGGTTCCCGGCCCGGAGGTCACCGGAGGCCGGCGGCCGTCCGGATCTCCTCGACGATGCGCGCCTGGTCGAGGGTCAGCGCGGTGTAGTGGTCCAGGTTCCGCACGCGGCCCACGGCCCCGGTGAAGGCCCGCACCAGCCCGGCCCACTGGTCGTCGGCGGGCAGCGCGAGCTCCTCGGCGCCGCCCTTGCTCTCCACCCGGAGCAGCGGCAGGTGGTCGGCCGGCGGGGTGTACGCCCGCTCCAGGACGATCCGCCCCTCGCTGCCGGCCAGCTCGTAGGCCGAGCGGTAGCCGTGCGCCATCCCGTAGGTGAGCTGGGCGCTCACGCCCTCGGCGGAGACCAGCAGGGCGGTGCCGGCCACGTCCACGCCGCAGCCCGGGTCGCGCAGGGCCGTCGCACCGGCCACCCGCAGCCCGGGGCCGAGGAGGAGCTGGGCGGTGCGGATCGGGTAGCCGCCGACGTCGAGCAGGCAGCCGCCGCCGAGCTCGGGCCGGTAGCGGATGTCGTCGGGGTGCAGCGCCGGGATGGTGAACACCGCCCGCACACCCCGCAGTTCGCCGATCGCGCCCTGGTCGAGCAGGTCCCGGACGGCCCGGTGCTGGGCGTGGAACTGGAACATGAAATTCTCCAGCAGCACCAGCCCGCGGGCCGCGGCGAGTCCGACCAGCCGGCGGGTGGCCGACGCGTCGTCGGTCAGCGGCTTCTCGCAGAGCACGTGCTTGCCGGCCCGCAGCGCCTCCTCGGCCCAGGTCGCGTGCAGCGCGGCCGGCACCGGGAGGTAGAGCGCGTCGACATCGGTGCGTGCCACCAGGTCGCGGTAGCCGGTGACGGCCTCGCAGCCGAACTGCTCGGCGAAGCGGCGGGCCTTGGCGCCGTCCCGGCTGGCCACCGCGACCACCTCCACCGCGGGGTCGGCGGCGAGCGCGGGCAGCGCCCGGCGCCGCGCGATGTCGGAGCAGCCGAGCACGCCCATCCTCAGGACGGGCGTCCGGGGTGGGGTCTGGTCCATCGTCGCCTCCGCTGGTCGACCGGGTCGGTGTGCCGCGGCCAGCCTGGCGGCGCCCGCTGGAGGCGCCGTCCAGCCCGGGCACCTCCGCGCGGACCGGACGGCTTGAACGGCCCTCGAACGCCAGACCCAAGCATCGTCCCGCCTGGGGCCGGTGTGCGCTCCCGGCGGCGGGTCCGGCCCGCCGCGCGGGAGCACACCGCAGCGGACCCATGCTTTCTGTCCGGCCGGGGCGAGACCGCTCCGGAGCCTGCCCGGCCTCCGGTGCCGCGGCGGTGAGGAGAAGGCGACCGTGAGGGCTCTGTTGTTGTCCGGAGGGACAGGCACCCGCCTGCGCCCGCTCACGTACTCGATACCGAAACAGCTTGTCCCGGTGGGGAACAAGCCCGTGCTCGGACACTGCCTGGAGAACATCCGCGACTGCGGGATCGAGGAGGTCGGCGTCATCGTCGGCCCGCACGCCGAGCAGGTCGCCGCCGTGTTCGGCGACGGCTCTGCGCTGGGCCTGCGGCTCAGCTACCTCCACCAGGAGCGGCCGCTCGGCCTGGCGCACTGCGTCTCGGTCGCGGCGGACTTCCTCGGCGACGAGGACTTCCTGATGTACCTCGGCGACAACCTCCTGACCGAGGGGGTGGCCGAGGCCGCCGAGGCGTTCCGGGCCGAGCGGCCGGACGCCCAGGTGCTGGTCACCAAGGTGGCGAACCCGTCCGCGTACGGGGTCGCCTCGCTCGGTGCGGACGGCCGGGTGGACGCCGTGGTGGAGAAGCCGGAGCAGCCGCCGAGCGACCTGGCGCTGATCGGCGTCTACTTCTTCACCCCGGCGATCCACCGGGCCGTCCGCGACATCCGCCCCAGCCGCCGCGGCGAGCTGGAGATCACCGACGCCATCGGGGAGCTGATCGCCACCGGTGGTGACGTCCGGGCGCTGGAGTACTCCGGGTTCTGGCGCGACAGCGGCACCGTCGAGGGGCTGCTGGACTGCAACCGCGCGGTTCTCGACACGCTGCGCCGCGACGTCCGCGGCGGCGTCGACCGGCACTCGGTGCTCACCGGCGACGTGGTGCTGGCGGAGGGCGCCGAGGTGGTCCGCTCCCGGCTGACCGGGCCGGTCACCGTGGCGGCCGGCACCGTCGTGCGGGACTGCCGGCTCGGCCCGTACACCTCGGTCGGCCCGAACTGCGTCCTGGAGGCCACCGGCATCGAGAACTCCATCGTCCTGGAGGGCACCTCGATCACCGGGGTGCGCGGCCTGGACGGCTCACTGATCGGCCGCCGCGCCGAGCTGCACGCCGAACCGGCCGCCGCCCGCCAGCAGTTGATCGTCGGCGACCTCGCCAGAGTGCGGGTGGCCCGGTGATCCTCACTCCGCCCACCGCCGCCGGGCTGCGGCACGGCTCCGACGTCGCCGACCGCACCGAGCTGATCCGGCGCTTCACCCGCTCCGCGGCCGCCACCGACAGCCCGGTGACGCCCAACCGCGCGATCCTCGCCTGGCTGGAGGAGAACCGCCGGATCTTCCGCCACGAGGTCACCCGCATCCCGTTCGCCGAGCTGACCGGCTGGGGCTTCGGCGCCACCGGCGACCTCGGGCACCAGAGCGGGCGGTTCTTCACCGTCCAGGGGCTCGACATCCGGACCGACACCGCCCGGTGGATGCAGCCCATCATCAACCAGCCGGAGATCGGCATCCTCGGCTTCGTCGCCAAGGAGTTCGACGGCGTCCTGCACTTCCTGATGCAGGCCAAGATGGAGCCTGGGAACATCAACTCGGTGCAGCTGTCCCCCACCGTGCAGGCCACCCGCAGCAACTACACCGGGGTGCACCGGGGCCGGCCGATCACCTTCCTGGAGCACTTCGTGCCGCCCACCGGCGGGCGGGTGCTGCTGGACTCCCTGCAGTCCGAGCAGGGCGCGTGGTTCCTGCGCAAGCGCAACCGGAACATCGTGGTGGAGATCGACGAGGAGCCGCCCGAGGCTCCCGAGTTCCGGTGGCTCACCCTGGGCCAGATCCACCGGCTGATGGGCTTCGACGACGTGGTCAACATGGACGCCCGGACGGTGCTCTCCTCCATCCCGCTCGGCCCCCGGGTCGAGGACCAGGGCGCCTACCAGTCGCTGACCGACGTGCTCAGCTGGCTCACCCGGATCCGGGCGACCAGCGAACTCGCCCAGAGCTACCGGCCGTTGGACCGGGTCGAGCGCTGGCAGCGGACCGCCGAGGTGATCCGGCACGAGCAGGGGCGCTACTTCCAGGTGATCGCCGCCTCGGTGACCGCCGCCAACCGCGAGGTGGCCAGCTGGACCCAGCCGCTGTTCGAGCCGATCGGGCTCGGCGTCACCGCCTTCCTGGTCCGCCCGATCGAGGGGGTGCTGCACCTGCTCGCGCACGCCCGGGTGGAGGCCGGACTGGCCGACGTCGCGGAGATCGCGCCGACCGTGCAGTGCTGCCCGGACAACTACGCCGGCCTGCCGCCGGAGCGCCAACCGCGCTTCCTGGAGGAGGCGTTGACCACCACCGGCAGCCTGGTGCGGTACAACACCGTGCTGTCCGAGGAGGGCGGCCGTTTCTTCGAGGCCCGCTCGCGGTACCGGATCGTCGAGGTGCCGGAGGACTTCCCGCTGGACGTGCCGGAGGACTTCGCCTGGATGAGCGTCCACCAGGCGATGACACTGCTGCGCTACGACGGGTACCTCAACGTGCAGGCGCGCACGCTCATCGCCGCCCTGCTGGCGACGCTCTGAGCCCTCGTGCATCCCTGAACGCCCCGCACCGCACCGCACCGCCCCGCACCGCCCACGACTGACGAGGAGGAGAACCCCGTGCCGTTCACCGAGAAGGAGACCGCCTACCTGCGGTCCCAGCGCATCGGCCGGCTGGCCACGGTCGGCCCCGACGGGCGCCCGCACAACGTCCCGGTCGGGTTCCGGCTGAACGACGACGGCACCATCGACATCACCGGCCGCGAGCTCGGCCGCAGCCGCAAGTACCGGGACGTGGCGAAGCACCCCGCGGTGTCCTTCGTCGTCGACGACGTCCCCGGTACGGATCCCTGGGTGGCGCGCGGGATCGAGATCCGCGGCACGGCGGCCGCCCTCGCCACCGGCGGCCGGGCCCACAACCCGGGCCTCGCCGAGGAGTTGATCCGGATCACCCCGGAGCGGGTGATCGCCTGGGGCGTGGACGCCTCCTGGCAGGAGGGCACCAACAGCCGCGACGTCGGCTGAGCGCCGGCGGGACCACCGGGCCCGGCCCCGTCCTCGCGACGGGGCCGGGCCCGGCCCGTGCCGGTCCCGCCCTCAGAGGTGGGCGGCGACCGCCTCCGGGGTGAGCGCCTGCTCGCGCAGCCGCTCCTCGGCCGTCTCCTCGATCCGCGCCATGAACCGGCGCAGCAGCGGCGGCGCCATCAGCGAGGTGACGATGGCGACCAGGATGACCACGGTGTACATCTCCTGGCTCAGCACCCCGAGCTTGAGCCCGACCATGGCGACCACCACCTCGATCACGCCCCGGGCGTTCATCCCGGCGCCGAGCGCGAGGCCCTCCCAGTGGCTCATCCGGCTGAGCCGCGAGCCCAGGTAGGCGCCGCCGAACTTGCCGGCGACCGCGACCGCGAGCACCGCCAGACCGGCGGCCAGTACGGTGGGCCGGCCGAGCGCGGTCAGGTCCATCCGCAGGCCGGCGGTCGCGAAGAACACCGGCGCGAGCACCGAGACCACGACGGTCCGCACCGGGGCGAGCTTCGCCGGATCGGCCAGCGGGGTGCCGCTCAGCGCGAGCCCGCACAGGAAGGCACCGAAGACGGCCTCCAGGCCGAGCGCCTGGGTGCCGGCCGCGGCCAGCAGCAGCGATCCGACCAGCACTGCCGGGGCGGACGGGCCGGCCGCGAGCCGGGGCCCGGCCGCCGTGGCGCCGCGGCGCAGCAGGAGGGCGAGCACCACGACGACCGCCAGGTCGGCCACCGACTGCAGGATCCGCCCGCCGGACACGCCGACGGTGGCCATCGCCGAGACGACCGAGAGCAGCAGCCAGCCGACGATGTCGTCGACGGTGACGGCGCAGAGGATCAGCTGGCCGATGTTGCGGTGCAGCAGGCCCAGTTCGATCAGGGTCTTGGCGATCACCGGGATCGCGCTGACGCCCATGGCGACGCCGACGAACAGGGCGAAGGTCCCCCGGTCGGAGACGGTGCCGAGCAGCGTACCGGGCAACAGGTAGGCCAGCCCGACGCCCAGACCGAGCGGGACGAGGATGCCGGGGACGCTCACCCGGACCGCGGTGGCCCCGCGCCGTCGGACGAGTCCGAGGTCCATCTGCAGGCCGGTCACGCCGACCATGAGGACGACGCCGACCTGCCCGAAGGCGTCCAGCAGGTGGAACCTGGCCGGGTCGTGCGGCAGCAGCCACTCGGCGAAGCCGGGGGCCAGGTGTCCGAGCAGGGACGGCCCGAGCAGCACGCCGACGAACAGTTCGCCGACGACGGCGGAGAGCCCGAGCCGGCTGAAGAGGCGTCCGAGCAGGACGGCGAGCCCGAGCAGCAGGCCGACTTGGAGGAGGAAGACCATCAGGTCGTGGGCGGCGAGCGGGGCGACCGGTCCGGCGGCCAGTGGCACGGTGACTCCCTTGCTGGGTAGGAGGGTTGGGGACGCGGTGGAGCGCCGGGGGGCCGGCGGCCGGCGGATGCCGGCCACCGGCCCCCCGGGGTTGTCCGTACGGGCGCGGACGATGGCGGAGCGGACGGTGGCAAAGGGGGCAGGGGCGGACGGGTCAGGAGCGCACGGAGAGCCGCTCGTTGACCAGCACCAGCAGGTCCCGCACCGTGCCGACCTCGCCCAGCTCCTCCTCGGGGAGTCGGACGCCGAACTCGCGGGCGATCCGGCTGGTGGTCTCGATGAGGGCCAGGGAGTCGTACCCGAGCTCCTCGAACCGGGCGTCCAGGATCTCGCCGTCCAGGTCGACGGACTCCTCCTCCCCGGCGCAGTCGCGCATGATCCGCTTGAGGTCGTCGATGGTGAACTCGCTCACGGTGGTGATTCCTCTCGTCGGGCTTCCTTGTGCTGACGTGTCGTCAGATCGCGCGGACGACCAGCGCGGTGTTGAACCCCCCGGCGCCGCGCGCGACCACCAGGGCGGTGCGCAGCCGGGCCGGACGGGCCTCGGTGACCAGGTCCAGGCGGTACTCCTCGACCGGCGCGGTGACGTTGACCGAGGGCGGGATCACCCCGTCCCGCAGCGCCAGCAGGGCCAGCGCGACGTCGACCGGTGCGCCGCCGGAGCTGAGCCGGCCGAACATGGTCTTCGGCGCGGTCACCGGCACCCCGCGGGGGCCGAACAGGGCGGTGATCGCCTCGGCCTCGGCGCGGTCCAGCTCGGGCACCCCGGAGGCGTCCGCGAACACCACGTCCACCTCGTCCGCGGTCAGTCCGGCCGAGTCCAGCGCGCCGCGCATCGCCCCGGGCAGCCGGGACGGCCGGCCCGACCCGGGCCGCGGGTCGAAGGTCGCGCAGTAGCCGGCGACCTCGCCGTAGAGGTGCGGGGCGCCGCGCTCGCGGGCGGACGCGGCCGGCTCCATGACCAGGATGGCGCCGCCCTCCCCCAGCACCTGACCGCCGGCCGCGGTGTCGAAGGGCAGGAACGCCCGGCGCGGGTCCGGGTGTTCGCTCAGCCTGCCGGAGGGCAGCTGGGCCACCAGGCCCCACGGGCAGAGCGAGGCGTCCATGCCTCCGGTCAGCACCAGCCGGATGCCCTTGGCCAGCTGGCGCCGGGCCTGGCCGAGCGCGTCCAGGCCGCCGGCCTGCTCCGCGACGGTGACCCCGCTGGGCCCGCACATGCCGTGCCGGATCGACAGCTGGCCGGTGTTGACCGCGTAGAACCAGGCGAACGACTGGTAGGCGCTGACGTACTCCGGGCCCTGCGCCCAGAGCTTCTCCAACTCCCGCTGGCCGAACTCGAATCCGCCCGAGGAGTTGGCGGTCACCACGCCCATGTCGAGGTCGTCGAACTCCTGCGGGTCCACCCCGGCGTCCGCGAGCGCCCACCCGGCGGCGGCCAGCGCCAGCTGGGTCATCCGGTCGGTCTGCGGGACGAGCCGGCTCGGGACGTGCTCGGCCACCTCGAACCCGGGGACCTCACCGGCCAGACGGACCGGGTAGCCGGAGGCGTCGAACCGGGTGATCGGGCCGATCCCGCTGGTGCCCGCCAGGGTGCTGCGCCAACACTCCTCGGTGCCCAGGCCGTTGGGGGCCGCGATGCCCAGCCCGGTGACCACGGCGACCGCGCTCCGTCCGCTCGCGACGGAACCGCTCGTGACGGAACCGCTCGTGACGGAACCGCTCGCGACCGCACCGCCCCCGCTGATGACCGCTCCGCTCATGACCGCACCGCCCCGGGCCGGGTGAGCACCATGGCGCTCTGGAAGCCGCCGAAGCCGCTGCCCACGGTGAGCACCGCGTCGAGCTCGCGCTCGCGGGCGGTCAGCGGGACGTAGTCGAGGTCCAGCTCCGGGTCCGGCTCGGTCAGGTTGGCGGTCGGCGGGACGGTCGAGTGCTCGATCGCCAGCGCGCAGGCGGCGATCTCGATCGAGCCGATCGCGCCCAGCGAGTGCCCGATCATCGACTTGATCGAGCTGACCGGGGTCCGGTAGGCGTGGTCGCCGAGGGCGCGCTTGAACGCGTTGGTCTCGTGCCGGTCGTTCTGCCGGGTGCCGGTGCCGTGCGCGTTGACGTAGTCGATCGCCTCCGGCGCGAGCCTCGCCTCGGCCAGCGCCGCCTCGATCGCCGCGGCCATCTCCCGGCCGTCGGTCCGCAGCCCGGTCATGTGGTACGCGTTGCTGCGGGCGGCGAAGCCGGAGATCAGCGCGTAGATCCGGGCCCCGCGCAGGCGCGCCCGCTCGGCCTCCTCCAGGACCAGGACGGCCGCGCCCTCGGCGAGCACGAAGCCGTTGCGGGTGCGGTCGAACGGCCGCATCGCGTGCTCCGGGTCGTCGTTGTAGGTCGAGGTCGCCTTGATCGCGTCGAAGCAGGCCACCGTGATCGGCGAGATCGGGGCGTCCGTCCCGCCGGTGATCACCACGTCCGCGCTGCCCTCCCGGATCAGGTCGCAGGCGTAGCCGACCGCGTCCAGGCCCGAGGTGCAGCCCGCCGACACCATGTTGACCGGCCCCTCGGCCCCGGCGGTCCAGGCCACCTCGGCCGCCAGCGAACTGGGCACGAAGTAGTCCGGGAGGTGCGGCAGCGCGTACGCGTGGTCCACCTCCCAGCGGCGGCCGCTGTCGCTGACCACCGCGTACTCGGCCTCCAGGCTCATGGTGCAGCCGACCGCGCTGCCGAGGCAGACCGCGATCCGCTCGGGCCGCTCCTGGCCCAGTTCGAGCCCGCTGTCGGCCACCGCCTCGCGGGTGCCGACCACGGCGAGCTGCGCGGCGCGGTCCAGCCGGCGCACCTCCTGGAGCCCGAGGCCCGCCTGCAGCGGGTCGAAGGCGCACTGGGCGGCGACCCTCGAACGGTACGGCGACGGGTCGAACCCGGAGATCGTCCGGGTCGCCGTGCGGCCCGAGACGACGAGGTCCCAGAACGCCTTCGTCCCTGGATCTCCCGGCGCCACCACGCCGATTCCGGTAATCGCGACGAGCCGGTCCACCGGCAACCTCCTCATGGCAGTGACCCGCGTCCGGTGCGAACCGCCCCGAGTCGCCGTCGGATCTGTCCCCGGACGATGGTCGGCGGAGCTCAATCCGCGATCGAGCGGCGGTGGAGGAGGGACGGGGTCCGTTCCCCGCCGCCGGCGATCAAGCTGCTCTCGTCCGTCCCTCGAACGGCCGTCGCCAGCATCGGCCGGACCGCGAACCCCACCGAGGAGTGAGCCGTATGACGACGGATCCGACCAGCCGGCCGCACGTCCCGCTGCTCGTGGTGGGCGCGGGGCCGGTCGGCCTGGCGGCGGCCCACGAGCTGACCCGCCGCGGGCTGCGGGTGCGGATCGTGGACGCCCGGGACGAACCCCCCACGACCAGCCGCGCCATCGCCACCCACCCGCGCACCCTGGAGGTCTACGACCACATGGGGATCGTGGACGAGATGCTGGCCGCCGGCCGCCGGATCACCGCCTTCACCCTGTACCAGCGGGGGCGGCGGATGACCCGGCTGGACGCCGACTACTCGGCCACCCCGACCCGCTTCCCGTTCACCCTCGCCGTCGACCAGGCCGACACCGAGCGGGTGCTGCGCGGCGCCCTGGCCCGGCTCGGCGTCGAGGTGGAGTGGGGCACCCGGCTGGCCGAACTGGCCGAGGAGGACGGCTTCGTCCGGGCCCGGCTGGAGCTGCCCGGCGGGGCGCAGGAGCTCATCGGCACCCCCTGGCTGCTCGGCTGCGACGGCGGGCACAGCCTGGTCCGCAAGACGCTCGGCGTCCCCCTGGAGGGCGAGAGCGCCGAGACCTGGATGCTCGCCGACGCCCAGGTGGAGACCGCGCTGCCGGCCGACAGCATCTACTGGGTGCGCACCGGCGGGGTCACCCTGATGGCGGTGCCGCTCACCGAGCCCGGCCGCTGGCGGATGCTGGACACCGCGCCGCGCGACCGCAGCACCGACCCGGTGACCGTCGCCGAGCGGCTGACCCGGATGCTCTCGGCGGGCACCGGCACGGAGTTCCGGGTCGCCCCGCCCCGGTGGACCTCGGTGTTCACCTTCCAGCAGCGCATGGTCCGGCGGATGCGGGTCGGGCGCTGCCTGCTGGTCGGCGACGCCGCCCACGTGCACAGCCCGGCCTCCGGCCAGGGCATGAACACCGGCATCCAGGAGGCGTACAACCTGGCCTGGAAGCTGGCCATGGTGGTCCACGGCCAGGCCTCCGCCGGCCTGCTGGACAGCTACACCGCGGAGCGGGTGCCGGTGGGCGAGGCCCTGCTCGCCACCACGAAGCGGGCCACCCGGATGATCCAGCTGAAGAACCCGGTCGCCGACCGGCTGCTCCCGCTGCTCTTCGGGGTCCTGCGCACCGTCCACCCGCTGCGGGCGCGGGTGCAGCGGGGCTTCCTGGGCGGCATCTCCGGCCTCAACCTGCACTACGGGCGGAGCCCGCTGACCGTGCCCTCCGCCGGCGCCCGCTCCGGCCCGGCGCCCGGCGAGCGGATCACCCAGGTGGACGAGGCGCGGTCCGCGACGCCCGGCTGGCAGGCGCTGCTGGCCGAACTGCGCGACCTCAACTGGACCTTGCTGGTCTTCTCCGGCCCGGGCGCCGCGCACACCGGCGAGCGGGCGGCCGCGCTGGCCGACCGGCACAAGGACTGGCTGTCCGTCCGCACCGTCCGCTGCTCGGCGGGGGACGGCGGCGAGGGCCACCCGGCCCCGCTGCCGCTCGACCCCGGGCTGCCGGCCGCCCTCGGCGGCCGCCCCGGCGGCTGGATCCTCGTGCGGCCGGACGCGTACGTGGCCGCCCGCGGCGAGCTGCTGGACGAGTCCGCGCTCACCGAGGCCGCCGCGCGGGCCGGCCTCACCCCGCCCGACTGAGCCCCGCCCGACCGAGCCCCGCGCACGGACCCGAACGCCAGGAACCCGACCACGAGAGAATGGAGTTGCCGGTGAAACCCGCCGAACCCACCGAACCGTACGACGTGATCATCGTCGGCACCGGGCTGTCCGGCACCATGCTGGGCTCGATCCTCGCCCGGCACGGGTTCCGCACCCTGCTGCTGGACGGCGCCCAGCACCCGCGCTTCGCCATCGGCGAGTCGACGATCGGCCAGACCCTGGCGCTGCTGCGGCTGATCGCCCAGCGCTACGACGTCCCGGAGATCGGCTACCTCGCGAGCTTCCCGGACACCATCAAGCACGTCAGCAGCTCCCACGGCCAGAAGACCAACTTCGGCTTCCAGATCCACCAGGACGGCCGGGAGCCGGACCCGGCGCAGAGCAACCAGCTGCGGATCCCCGAGGTCATCGGCTACGCCGCGCACTACTTCCGCCAGGACACCGACGCCTACATGTTCCACACCGCCGTCGGCTACGGCTGCGACGCACGGCAGAACTTCCGGGTCGAGCGCCTGGACCTGCGCAAGGACGGCGTCTCGGTGACCGGCGCCGACGGCACGGTGTACGAGGGCCGCTACCTGGTGGACGCGAGCGGCTTCCGCTCCCCGCTGGCCCACCAGGAGGACCTGCGCGAGGTCCCGACCCGGCTCAAGCACCAGGCCCGGTCGATCTTCACCCACTTCATCGGGGTGCAGCCGTACGACGACCACATCGACGTGCCGGCCGGGCAGCGCCCGCCGGAGCGCTGGAACGACGGGACGATGCACCACATCTTCGAGCGCGGCTGGATGTGGGTCATCCCCTTCGACAACCACGCGAACGCCACCAACCAGCTGTGCAGCGTCGGTATCCAGATCGACCCGCGCACCTACCCGGAGCGCTCCGACCTGACCCCGGAGCAGGAGTTCTGGCTGCACGTCCGGCGCTTCCCGGCGGTGGAGCGGCACCTGGCCGGCGCCCGGCCGGTGCGCGAGTGGGTGCGCACCGGGCGGATGCAGTACTCCTCCCGCCGTACCGTCGGCGACCGCTGGTGCCTGATGTCGCACGCGGCCGGCTTCCTCGACCCGCTGTTCTCCCGCGGCCTGGCCAACACCTGCGAGATCATCAACACCCTCTCCTGGCGGCTGATGGAGGCGCTGCGCGAGGACGACTTCGCCCCCGAGCGCTTCGAGTACGTCGAGCGGCTGGAGCAGGGGCTGCTCGACTACAACGACCAGCTGGTCAACTCCTCGTTCATCGCCTTCGCCGACCATCGGCTGTGGGACTGCGTGTTCCGGCTCTGGGGCAGCGCCAGCATCCTCGGCGGCCGCCGGCTGGCCACCGCGATCGCCCGCACCGTCGCCACCGGCGACGACTCCCACTGCCGCGCCCTGGACGACGACCGATACCCGGGGCTGTGGTGCCCCACCGACTTCTACGCCGAGCTGTTCGGCGAACTCGTCGAGGTCTGCGAGCAGGTCGAGGCCGGCACGCTCGGCAGCGAGGAGGCCGCGCAGCGGATGCAGAAGCGGATCCGGGAGTCCGACTGGATGCTCCCCGCCCTCGGCTTCACCGACCCCGCCACCCGCTTCATCGACCCGACCCCGGCCAAGATGCGCGAGGTCGGCGAATGGGCCCGCAACCACCCCGGCAAGGAACTGCGGGAGTACCTCGCGATCGGCCACCGGGAACTCGACTGACCCGGCTGACCGACCCGGACCGACCCACCCGACCCACCCGTCCCGATCCCCTTCAGGAGGAACCATGCTGACCATCGTCAACAAGCTGACCGTCACCGGCGACCGGGCCGAGTTCGAGAAGCTGCTGGGCGAGATCACCGGCTACATGAAGAGCCGGCCCGGCTTCGTGTCGCACACCCTGTACAAGTCGCTCAAGGACGAGAACGTCCTGATCGAGACCGGCACCTGGGAGAGCCGCGAGGCCCACGCCGCCGCCCTCCAGGGCGCCGGGTTCCGCGACCGGGTGGGCCTGCTGATGAAGCACGCCACCGCCGAGTTCGAGCCCTGCCTGGAGATCCCCGCGTTCCCCGCCGGCCAGTAGTCACCCCGTTCCGTGGCGGCCGGGAGCCCATGCCTTCCCGGCCGCCACGCCCGTGTCCGAGAGAGGAAGAGGCAGCACATGAACGACACCGAGGCCTCCGGCTTCACCGCCGTGATGCGACTGCGCGAACTGGCCATGAGCGGCGCCTACGCGGCGACCGTCCGCGCGGCCGCCCGGCTGCGGGTCGCGGACGCGATCGGCGACCACCCCGCCACCGCCGGGGAACTCGCGGCCGCCGTCGGCGCCGAACCCGACACGCTGCTGCGGCTGCTGCGGGCGCTGGTCGCCCACGGCGTGCTCACCGAGGGGCCGGACGGCTTCGCGCACACCGACGCGTCCCGGCTGCTGCGCGACGACGCCCCGCGCAGCCTGCGCCACATGGTCCTGTGGGCCACCGAGCCGTGGACCTGGGCGGTGTGGGGCCTGCTCGACGAAGCGGTGCGCACCGGCAAGGGCGTCTTCCAGGACGTCTTCGGGAAGGAGTTCTTCACCTACCTGCACGAGGACGCGCCCGACTCCGCCGAGGTCTTCGACCGCGCCATGACCGAGTCCAGCCGGCTCTCCGCCAAGACCGTGGCCGAGGTGCTCGACCTCGGCGGGGCCACCACCTTCGCCGACATCGCGGGCGGTCAGGGCCTGGTCCTGGCCACCCTGCTGGAGCGCCACCCGGGCCTGCGGGGCACTCTGCTCGACCTGCCCGACGTGATCGCCGGCGCGGACGAGCGGCTGCGCCCGGGCGGCGCCCTGGCGGAGCGCGCGACCCTGCTGCCGGGCGACTGCCGGGCCGGCATCCCGGTGAAGGCCGACTTCTACCTCCTGAAGAACATCCTGGAGTGGGACGACGAGAGCACCGTCACCACCCTGCGCAACGTCCGGGCCGCGGCTCCGGCCGGCGCCCGGGTCGTGGTGATCGAGAACCTGGTGGACGGCAGCCCGGAGCTGCGGTTCACCACCGCGATGGACCTGCTGCTGCTGCTCAACGTGGGCGGCAGGAAGCACACCAGGGCCGGGCTGTCCGCGCTGATCACCCGGGCCGGGCTGGAGCTGGGCGCGGTCCGGCAGATCGGTCCGTACCTGCACTGCTTCGAGAGCACCGTCCCCGCGTCCTGACCCACCGACGACGGAGGGGGTGACCCGCGGTCCGCGGGTCACCCCCTCCGTCGTAGCGGCTCAGCCCCGGTCGACGGTGGCCAGCAGGCCCGGCGGGTAGCGCTCGCCGGCCGGGCCGCCCGGCGGGAGCAGCTCCTCCAGGGCCTTCGCCACGGCCTCGTCCAGCCGCAGCTCCGCCGCTCCGAGGTCGGCCGCCAGGTGGGCCCGGTCCAGGGTGCCGGGGATCGGCAGCACGCCCTCGTGCGCGAGCAGCCAGGCGAGGGCGAGTCCGGCCGGTTCGGCGCCGGCCTGCCGGGCGAGCGCGGTGAGGGCGCCGGCCAGTTCCAGGTTGCGGCCCAGGTTCTCGGGGGCGAACCGGGGGTCGCGGTGGCGGAAGTCCCCCGGCGGCAGCGTGCGCGGGTCGGTCCGCCGGCCGGCCAGCAGGCCGGAGCCGAGCGGCCGGTAGGCGACCAGGGTGACGTCCAACTCCCGGCAGACGGGCAGGATCTCCGGCTCGACGTGCCGTTCCCAGAGCGAGTACTCGGTCTGCAGCGCGCTGACCGGGTGGACGGCGTGCGCCCGGCGCAGCGTCGCGGGCGCGGCCTCGCACAGGCCGACCCGGCCGACCTTGCCCGCCGCGACCAGCTCCGCCAGCGCGCCCATCGAGTCCTCCACCGGCACCCGCGGGTCGATCCGGGCCAGGTAGTAGAGGTCGATCCGGTCCACGCCCAGGCGGCGCAGCGAGGCCTCGCAGGCCCGGCGCAGGTGCGCGGGGCTGCCGTCGAGGCCGGGCGGGCCGCCGTCGCGGTGGATGATGCCGGTCTTGGTGGCGAGCACGACACCGTCACGGCGACCGCCGAGGGCCCGGCCGAGGAGCTCCTCGCCGACCCCCCGGCCGTAGTAGTCGGCGGTGTCGAAGTGGGTCACCCCGAGGTCGAGGGCGTGGGCGACGATCCCGGCCGGGTCCTGCGCCGGGCCGTAGGCGCCGGCGAGCGGGAGCCCGCCGAGGCCGATCGCGGAGACGGCCGGCCCGGTCCGGCCCAGGCGCGTGGTGCGCACGGTTCAGTCCTCCAGCAGCGCGACGGCCCGGGCCCAGCCGGCGCCGGCCCGGGCCAGCTTGACCGGGAAGCAGGAGACGGTGAAGCCGTACGGGCGGGGCAGGGTGTCGAGGTTGGCGAGCCGTTCGATCTGGCAGTACTCGCGGTCGCGGCCGGCGAAGTGGGCCGGCCAGAGCACCGAGGGGTCCCCGGTGTCCCGGTAGGTCCGCAGGATGTGCGGGAACGGCGCGTCCAGGCTGAACGCGTCGGTGCCGATGACCCGCACCCCGAGGTCCAGCAGGTAGTGGACGGCGGAGCCGTCGAGGCCGGCGAACTCGGAGAAGTAGGCCGGGGTGCCGAGGTGGCGGTCGGCGCCGGTGTTGAGCAGCGCGATGTCCATCGGGGCCGGGGTGTAGCCGATCCGGTCGAGCTCCGCGGCCAGCCGCTCGGCGCCGACGGCGCCGGTCCCGGCCTTGCGGAGGTCGAGGACGAAGGCGGGCCGGTGGAACCAGTCCAGCGGGAGCCGGTCGATGGTCCGGGGGCCGTCGTCCCGGTAGGAGGCGCGGGTGCCGTAGTGCGCCGGGGCGTCGACGTGGGTGCCGGTGTGCACGGTGAGGGTGAAGGTGTCGTTGTTGAGGAACTCACCGTCGGGCAGCGCGTCCACGTCGAAGTCGACGCCGAAGTGCTCGCGCATCGAGGCGGCCATGTGCAGCGCGCCCTCGCGCGGCGACATGGTCACGTGGGTGACCGGGTCCGGCTCCCAGAAGGTCGCGTCCACCGGTGAGGAAAGGTCGATCAGCTGCATCACTGCCCCTGGGCTTCGGAGGTTTCGGAGGTGCGGACGGTGGACGGTCCCGGTACGGCGGTCGGCGCGGGCGCGGCGGACGGTCCCGGTACGGCGGACCGCGCGGGCGCGGCGGCGGTCGGTGCCGGTGCGATGGCCCGGTTGCCGAAGGCCAGTTCGGCCAGCACCCTGCGGTAGACCGGCGACCGGGAGAGCAGCGGTGCGAGGACGGGCCGCAGTGCGCCGGCCACCCGGCCGGAGGAGAGCATGCCGCGGCTCTGCAGCCGCTGGATGCGCATGATCCGCGCGATGTCCCGCCGTCGCCCGGCGGCGTAGGCGTGGACCGGCCCGCTGTCCCCGTCGGCCGCCAGCGAGGCGAGCAGCGCGGGGTGCAGGGCCACCGCGTCCTGCACGGCGAGGTTGATGCCCTGCGCGCCGATCGGGCTGTGGGTGTGCGCGGCGTCGCCGATCAGCACCAGCCCGTCCCGGACCCACTCCCGGGCGACGCCGGAGAACACGTCCAGCAGGGTGAGGTCCCCGAGCGCGGTGATCCGTTCCCGGACCTGCTCGGCGTACATCGGCATCGCGGCGCAGATCAGCTCGCGGACGGGCTCCGTGCCCCGGGCGGCGAGCGTGCGGTAGCCGCCGTGCGGCAGGGTCCAGCCGACCTGGACGGCGTCCGGCACCGCGGTGTAGGCGAGGACCGGGTTGCCGCCGGCCCGGAAGATCCGCACCTCGTTCAACGGCCGGCCGTCGGCGGGCAGTTTGAACCAGAGGACGTCCTGGTCGAAGTCGTCCAGGCGGCCGGCCTCGATGCCGGCCAGCCGGCGCACCTTGGAGTAGCGGCCGTCGGCGCCGACCGTCCAGCGGGCCCGGACCACCTGTTCGCCGCCGCGGCCGCCGACGACCACGCCCCGGACCCGGCCGTCCTCGGTGAGCAGGGCGCCCGCCTTGGCGCCCTCCAGGTAGCGGAATCCGCCCGACTCCCGGCATCGGAGGAGGAGTTCCTCCAGGACGTGGCGCTGCGGGATGCTCAGCAGGCAGTTGAACGGGCCGGGCAGCCGCCGGTAGTCGCCGTCGATCAGGGTCCGGCCGCGTTCCTCCAGCACGAACCGGTCGTGCTCGTGGCTGCCGCGCTCGCGGGCGCCGGCCAGCACGCCCAGCCGGTCGAGCAGTGCCATCCCGCCGGGCTGGAGGATCTCGCCGCGGAACTGCCGCTCGAAGGAGCGCGAGCGCTCGACCAGGACGACGTCCACGCCGGAGCGGGCGAGCAGCAGGGCGAGGGTGAGACCGGCCGGGCCCGCGCCGACGACGCAGACCTCGGCCGTCAGGTCGGTCACCGGCCGGGCCCGGTGTCGGCACCGGCACCGGCGTGGACGCCGCCCTCGACCAGCGCCCGGGCGTGCTCCAGCGTGGTGCGGCTGTTGGCCCCGAGGGCGGCCCGCACCGCCTCGCGGGCCTGCTCCAGGGTGGCCTCGGGCCCCAGCAGCGCGGGGACGGCCTCGGCGCGGAGCACCACGGTGTGGTGGGAGGTCGCCGCCACGCCCTCGGCGGTCTCCTCGAAGGTCCACACTCCGGTGTGCGCCGCCATGATCGGGGGCAGCACGGTCTGCTTGTAGACGATCTTGTCCGGCAGGCAGACCCGCACCGACTCGGTGGTGTGCGTCGTCCCGTCCGGCGCGCGGGTGTCCATCACCATCCGCTGGATGCCGTCCTCCGGTTCGGTCAGTTCCAGCCGGGCGACGTGCGGCAGCCGCTCCGGCCACAGCTCGCAGCGGCGGATGAACGCGTACGCCTCCTCGCGCGGGCCCCGGACGAGCACGGTGTCGTCGAAGGAGAGCAGCAACTCGTCGAGGCCCGGGCTGCGTTCGGCGATCTCCTTGAGGCAGCCGAGCTCGGAGCGGGAGTTGCGGTCCACGGCCTGGTCGATCCAGGCGAGGTCGGGCGCGCTGTCGCCGACCGCGGCGAAGGAGTGGCCGAGCACCACCTCGGTCCGGCCGTCGGCCGCGGGGTTCATCGTCCAGCTGCCGGTCATCGAGGCGACCGGCGCCTGGGAGACCTCCTGGCGGAACTCCACCCGCCGGGCGCCCGGGTCCAGTTCGCGCAGCGAGGTCCAGGTCCGCACCTCGCCGTTGGCGAAGGCCCAGATCCGGATCCGCTCCCGGCGGTCGTCGCCGTCCACCCGCTCGGCGTGGACGGTGGGCGTGAACAGGTGCGGCCAGCCGCCGACGTCGGCGACGAGCCGGTAGAGCGTCTCGGCGGGCGCGGAGACGAGGATGCGGTGATCGGTGTGCCGGGTGTCCTGTGCGGGCACGGTGGCCCTCCTTCCGTGGGGTCCGACTGGGGTCCGACTGGGGCCCGACCGGAGTCCGGGTGGAGTCCGGCCGGGGTCCGACTCGGGTCCGGCCTGGGCGCGGCCGGGATCCGGCCGGGATCCGGCCGGGTCAGTAGCTGCCGAGCCCGCCGCAGACGTTGATCGCCTGGGCGGTGACCGGGTCGGCGGCCTCGGAGGCCAGGTAGCCGACCATCGCGGCCACCTCCCGCGCGGTGCTGTAGCGGCCGAGCGGGATCTTCGCCTCGAACCTCTCCAGCACCTCGGCCTCGGTCACGCCCCAGTGGTCGGCGTAGCCCTGCCGGACCCGGCCGGCCATCGGCGTCTCGACGTACCCGGGGCACACCGCGTTGACGGTGATGCCGCTCTTGGCCAGTTCCAGTCCCAAAGCTTTGGTAAATCCGACGACGCCGTGTTTGGAAGCGGAATAGGGAGCTCCTAGCACGACGCCCTGCTTTCCTCCGGTCGACGCGATATTGATGATTCGCCCCCAGCTCGCGTCCCGCATGCCGCCGCGGGCGAGCACCTCGCGGGTCATTCGGAAAACGCCGTTGAGATTCACCTCGATCACGTCGCACCAGGTCTCGTCCGGAATCTCCGCCGTAACCCCGCCACCCCCGCGGCCGGCGTTGTTGACGAGGATCTCGATCGGCCCGAACCGCTCGACCGCCGCGGCCACCGCGACCGCGATCCGCTCGGTGGACCGGACGTCACAGCTGACGCCGTCCACGTCCAGGCCCTCCTTCCGGAGCCGCTCGACCGTGTCCGCGACGTCCTCCTCGGTCCGCGCGCAGACGAACACCCGGTCGCCGCGCCGCCCCAGTTCCTCGGCCACGGCGAGCCCGATCCCGCTCGTCCCGCCGGTCACCAGCGCGACCCGCTTCCCCTGCTCCGTCATGTCTCCGCCTTCCCGCCGGTGTCCCCCGCCGCCGGGTGCGGGCGGGGGCTGGTGCGTCGTCACACCCCGGCGGACTCTCCCGGGAGCGGCTCAAGACCCCCTCAAGGCGGAGCCGAAGCGGGAGGGCGCCACCGGGCGCCCGGCCGCCCGGCTGGACCGCAGCTCCAAGCGCTCTCCAGACCCCGCTGGGAACGTGGGGCGCTCCCGTTCCGCCCCACGCCCCGCGCCACCGCGTGCACCCCGCGCACGCCCGTACGCGCCGGTCAGCGCCGGTTCAGCGCCCCTCCAGCACGCCGTCCAGCACGCCTTCCGACACCTCGTCCAGCACGCCCGTCCAGCACGCCGTCCCGTCCCCGTTCAGCAGCCGAGAGGAAGCCCGATGGCAGCCCACGAGACCACCACGACCACCGCGACCGCCCCGCTCGCCGACACCGACACCTACGTGCGCGTCCAGCACTTCTACGCCCGTCAGATGCGGTTGCTCGACACCGGCGCCACCGACGCGTGGGCGGCCACCTTCGCCGAGGACGGGGTGTTCGCGGCCAACGGCCTGCCCGCCCCGGTGCGCGGCCGCGGCAACATCGCCGCGGCGGCCGAGGAGGCCGCCCGGCGGCTGGCCGAGGCGGGCGTGGTGCACCGGCACTGGGTGGGGATGCTGACCACCGAGCCCGCGGAGGCCGGCCGGCTCCGGGCGACCTGCTACGCGCTGGTCCTGGAGGTCCCGCGCGGCGGCGAGGCGACGGTGCACCGCTCCACGGTCTGCGTCGACCTGCTGGCTCCGGCCGGCGACGACTGGGTGGTGGTGGACCGCCGGGTCACCCGGGACGATCTCGCTTGATCCGAACGGCCAGTCGGTTTCTCCCGCGTAAAATCGTCGCGCCGATGAGCAATCCGACAGTCTTCGTATTGTCAGGTAATACGACTTCATGGCAGGGTCGGGCGCAAGATCCATGCAGTACGCACCCGGATCCCGGACCTGGGGAGAAGAATCGGCATGTCGACGACGAAATCTGCGGAGGTTTCTCTTAACCCACGAGGCGGATTAGGACCCACCGGTCGGCGGAGCGCCCCCGGCCGGTCTGTGAGAAAGATCGTCAATAACCCGGCCCGTCCCCACGGCAGAACGGTGTCGCCATGAAACCGGTTGAGCCCGCCCGGGTGCTGCTCATCGACGACCACACCCTGCTGCGGCAGTCGCTGCGACAGGTCCTCTCGGCCGAAGCCGACCTGGTGGTGGTCGGCGACACCGGTGACATCGACGAGGCCGTCCCCCTCGTGGCCGCCACCACGCCCGACGTCGTCCTGCTGGGCGGCGAACTGCTCGACTCGGAGGTCGCGGAGGCGGTCCGACGGATCGCCTCCGCCTCCCCCGACGCCCGGGTCATCGTGCTGAGCATGAGCGACCGGCCCGCCGACGTCCGCGACCTGCTGGACCTCGGCGTGCGCGGCTTCATGCTCAAGAGCGTGAGCCGCTACGAACTGCTCGCGGCCATCCGCGGGGTGTACAGCCGCGACCAGTCGACCCTGGCCGTCTCCCAGCACAGCCTCGCCCAGCTCAGCCGGCAGTCCTCGGTCACGCTCTCGGACCGGGAGCTGGAGGTCCTCGTGCTCGCCGCCCAGGCGCTGACGAACTTCCAGATCGGCTCCCGGCTCGGCATCGCCGAGGGCACCGTCAAGCGCCATCTGCGCAACGTCTTCGGCAAGTTGGGCGCGGTGTCCCGGATCGACGCGGTGAACAAGGCGGTGGCCGCGTCACTGATCCCGGTGCCCACCCGGTCCCAGCACCCCCCGCTCACCGCCGTCCGCCAGCCCTGACCGTCCCGCTCCGGGGGCGGCGGACGCGCCGCCGGGGCCGCCGGCCGCGAACGGCCCACCACCCCTCGGTGCGGGCGGTCCGGCACGCCCGGCCGGCCCGGCGACCACCGTTCGGTCGCCAGGCCGGTCCGGCCCGCGTCCGCGCTCAGCCCCGTCCGGCGGCCCGGGTCACCTCCAGCGGCCCGTCCGCGGACGGCTCCGGCAGCTCGCGCCCGTGCACCGCGTCCCGGATCTCCCGGCGCTGGACCTTGCCGTTCTGCGAGCGCGGGATGCCCTCCACCACCTCCACGTAGCGCAGGTGCTGGTAGTACGGCATCCGCGCGTTCGCCTCCCGCACCGCCGCCAGCGCCGCCCCCTCCTCGTCCGCGTACGGCTTCGCCAGCACCACCAGCGCGTACGCCACCGCGCCGCTGAAGCGGTCCGGGCGGTCGACCACCACGCTGTCCGCGACCTCGGGCCGCTGCCGGAGCACCCCCTCGACCTCGGTCGGCGACACCAGCCAGTTGTCGCACTTGAAGACGTCCTTGATCCGGTCGACGACGAACAGGTGGCCGTCCTGGTCCGTGTATCCGATGTCCCCGGTCGAGAACCAGCCCTCGGCGTCCAGGTGCGCGCCGGGCTCGGCGCCCAGGTAGCCCTTCATCAACTGCGGTCCGCGGACCTGGATCTCGCCGCGCTCCCCCACCGGGAGCTCGGCCCGGGTGTCCACCTGGACGATCCGCGACTCGGTGCCGGCCGAGGGCGGCCCGCAGGAGCCGGCCCGCGGGTCGTCCAGCCGGTCGAAGTGCGTCTGCGGGGACGCCTCCGCCAGCCCGTAGCCCTGGACGACCGGCACCGCGAAGCGGGCGGTCAGGGCCCGGGTCGCCTCCGGCGGCAGCGCCGAGCCGCCGGAGAGGATCGCGCGCAGCGTCGGGACCGTCCCGCCCGCCGTCGGATCGGCGGCGAGCCGGGACAGTCGCATCGGCAGGCTGTAGTAGTGCGTCGTGCCGCCCTCGCGCGCGGCGGCGAGCGAGCCGGGCACGTCCGGGTCGGTCCACAGCAGCTGGGTCGCGGCGGCCTGCACCGCCGCGTTCAGGTGCATCAGGTGGTACGTCGGCAGGTAGTTGAAGACCACCGACCCGGCGTCCAGGCCGTGCGCGTGGGCGGTCTGCGCCGCGTTGACGGTCAGGTTGCGGTGGGTCAGCTGGACGGCCTTGGGCGCGCCGGTGGTGCCGCTGGTGAACAGCAGGTTGGCGACCGCCTCCGGATCCGCGCCGGCCTCCGGCAGCGGGCGCCCGGCCGCGGCCGCCAGCACCTCGGCCAGCACCGGCACCCCCTCCTCCTCCGCCCCGGCGGAGGTCAGCAGCACCGTCTCCAGCCGCGGCAGACGGGACCGCACGCTGCACACCCGGCGGTACACCTCGGGCGTGAGCACGGCCGTCCGCGCGCCCGAGGTGGCGAGCACGTGCACCAGCGCGTCCTCCCGCAGCAGCGGGTTGACCAGGGCGGCGATCCGGCCGGCCCGCGCCGCTCCGTAGTACGCGACCGGGAACGCCGGGGACAGCTCGGCCGCGACCGCCACCACGGCGTCCGGGCCGGGCGTCAGCGCGTGCAGGGCGGCGGCGAAGGCGTCCACCCGCCGGTCGAGCTCGCCGAAGGTCAGGGCCGACCCGTCGGGGGTGCGCAGCGCCGCGCGCTCCGGGGCCAGGGCCGCCGCGCGGCTCGACAGGTGATCCACCCGGGGGCCCGCGAGCCGGTCGGCGATCGTCGCCAGCGGAGCGCCGGCCACGGCGCTCCGCTGGCGGGCAGGGGGGCTGGACGTGGTCAAAGTTCTACCTCTCTCCGTCCGGTGGGTGCGGACCCGCACCCGGGTACCGGGACGGTGGCAGGCCGCCTTGGGGCACGGGTTGAGGCCGGTTCGAGCGGCCCGGCGCCCTCGACCGGGCCGCGAGCGCAGCGGTGCAGGCTGGCCGGCGCACGTCCGAGCAGAACCGACCGATGGGAGTAGCGGATGCGCGTGTTGTTCGTGGCCACCGCAGGGGCGCACCTGCCGTGGATCACCCCGCTGAGCTGGGCCTGCCAAGTCGCCGGCCACGAGGTGCTGGTGGCCTCCCGTCCGGCCGCCACCGGGTTCCTGACCGCGGCCGGGCTGACCGTCGCCCCGGTCGGCGACGAGGACGCCATCCGTACCGCGCAGGCCGCCCACCGGGGGCTCGCTTCCACCGGCGGGCCCCGGCACCTGGCCTCCGGCTGGGTCAGCAACCCCGAGCGCCTCGACCGGGAGGCCCGGCGGCTGCTCGGCACCCGGCAGATCACCTCCGCCGACGCGATGACCGACGACCTGGTCGCGCTCGCCCGCGCCTGGCGGCCCGACGTGGTCGTCTACGACACGGTGGCGCTGGCCGGGCTGGTCACCGCGGCGGCGGTCAAGGTCCCCGCCTTCGGCCACACCTGGGGCTTCTCCTTCGGCTTCGACTTCGAGCGGGACGAGGACCTCCGGCAGCCCTTCGCCCGGCTCTTCGAGCGCTTCGGCGTCGAGCCCCGGTTCGCGCCGGAGGCCTGGATCGACCCCTGCCCGCAGACTCTGCGCTCGCCGCACCCGGTGCCCTGGGCGCCGATGCGGCTGGTCCCGTACAACGGCCCGCTGGTGCTCCCGGAGTGGTTGCTGGACCGGCCGGAGCGGCCGCGGGTCTGCGTCACCGGCGGGGTGACCACCACCGCCCTGACCGGGCTGCTGGGGCGGCTGGCCGAGGGCGTGCTGCGGGCCGGGGCCGAGCCGGTGGTGACGGTGGCCGGGCACCACGACGTGTCCGCCGCCGATCTGCCGGACGGCGTCCGGCTGTTGAGCGCCTTCCCGATGAGCACCCTGCTGTCGAGCTGCGATGCGGTGATCCACCACGGCGGGGTCGGCACCGGCATGATCAGCGCCGTCACCGGGCTGCCCCAGCTGGTGGTGCCGCACACCGCGATCCAGGACCACTGGGCGGAGCGGATCACCGAGGCCGGCGCCGGTCTCACCCTCGACCTGCCGGACGGCCCGGACGCCGACGCCGTCGCGGAGGCCGTCACCGCGCTGCTCACCGTGCCCCGGCACCGCGCGAGCGCCGCCCGGCTGCGGGACGAGAACGCGGCGATGCCGGCGCCGGCCCGCCTGGTGGGGCTGCTGGAGCGCGCGGTGGCCGAGGGCGGGGTGCTCGGCGACGACCTGGTCGTCCGGCCCTGAGCACCCGCGCCGGGCCCGGTCCGCCGTTCGCGGTCCGGGCCCGGCGCGCTGTCAGACCGGCGCCACCACGGGCGCGTCGATCCCGTACCCCTCCGCCCGGAGGAAGTCCGCCGCCGCCAGCACCGCCCGCCGGTCGTCGGCGGGCGCCCCGCGCCGGGCCGGCAGGGTGGGGACGGCCGCGCTGCGTCCGGAGACCACGGCCGGCCGGCGGCGGGCCAGCGCGGTGAGGCCCTGCCCCGGTCCGGCCTCGACCAGCACGTACCGGCCGGAGTCCAGCAGGGCGCCGAGGGCGGGGCCGAACAGCACCGGCGCGGCCGGCTGTCCGGCCCAGAACGCCGGGTCGGTGGCCTGCGCCGCGCCGAGCGGCCCGGCGGTGTAGCCGGAGAACAGGACGGGGTCCGGCGGAGAGAACCGCAGGGCGGCCACCGTGGGGAGCGAACGCGCGGCGGCGGCCGCCAGGCCGGGGCTGTGGAAGCCCTGCACCGCCCGGGTGCGCCGGCAGAGGAAGCCGTCCACCCGCAACCCGGCCTCCACCACCGCCAGTTCGTCCTCCGGACCGGCCAGCACGCACTGCTTGGCGCCGTTCACCACACCGACCACCACCTGCTCGCTCAGGTACGGCGCCAGCTCCTCCTCCCGGGCGGCCACCGCGAGCATGCCGCCGGGCGGGGCGGCGCTGATCCGCGAGATCCGGTCCATCTGCAGCCGGACGGCGTCCGGGAGGGCCAGCACCCCGGTCAGCACCGCGCCGACCACCTCTCCGACGCTGTGGCCGAGCACCGCCGCCGGCCGGATCCCCCAGCCCAGCACCATCCGGGCGAGCGCGTGGTCCACCGCGAACAGCAGGGCCTGGGCCCGGGTCACGTCGTCCAGCGGCACCGCCGGGCGCTCGCTCAGCCAGTCCGAGCGCACCCGGCCGCCCTCCGCGCCCATCAGCGCGAAGACCTCGTCCATCGCGGCGGTGAACACCGGCTCGGCGCCGTACAGCCCCACCGCCATGCCCTCGTACTGCGCGCCCTGACCGGGCAGCAGCAGCGCCACCGGGCGCGGGCCGCAGCCGTCGCTCCCGGGGTCCGTGGTGGCGGTGGTCCGGTCGGGGAGTGTCGTCATCGCGGCCCGTCCTTCCAGGGGTGGGTGGTCCGCCGATGCTGACCGGGACGGGTCGAGGCGGTCTCGACGGGCGGTCGACGGCGGTCGACGGGCGGTCGACGGGCGGTCGACGCGCGCTCGGCAGGAGGCCGGCGGGAGGCCGACGGGAACTGACCGGAGCTCGACCGGCGGCGGCGGACCGGCCCGGTCCGGCCTCGAACCCCGCTCCACGCCCGGTCGAAGCGCCCCGCGCAGGATGGTCCCCGACCGACCCACGCGGAACCCGCGGGACGGTCGACGGAGGACGACCCCGGGCGCGTGCCACAAGCCGCCGTCCGGCCTCGTCCTGGCCGATCACCACGGCACGGTGCCGGACCGGCGGGGCCGACAGCGCCCGCGTCCCGGTCCGGCACCCCGCCCCGCCCCGCCGGCGCCCGCGAACGCCGGCGTCGACACGTCAACACATCGACATCGGAGTGAGGATGAGGTTCGAGGGCCTGTTCATCGCGGGCGCCGCCCTCCATCTGCCCCCGCCCGTGACCGTGCGCAGCGCCGTCCGCGCCGGCCGGTGCGAGCCGGAGCTGGAGGAGTCCACCCGGATGCTGTCGGTGCGCGTCTCCGACACCCTCTCGGCGCCCGAGATGACCGTCCGGGCGGCACGCGCCGCGCTGCGCTCGGCCGGGCGCGATCCGGCCGACCTCGCGCTGCTGCTGCACGCCACCGCGTACTACCAGGGGCTCGACGAATGGCCGGCCCCCTCCTTCGTGCAGCGGGAGGTGGCCGGGGCGAGCCACTGCCCGGCGATGGAGGTGCGGCAGATGTCCAACGGCGGCATGGCCGCGCTGGACCTCGCCTGCCACTACCTGGACGGCGCCCCCGAGGACCGGGCCGCGCTGCTGACCGCCGGGGACCGCTTCTGCCCGCCCGGCTTCGACCGCTGGCGCACCGACCCGGGGACCTTCTACGCCGACGGCGCCGCCGCCGTGGTGGTCACCCGCCGGCCCGGGTTCGCCCGGATCGTCGCGCTGGTGTCGCACTCCGAGCCCGGACTGGAGGGCATGCACCGGGGCGACGACCTGTTCGGCGACGCGCCGTTCACCCATCGGCGGCCGATCGACATGGGCGTCTGGCAGAAGGCCTTCATCGCCCGCCACGGCATGCCCTACACCGCCGCGCGGGTGTCCCGCGGCGGGCGCACGTCCCTGGAAACGGTGCTCGCCGAGGCCGGGACGGCCCTGGCCGACATCGACCACTTCGTCCTGCCCAACCTCGGCATGCACCGCCTGGACTCCGGCTACTTCCGCCGCTACGGGATCCCCGTGGAGCGCTCCACCTGGGAATGGGGCCGCACCGTCGGCCACCTGGGCCCCGCCGACCAGTTCGCCGGCCTCGCCCACCTCCACCACACCGGCCGCCTCCACCCCGGCCACCGCATCCTCCTCCTCGGCGTCGGCGCCGGCTTCACCTGGTCCGCCGCCGTCCTCGAAACCCAGGCGCCGCCCGACGGGCACTGACGCACATCGCGAGCGGCCGGCCCGTCTCCGGGCCGGCCGCTCATGCGCGTCCCGGCGTTTCGGTGCACGCCCTCGGGGTGCCGTACCCGTCAGGGCGCCGGGGCCGGGGTGACCGGGCGGTCCAGCAAGCGGCCGAGTACCTGGGCCAGTTCGCCCTCCAGGGCCGCGCCGCTCCGGCCGCCGTGGTCGACCGAGCGCCAGGCGACGAAGCCGTCCGGGCGCACCAGGGCGGCTCCGGCGTGGCCGAGGTGGTAGCGGGCGCCCCACTCGCCGTCCGGGTCGGCGAGGTCGGTGCCGATCCGGTGGGCGGCGAACGGCGCGCCGTAGCGGGCGGCGGCGCGGGTGCCGGCCTCGGCCCAGGGGGTGCCGTCGCGGCCGGTGAGCAGGGCGAAGCGCTCGCCGAACAGGTCCAGCGTGGAGATGTCGCTCTCCTCGCGCCGCAGCCGTACGTGCGGGGCCCGGGTGCCGGCGAGCCCGGCGAGGTCGGTGGGTTCGCACGGGTCGGTGCCCGCGGCGGGGCCGCCGATCACCGCGCCCGAGCGGTAGTGGTAGCCGAAGGTCAGGGCGAGCGGGGAGAAGCCGCCGCCCTCGCCGTCGGCGCGGCTGCGTTCGTGCTGCTTGGCGGCGGAGAAGGCGCAGGTGGTCTCGGCGACCGGCCGCCGCTCCGGCTGGTAGGAGTCCAGCAGCGCGGGCCCGGCCCAGCCGTTGAGCACGGCGGCGAGCTTCCAGGCCAGGTTGTGGGCGTCCTGGACCCCGGTGTTGGCGCCGAAGCCGCCGGCCGGCGAGACCACGTGGGCCGCGTCCCCGGCCAGGAACACCCGTCCGTCCCGGAACCGGTCGGCCACCCGGGCGGCCAGCTCCCAGCCCTGGACCGGCCGCTCCGAGCCGGCCAGCGTGGGGACGATCTCGGCGTCGAGCGACGGGTCCCCGGTGGCGGTGCGGACCAGCTCCAGACAGCGCCCGGGGGTGAAGTCGTCCAGCTGCTCGCCGCGTTCGGGGTGGTACGGGACCATCAGCAGCCAGCGGTCCTGGCGTTCGAACATGGCCAGCAGGGTGCCGGCTTCGGGCCGGTCGATGTAGCAGACCGAGATCCGCCGGCCGCGCAGCAGGGCGGTGAGGTCGGCCTCGAAGACGATGTTGGCGACGTGGTGGAGCACGCCGGGCCCGTGGGTCGCGATGCCGAGGGCCTGCCGGACGGGCGAGCGGTGCCCGTCGGCGCCGACCAGGTAGCGGGCGCGGATCCGTCGGCGCTCGCCGGTGGTGGTGGACTCGACCAGCGCGGTGACGCCGTCCGGGTCCTGCTCGAACTCCACCATCCGGGTCGAGAAGCGGACGTCGGCGCCGAGCTTGCGGGCGTGCGCGAGGACGATCGGCTCCAGCACCTGCTGGTCCACGAAGGCGGGTTCGCACGGGCTGAGGTGCGCGACTGAGCCCGGTTCCTCGCGCCGGACCCGGTAGACCTCCCGGCCGGCCAGCGTCTCCACCCGGGCCAGCTCGGGGTAGCGCTCGAACACGGACGGCGGCGCCGCCCGGATCACCTGTTCCAGTCCGGAGGACCGGTAGACCTCCATGGAGCGGGAGTTCATCACCCGGCCGCGGGGCAGGACCGAGGTGCCAGGGTGCCGTTCGACCACCGTCGTGGTCACGCCGTGGCCGCGCAGGAAGGCGGCCGCCGACAGCCCGACGAGGCCGCCGCCGACCACGAGCACCGAAACTTCTTCGTCGTCCATGACTCTCCCTCGTCCGAGCGTGCACATGGCTGGGCGCGGGCGTCGGAGCCCCTCGCGCGCCCGCGTCCCCCACCCTGGCCGGTCCGCCTCGAACGGTGCTGGAGAACGACTGCGGGACGGCTGCGGAACCGCCGCGGGACCGCCGCGACACGGCTGCGGGACGGCTGCGGGACGGCTGCGGGACGGCCGACCGACCCTACCGGTCCGCTCTCCGGTCCCGACAGCCGTCCGGGGACGGCGAATCGGGCCGCCCGGCGGCGGGCTTCCAACCGTTCTCCAGCCGCGACCGGTACTGCTGACCCGCCGGACACTGAGGAGGATCCCCGGTCAGCCGGGGGCATCGGGAAGGGGACGAGGATGACGCGATCGAGCGGGCGACGGGTGCTGGTGACGGGGGCTTCGCGCGGGATCGGGGCGGCGATCGCCCGCGCGGTGGCCGCGGACGGCGGGCGGGTCGCGCTGCTGGCCCGCCCGTCGGCCGAACTGGCCGGTCTCGCGGCCGAACTCGGCGCGGTGGCGGTCGGCGTGGACCTCGCCGACCCGGTCGCGGCGGAGGCGGCCGTGGCCGAGGCCTGCGGGGAGCTCGGCGGGCTGGACGTCCTGGTCAACAACGCCGGGGTGTTCCCGCTGGGCACCGTCCGGGACGGCGATCCCGAGGACTGGCGGACGATGGTCGACCTGAACGTCCTCGGCGTGCTCACGGTCACCCGCGCGGCGATCCCGGCCCTGCTCGCCGGAGAGCGGCCGCAGATCGTCAACATCGGCTCCACCGCCGGGCGTTCGGTGTCCCACGCGATCCAGGGCGTGTACGCGGCGACCAAGCACGCGCTGGTGGCGCTCACCGACGGGCTGCGGCTGGAGCTCGCCGGGGACGGCGTCCGGGTCACCCTGGTGTCGCCCGGAGCGGTGCGCACCGGGGGCAGCGAGCGGATCCGCGACGAAGGACTGCGCGGGGTGCTGGCGAAGGTGCAGGAGGCGGTCGGCCTGGACCCGGCGGAGGTGGCGGAGCAGGTGCTGCACGTGCTGCACGCCCCGGCGGGGGTGCACCTGACGGAGCTGACGGTGCTCTCCACCCGGGAGCAGCTGTCCTGATGTCCGGACGCTTCGGGGAGCCGTCCCGAAGCGAGGCGGGGGCGGCCGGGTGCGAACCCCGGCCGCCCCCGCCCGCGTTCAGCGACCGCCCGCGACGGTCAGCACCTCGCCGGTGATGTTGCCGTTGGCTCCGGAGCAGACGAACAGCACCGCGTTGGCGACGTCCGCGGGAGCGCTCAGCCGGCCGCTCGCGGTCCGCGCGGCCTCCTGCTCGCGCACCGCGGCCGGCAGGCCGGTCAGGGCCCGCTCGGTCAGGGTCAGCCCGGGGCAGACCACGTTGACCAGGATGCCGTCCTCCCCGGTGTCCCAGGCCAGGCTGCGGGCGAAGCCGTGCAGTCCGGCCTTGGCGGCGCCGTAGAACTCCTGGCCGCGGTGGCCGTCGACCGCCACGTGCGAGGAGATCAGGGCGATCCGGCCCCAGCCGCGCCGGCGCATGCCGGGCACCACCAGCTGGGCGAGCCGCAGGGTCGGCGCCAGGTTCTGCTGCACCACGGGCTCCCAGTCCGCGACGGCGACGTCCTCGAAGTGCGTGCCGGGGGCCCGCCGGCTGCCCATCATCCGCACCGCGCTGGTGACCAGGACGTCGATGTCGGCCCAGCCCTCGCCCGCGGCGGCGAGTTCGTCGAGCGTGCGCTCGGGTTCGGTCAGCGCGTACCGCACCGCCCGTGCCCGGCCCTTGGCCGCGCCCAGTTCCTCGGCCAGGTCGAGGGCCTCGCGCTCCTTGCCGTGGTAGCCGATCAGGACCCTGGCGTCCTCGGCGGCGAAGGCCCGCGCGATCTCCCGCCCGATCCCTCCGGTCGCCCCGGTCACCAGCACCACCCGGTCCGCGACTGCGAGTTCCACGCTGCCTCCTCGCGGCCCGGGTTCCGGCGGGCCGGCCTCCGGGGGCCCGGCGAAGCGGCCGCCGGTCCCGGCGCGAGCCTGCCCGGCCCGACTGGAGGGCGGTTCGAGCCTCGCCACCGGCCGTCAACCTCCGTCTCATACAAGAAGGTTGGCCGGAATTCGAACCCGGGTCGAGACGGCTCTGCCAGCCTCGCCGCCAGCCGCACCGGGGCCCCGAGGCCTTGAGGGCCCCGCGGGACCGCACCCGAGCACCAGGAGGAAGCACATGGGCACCGACACCGACACCGGCACCGACACCGACAAGCCGCACACCGACGAGCGGGTGCTGCGGATCGACTACGCCGGCGAGGGACCGCACGTGGACGACACCGTGTTCCGGTCGATCATGGCCACCCTGCCCACCGGCGTCACCGTGATCACCACGCTCGACGAGGACGGCCGCCCCAAGGGGCTGACCTGCAGCGCGGTGTGCAGCGTCTCGGCCCGCCCGCCGCTGCTGCTGGCCTGCCTGGACAACCGCAGCACCGTGCTGACGGCCGTCCTGGCGCGCGGTGCCTTCGTGGTGAACGTGCTGCGCGAGCGCGGCGAGGGGGTCTCCAACCTGTTCGCCTCCCGCAGCGGGGACCGCTTCGGCGCGACGCCGTGGCGGCCGAGCCCGGCGACCGGCCTGCCGTGGATCGAGCGGCACGCGATCGCGCACGCGGAGTGCCGGCTGGCGGGCGCCGTCCTGGCGGGCGACCACACCGTGCTGCTGGGCGCGGTGGTGGACGGCACCGCCCACCAGGGCCTCTCCACCCCGCTCATGTACTGGCGCAGCCAGTACGGGACGTGGCCGGCCCAGCCGGACGAGGCCTCCGCCGCGATCACCCTCGCCGCGGAGGGCTGAGGCCCGCGCCCACCCCCTCGCCTTTTGCAGTCCGTGCACTTTTTGCATTGTCCGATGAGAATGCAACCTCTGCACTTCTTGCAGTCCACGCCAAGATTGCATAGAGTGCAGTGGTGATGAGCGCATCGGACCAACGCAGAGAACGCCAGAAGGCGGCCAAGAGACACGCGATCACCCTCACGGCCGTCCGGCTCGTCCTCGACAAGGGCCTCGACGCGATGACCGTCGAAGCCATCAGCGAGGCCGCCGACATCAGCCCCCGGACCTTCTTCAACTACTTCTCCAGCAAGGACGAGGCGCTCCAGATGCGGCCGTCCTGGTCGGCGGAGTCCCTGACCGCGCTCTTCCAGGCCCGGCCGGCCGACGAGCCGGTGTTCCGCTCGATGCGGGTGGTGGCCCAGGAGATCGCCGACTCGTTCGTCCCGGCGCGCGAGGAGTCCCAGCTCTGGCGCGAACTGTGGCGCCGGCACCCGGAACTCCTCGCCAAGCGCAGCCCGGAAGGCGAGGAGGAGATCTTCCGCAGCCTCATCCTGGCCGTCGCCGAGCGGGTCGGCTGCGACCCGATGAAGGACAGCTACCCGAGCGTCGTGGTCACCTCGGCGTTCTCGGTGATCCAGTGGGCGGTCCGCTTCTCCTGGATCACCGAGGACGGCCGGACCACGGCCGACCTCATCAACGAGGCCTTCGACCTGCTCGAACGGGGCCTCTGAACCGCCGCACCGCCCCGCCCCACCACGCGCATCCGCTCGCCCCGCCCCGCCACGCTCGCCCCGCCCCGCCACGCTCGGCCCGCTCCACCACGCTCGGCCCGCTCGACCCCGCTGAACCCGCTCGACCCGCGCCCCACCGCAGCACCACGTGACCATCCGTCCTCGTGACCAGCCGCACCAAGGAGCCACCCGTGCCACCAACAGCTGGCGACGCCGCCCGGAGCCCCCTGAGCCGCCGCCAACTGGCCGTCGTGATGGCGGCCCTGCTTCTGTCCATGTCCCTAGGCGCCCTGGACCAGACCGTCGTCGCCACCGCGCTACCGGCGATCGTCGGCGACCTGCACGGCCTCAAGTACACCTCGTGGCTGTTCACCGCCTACATCCTCGCGTCGGGCATCTCCACGCCGATGTACGGGAAGCTCGCGGACCTCTACGGCCGGCGCAAGCTCTACCTGTTCGCGCTGGTCGCGTTCCTCACCGGCTCGGCCCTCGCCGGCGCCGCCCAGTCGATCTTCCAGCTGATCGCCTTCCGGGCGATCCAGGGCGTGGGCGCCGGCGGCCTGATGGTGCTGACCCTGACGATCATCGCCGACATCGTGCCCACCCGTGAACGCGGCAAGTACATGGGCCTGTACGGCGCCGTCCTCGGCCTGTCCTCGGTGGCCGGCCCGCTGATCGGCGGCTACTTCGTCGACCACACCACCTGGCGCTGGGTCTTCTACATCAACCTGCCGCTCGGCCTGGTCGCCCTGGCGGTGGCGGCCACCGCGCTGAAGCTGCCGGCCCGCAACCGCGGCGGGAAGATCGACTACGCCGGGTTCGTCATGCTGGCCGGCGCGCTCACCTGCCTGGTGCTGGCCACCTCGTGGGGCGGAACCAAGTACGCCTGGTCCTCGACCACCATCCTCGGGCTGTTCGCGGGCATGGCGGTCTTCGTCGCCGCCTTCATCGTCGCCGAACGCTACGCGAGCGACCCGCTGATCCCGCTGCGGCTGTTCACCGTCCGCACCGTGGTGCTCGCCTGCCTGGCCAGCATGCTGGTCTTCACCTGCGTCAACGGCCTGGCCACCTTCATCCCGATGTTCCTCCAGCTGGTCACCGGCATCACCGCGACCAACACCGGGCTGCTCACCCTCCCGCTGATGGTCGGTCTGATGTTCTCCTCCGTGGTCGGCGGCAACCTGATCACCAAGACCGAGCGCTACAAGTGGTCGCCCATGGTGGGGGCCGTGATCGGCGCGCTCACCATGTTCCTGCTCTCCACGATGAACGAGCACACCGGCTGGTGGCTGCTCGCCGTCTACGTCACCATCCTCGGCGCCGGCCTCGGCCTGATGATGCAGCCCCTGGTGATCGCCGTCCAGGTCACCGTCGAACGCCGCGACCTCGGCGTCGGCACCGCGACCGCGGCCTTCTCCCAGCGCATCGGCGGTTCGATCGGCCTCGCCGCCCTCGGCGCCCTGTTCGCCCACCAGTACGAGAACGGCCTCGCCAAGCACCTGACCGCCGCCCAGGTCGCGGGCGTACCGTCGGACGGCTCGGTGTCGCCGACCGTGGTCGAGGCCCTGCCCCCGGCGATCCGGGACGGCCTGCGGCTGGCCTTCAGCGACGCCCTGACCGACGTCTTCTTCTGGCTCACCCCGGTGATGGCGGGGGTGCTGATCCTCTCGGCCTTCCTCAAGAACGTGCACCTCGACCAGAGCGTCCCGCTGGGCGAGTTCGCCCACCTGGACCTCGATGAGGACGCCGGGACCGACGAGGACGCAGCCACCTCCCCCCACACCGGCGGAACGGTCCACGCCGTCGACTTCCCGGCCCAACCCAGCGATGTGGACGAAGGATTGACCCACCGTCACACCTGACGATCCGTCAATCTCCGAAGACCGGCCGCGGCGTGGCCGCCGCGCACCCCGCCCGGCTCCCCCGTACGGGCGATCGCACAGCGGCCGCGCCGCGCGCCATCTCTCTTCAGTGACATCGCCGGATACCCCCAAGGTGGGTGTCCGGCGCACCATTGGAAGCATTCGCCTTGAGCGCTCCCGGACAACACTTCTAGGGTCCTGATCGCAGGCCGGCCGCCACCAGGGGCCGGCCCACCCGCGTTCATGAGGATTCAGCCGACCGGCGAGGAGCTTCCCATGGATTTCAAGGTACTGGGCCCACTGGAGGTCAACCACCTGGGTTGTTCGCGGACCCCGAGCCCTCCGAAGACCCGGCAGCTGCTGGCCCTGCTGCTCCTTCGGGTCAACCAGGTGGTGAGCCTGGACTCGATCATCACCGAGCTCTGGGACGACCGACCGCCGCGGAGCGCGGTCACCACCGCGCAGACCTACATCTACCAACTCCGGAAGGCCTTCGCCGCCGAGGTCGGCGAGGAGGCGGCCGGGCACATGATCTCCACCGTCCTGCCCGGCTACGTGCTGCGGATCGACGAACGGCAGCTCGACGCCCCCCGGTTCGACCGGCTGGTCGAGGACGCCCGGCTCCTCACCGAGGACGGCGAACCGCTCCGGGCCGCCGAACTCCTCGAGGACGCCCTCGCGATGTGGCGCGGGCCGGCCCTGTCCAACGTCACCTGCGGGCCGGTGCTGGCCAGTTACGCCACCCACCTGGAGGAGCGGCGGATCAGCGCGCTGGAGGCCCGGGTCCGCACCGACATGGAACTCGGGCGCCACCGCGAACTCGTGGCCGAACTGCAGACCCTGGTCTGCTCCTATCCCTTCAACGAGTGGTTCCACACCCAGCTGATCCTCGCGCTGAACCGCTCCGGCCGGCGCGGCGACGCCCTCAACGCCTACCAGCGGGTGCGGCGCCTGCTCGGCGAGGAGCTCGGGCTCGACCCCTCGGCCGAACTCCAGCGCGTCCACCAGCAGGTGCTGCGGGTGGACGGGCCGCCGGTCCAGCGGATGCCGGTCGCCTCCGGGGCGAGGAGAGGATGATGGGCGGCCCCACCCCGCCCGCGCCGACGGCGCTGGACGTCGTCGCCGGGCACGACCTCACCGGCCGCACCGCGGTCGTCACCGGCGGCACCTCGGGCATCGGCCGGGAGACCGCCCGCGCGCTCGCCCTGGCCCGCGCCCGGGTGGTCATCGGCGCCCGCGCCCCCGGACCGGCCGAAACGGTCGCCGCCGACCTGCGGAAGAGCACCGGCAACCCGGCCGTCACCGTCGCGGCCCTGGACCTCGGCTCGCTGCACTCGATCCGGGACTTCGGCGACGACCTGCTCCGCCGCCGCGAGCCCGTCCACCTGCTGATCGCCAACGCGGGCGTCATGGGCCTGCCGCTCGGCCGTACCGCCGACGGCTTCGAGACCCACCTAGGCGTCAACCACCTCGGGCACTTCGCCCTGACCCTCCGGCTGCTGCCCGCCCTGCGCTCCGCCGGGCGGGCCCGGGTGGTCGTGGTCGGCTCCAGCGCGCACCACCTGGGCGGACTCGACCTCGACGACCCGCACTTCGAGCACCGCCCGTACGACCCGTACCTCGCCTACGCCCAGTCCAAGACCGCCAACTGCCTGTTCGCCGTCGCCCTCACCGGCCGGCACCGGGCGGACGGCGTGCTCGCCAACACCGTCAACCCCGGCGCCGCCCTCACCGGCCTCCAGCGCCACCTCAGCGACGGGACCAAGCGCGCGGTCGGCCTGATCCGCCCGGACGGCACGCCCGATCCACGGCTGCGCACGGCCGCCCAGGGCGCGGCCGGCCCGGTGTGGGCGGCGGTCGCCCCGGAACTGGCCGACACCGGAGGGGCCTACCTGGAGGACTGCGCCCTCGCCGGCCCGTCGCAGGGCGGGACACCACCGCGCGGCTACCTGCCCGAGGCGCTCGACCCGGAACGCGCCGAGCGCCTCTGGGCGGTCTCCGCCACCATGGTCGACGCGGACTGACCCGGCGCGGGCTGACCGGGGCGGGCTGACCGGGGCGGGCTGACCGGGGCGGGCTGACCGGCGGGGAGCCTAGCCCTCCTCACCCCGGCCGGGCCGCCCGGAGAACCGGATGAACTCCCGGCTCAACCGCAACTCCACCTCGCTCAGGGGCAGTTCCGGGCAGAGCCGCTCGGGGTGCCCCGGCACGGGCCCCCGCAGCCCCCGGGGCTCCGGCACCCCCGCCGGAGCCTCGGCGGCCAGCGCGGCGGCCCGGTACATCTCCGCCCCGCCGAGCAGCTGCAACCCCGACCACAGCCACCCCACCACCGCACCCAGGCCCCTCAGGACCCTCCACAGAGCGATCACGCCCGCCTCCTGTCGGCGTCCCGTCCAGCGCGGGCGGCCAGTCTCCGCGGTGCGCCTCAAGCCCGCCTGGAGGACGCGAACCGGAAGCCCCCGCACCGGCCAGGGGCCCACGGCCCACGGTCGCGGCGCTCCCCTCGGCCGCCGATACTGGGCCGGGCGATCCCTCGGCGCCGGGAGGAACCATGGACTACGGCATCGGCGTACGGCTCGACCAGCCGTTCGCCCAGGCGGTGGAGGCGGTCACGGCCGCCCTCCAGGAACACGGCTTCGGCGTCCTGACCAGCATCGACGTCCGGGCGACCCTGCGCGAGAAGATCGGCGCGGAGATCGAGGACTACCTGATCCTCGGCGCCTGCAATCCCGCTCTCGCCCACCGCGCGCTCGACGCCGACCGCCGGATCGGCCTGCTGCTGCCCTGCAACGTGGTGGTCCGCGCCGACGGCGACGCCACCGTGGTCGAGGCCGTCGACCCGCAGACGCTGGTGGCCCTGGCCGGCCCCGGCGGCGGGCTGGGCGAGGTCGCCGACGAGGCGGCCCGGCGGCTGACCGCCGCCCTCGACGCCCTCCGTGGATAGAGCTGGGAGCCCACCGTGACCGGCCCCGTCCTCGGCCCAGTCCTCGGACCCGTCGTCGTCGGCTTCGACGGCTCCCCCGAGAGCCTCGCCGCCTCCGCCTGGGCCGCCCGCGAGGCGCAGCGCCGCGGCAGCCCGCTCGAACTCCTCCAGGCCTGGCCACGACCGCACCGGGAGGCCGCCGACCAGTACCGCTCCGCCGAACGACTCACCTCCCGCGAGGCCGAGCTGCGCGCCACCGTGGACGTCCCGGTGACGTCCACCCAGGTCGCCGACGCCCCGGCCGAGGCCCTGGAGGCCGCCGGCCGGAACGCCGCCCTGCTCGTCCTCGGCTCGCGCGGCCTCGGCGCCGTCCGCGGCTTCCTGGTCGGCTCGGTGAGCCAGGAAGTACTGCGCCGGGCCACCTGCCCGGTGGTGCTGGTCCGGGCCGACGGGACCGAACCGGACGGCCCGGTCCTGGTCGGCGTCGACCTCGCCCACCCGGTGGACGAGGTGCTCGCCTTCGCCTTCGACGCCGCCGCCCGGCGCTCGGCCGCGCTGCGCGTCGTCCACGTCTGGTCACCCCGGGTCGGCAGCGAGTACATGGCCTTCGACGCCATCGGCGGGCTGGAGGACGAACTCTCCGCCGTCGAACGGACCCGCTTCACCGAACTCCTCGACCCCTGGCGCACCCGCCACCCCGACGTGGACGTCACCGCCGACCTGGTCCGCGGCAGCGCCACCGTCGCCCTCGTCGACGCCGCCGCCTCCGCCCGCCTCCTCGTCCTCGGCCGCCGCCTCCGCCGCCACCTCCTCGGCACCCACCTCGGCCCGGTCGCCCACGCCGCCATCCACCACACCCCCTGCCCCCTCGCCCTCGTCCCCCACCCCTGACCGGGCCGGCCCGCACCCCCCGGCACCCGCACACGGCCCCACCAGGCGGACCCCGGCCAAGCCCCACACCCACGACCCCAGACGCGGCCCCCACCGGCCACCCCCACCCAGCCCCGCACCCCGCACCCCACGCCCACCACACCGCCCCACCGACCCCGATCCGGCCCCTACCAACCACGCCCGAATGCGACACCCCGCCCGAGACCCGGCCCACCCAGCCAAGCCCCGCACCCGCGACCCCCCACACGCGGCCGCACGCCGCGCCGCCGGACCACGGGGGCGCGCCGGCGGACGTGTGTGCTGCCCCGTTCGGGGTAGCAGACGGCCGACCGGGGCGGTCACCCGGACAGCCGGGCCGGGATGCCTCCCACCGCGGAGTTGCGCAGGCTGCTGGCACGGCCCGGCCGCACGGCGCAGCGCAGCACAGCGCAGCAGAGCCCGGCACAGCACGGCACAGCACGGCACATGACGGCAACACGGTTCAGGGAGGTCGACATCGACGGCACACCTCAGAGGCGCTCCGCCGACCGGACCGCGCGGGTGCTCGCGCGGTGCGCGCTGCTGGCCGCGGTCGGCGCCGTCGTGGTGCTGTTGGTCGCGCTGGGCGACGGCGGCCTGGAGGTGGTCGCGTTCGGATTCCTGGCGCTGGTCGTGTGGGCGGCCGGCGTCTGGTGGTTTCTGGCGCACCGGGGCCCGGTGCGGGTGGTCGGGGCGCTCCTCGCGGTCGCGGCGCCGGCCGGCGTCGTGGTGCTGTTCGCCTATCACGACCTGTGGCCGACGGCGCTGCTGCTGTTCTTCGGCTGGGGTGCCGCGCTGGCCCTCGCCCGATGGGCGCTGCGTCGCGCGCGCCCGGCCAGGGCGGGTCGGGCGACCGCCGCGCCGCGGCCGCAACGGCCGGTGCTGATCATGAACCCGAAGTCCGGGGGCGGGAAGGTCGGCCGCTTCGGGCTGGTCGAGCGGGCGGAGCGGCTCGGCGCCCGAGTGGTCCTGCTGGACCCGTCCGCCCACACCGATGTGGCCGCGCTCGCCCGCGAGGCGGTGGCGGAGGGCGCGGACCTGCTGGGCGTCGCGGGCGGTGACGGCACCCAGGCCCAGGTCGCCGCGGTGGCCGCCGAGCACGGACTGCCGTTCCTGGTGATCTCCGCCGGCACCCGCAACCACTTCGCCATGGACCTCGGCCTCGACCGGGCCGACCCGGCCCGCTGCCTCGACGCGCTGACCGACGGCGAGGAGCTGCGGGTCGACCTCGGCGAGGTCGCCGGCCGGGCCTTCGTCAACACCGTCTCCTTCGGGGTGTACGCGGACATCGTGCAGCGCCCCGAGTACCGCGAGGACAAGGCGGGCACCATGCTGAGCCTGCTGCCGGACCTGCTGGTCGGCGAGGGCGTCCGGCGGGTCGACGCCACGTTCGGGGGCGCCACGCCCACCTCTCCGTCGGCCCCACCGCTCTCTGACCAGCAGGCGCTGCTGGTCAGCAACAATCCGTACGGCTCCCCGGACCTGGCCGGCGGCGGCCGCCGGCCCCGGCTCGACAGCGGCGAGCTGGGGGTGACGGGCATCCGGGTGGAGGGCGCGGCGCAGGCCGCGGAACTGGCCGTCCGGGGCTCGCAGTCCACCGGGCTGACCGTGCTGACCGCGCGGCGGGTCGAGGTGACCTCCGAGGAGGCCGAGATCGCGGTGGCCGTCGACGGTGAGGCGCTGCGGCTGCCCACGCCGGTGGTGTGCACGCTGGACCCGGGCGCGCTGCGGGTGCTGGTGCCGCGCGACCGCCCGGGGGTGGTGCCCGTCGCACCGCGGGTGGACTGGCGGCAGCTGGCCGCGCTGGCGTTCGACCGCGGCGGGCCGGACGCGGAAACGACCGCGGAAACGGCCGCGGAAACCAACACCGAGCAGGACTCCGCTGCGGGCTCTGCTCGGGACTTTGCCCGGGACTCGGAGGAACGGCCCCATGCCTGACCGGAACACCATCGCGGCGACGCCCGCCCCGCCCGCCGAGGCCGGTGTGCTCACCGACCTCCGGGCGATCGACGGAGCCCTGTACGCCGCCGTCGCCGCGACTCCGACGCCGAGCCTGGACTCCGCACTGCGGCGGCTGTCCCGCGCGGCCGACCACTCGAAGATCTCGCTGACCGTCGCCGCCGGCCTCGCCCTGCTGCCCGGTCGGCCCCGGCAGGCGGCCGTGGTGGGGGTCGCCGCCGTCGCGCTGGCCTCGGTGGGCGCGAACCTGCTCGGCAAGCAGCTCGTCCACCGGCACAGGCCCGACCGCGAGCGGGCCCGGGTGATCGTGGCGCGGCAGGTGCGGATGCCGGAGTCGGCCTCCTTCCCGTCCGGGCACACGGCGTCGGCGACGGCCTTCGCCACGGCCGTCGGCGTGGTGCTGCCACCGGCGGCGGTGCCGCTCGGGGCGCTGGCGGTCGCCGTCGGCTACTCCCGGGTGCACACGGGCGTGCACTACCCGGGCGACGTCGCGGCCGGTGCGGTCCTCGGCTTCGCGTCGGCGGCCGCGGCCCTGGCCGTCGTGCACGTGCCCCTGCGCCTCGCCCGTCGGTGAGGCGCGGCGGCCGGTGAGACGCGGCGGCACGCAGGGACCGTCCGTCTCCCGTCAATCGCCCAGTGGCGCGGGCAGCGGCCGGGAGTGCAGGATGTCCAGCCGCGAGACGGCCCTGGTCACCACGACGTAGAGCCGGTGCAGTCCGCGCGGTTCGGCCGCCACGATCGCGGCCGGTTCGAGGACCACCACGTGGTCGTACTCCAGCCCCTTGACCAGCGAGGCGGGCAGCACCGTCACCCGGGCCGTGGTGCCGACCTGTTCGGCCGAGGCCGTCGTGATCCCGGCCGTCCGGAGCGCCTCGGCGGCCTCCTCGACCGCGCCGTCGGCCGCGATCACCGCGATCGAGCCGTCCCGCTCCAGCGCGGCCCGCACCGCCGCCACCACCGCGCCGCCCAGCCCCGCCGTACCGCCCGCCGCGGCCGAGTCCGCCTCCTCGACCCGCCGCACCGTCAATTCGCCGTCCCGCCGCAGCGAGACGGCCTGCGGCACGTCCACGTCCAGCGCGCCCAGCACCCGGTTGGCGAGCGCCATCACCGCGGCCGGGACGCGGAAGCCGGTCGTGAGCGGCACCACGGCGGCCTCCGGCTTGCCGAGGTGGGCGAGTTGCTCGGGCCAGCTGCGGGCGGCCCAGGGAGCGGTCGCCTGGGCGAGGTCACCGAGGACGGTGAGGGAGCCGAAGGCGCTTCGGCGGGCGATCGCCCGGCACTGCATCGGGGAGAGGTCCTGGGCCTCGTCCACGACCACGTGGCCGAAGCCGGCCGGGCGCTCGATCAGTCCGGCCACCTCGTCCAGCAGCATCAGGTCGTGCTCCGACCACTTCGCGCTCTTCTCCGAGCGCGGCGGCCTGCGCCACAGGATCGCCGCCTGTTCCTCGGGGCTCAGCACCCCGTCCGCCGCCTCGGCCAGCACGGCCGGGTCACCGAGCAGCGCGGCGACCACGGCTTCCGGCCGCAGGTCGGGCCAGGCCGCGTCCAAGAAGGCCGTGACCGGCTTGCAGCGCCCGGTCTTCCGCGTCCAGGCGCCGGACATCACGCCGGCCCGCCGCTCCGCCTGGTCCTGGAGCACGGCCACCACACGGGTGCGGAGGCTCTCCCGGCCGATCGCGTACGGCGGCGCCTGCTCGCGCACCTCGGCGACCACCCGGTCGAGCCGCTCCGGCGACACCCGCCAGCGGTAGGAGCCGTCGGGCACGACCAGTGGTTCCGAGCCCGTCGCCTGGATCCGCCCGTACAGCGCCCGGCGCAGCACCGTCGCCATCCGCGCGTCCTGCTTGATCGCGGCGGCCCGAGGGTCGTCCACCGCGGCGAGCGGCCGGGTGGCGACCAGGTCCGCGACGGTGCACTGGCTGACGTCGATCTCGCCGAGCGCGGGCAGCACTTCGGCGATGTACCGCAGGAAGGTCCGGTTGGGGCCGATCACCAGCAGGCCGCTGCGCCGGATCCGCTGCGGGAAGCTGTAGAGCAGGTACGCGGCGCGGTGCAGGCCGACGGCGGTCTTGCCGCTGCCGGGCGCGCCCTGCACGCAGACGGACTCGCTCAGCTCGCCCCGCACCAGCTCGTCCTGCTCGGGCTGGATGGTGGCGACGATGTCCCGCATCGGGCCGGTGCGGGGCCGCTCGATCTCGGCGGCGAGGATGCCGCCGCCCGCACCGTCCGCCACCACACCGCCCGCCACCACACCGGTCCCGGCACCGGCCGCGCCACCGCAACCGGCCCCGCCGAGGCGCTCGTCCTCCAGCCCGGTGAGCTCCTCCGGCCGGCCGAGGCTCCACGGTGCCCAGCCGAACCGGCGGCGCTGCGCGAGGCCGAGCGGGGCGTGGGCGCTCGCCCGGTAGAACACCCGGGAGACCGGGGCCCGCCAGTCGACCACGAGGGGTGGCACGGTCGGGTCCTCGGAGATCCGTTGCCGGCCCACGTAGTAGCGCTGCCGCCGGTGCTCACCGGCTTCCGGGGTGTCGGCGAAGTCGAGGCGGCCGAAGAACGACGGGCTCTCCGGCAGTTCCCTCATCCGCTTGGCGCGGGTCCGCAGGTAACGGCCCAGCGCCTCCGCGCTGGCGCCGTCGCCGGAGACGTCCTCCCCGGCGACGACCTGGTGGCTCGCGTCCTCGACCTGCCGGGCCAGCGCGGCCCGGCAGACCTCGACGTAGGCCCGCTCCCGGCGCAGCTCGCCGTCGAGGCCGTGGGCTTCCGGCGCTCCTTGCTGGATCTCCGAGGTCATCGTTCGCGTCCCTTCCCTCGCCACGGCTTGCCTGTCCGCTCGAACTCCAGCATAGCTGAACCAAGTAAAACTTCTTACTCGGTTACGCAATCTGGAGGAGCGGCACGGCAAGCCGGAGCGGAGGGGCCGGAGGAACGGGCGGCGACCCGTTCGGTTCAGGACACCAGGGGCGCCTCCGCCGACTCGGTGAGCGTCACGGTGCAGAGACCGCCGCGCTCGGTCCGCACATCGGTGACCTCCAGCTGCGTGCCGGGCAGCAGGATGAACTCCTCCTCGCCGGTGAACGCCGAGAAGTTCCGGATGCCCGCGGCCCGGGCCGGACGCACCTCGAAGAGCGTCCGCTTGCCGCGGCTGCCGAGGAAGGCCTGCGCCACCCCGAGCTTGGACGTGCAGGAGGACACGCCCCACCACGTCACCGTCCTGCCCAGCGGGTACTGCCGGCGCAGGTCCAGCGAGACCCCGCGCCAGAGCGGCTCGGTGCGGACGGGCAGCCGCGACACCGCCGCGAACAGCAGCCTCAGGTACGGGAGGTAGGGCACCAGCCGGCCGCGGTCGGGCGAGCGCAGGACGGCGTTGATCTCCCGGTAGAAGGCGGACTCGCAGGTGTACAGGTACAGCGCGGCGATCTCGTCGGCGGACAGGCCGGCCGCCGCCTCGTCCGCCCGCCGCTTGCCGAAGTCGTGCGAGAGGGCGACGTGCCGGTCCAGGCCGCGCAGCACCTCGGCGACCGGCGCCGCGGCCTCCCGGAAGCCCATCAACGGGGTGTCGAACACACCGGTGATGGCGGGCAGGACGAGGCCTTCGTCCTTCACGCTCGCCAGGCGGTCCAGGTAGAGCTGGTGCAGCTCCATGGTGGAGGCGATGAACGCGCCCATCCGCTCGGCGACCCCGCCGTCCGCCCCGCCGGCGCCGTCCGACTGCGCGTTCCAGCCCGTGCTGGGCAGCCAGTCGACCTCCTCGGCGCCGAGCGCGGCGAGCGCCGCGTTCACCGTGGCGAAGTGCTCGCCGTCGCAGAAGATGTCGCCCTGGGCGGCCGGGTTGGCGTGGTCGATGTGCCGGACCTCGACCTCGGGGTACTTCTTCTGCAGCCGCAGCACGACGTTCTTCAGGTTGCGCGCGTGCGCGCCCCACCAGGCGAAGACCACGTAGCGGTCCTCCTCGGCGGCCTGCTGCTTGGCCCGGAGGATCTCCTCGACGATCCGCTCGGCCACCGGCCGCCAGAACCCGGTGTGCTGGTCCGGCCCCATCGCGCCGTCACTGCTGGCGGTCAGCGCCGCGTTCAGCAGCAGCACGCCCTGGGTGAGCATCGCCTGGAACCACTCCGGCGGCTGGACGGTCTCCCGCTCCTTCAGCAGCGCCCGTATGTCGGCGATCGGCGTCTTCTTGGGGATGCCGTACTTCCACATCGCCGCCGCCTTGATGATGCAGCGGATGCTGACCACCCGGCCGAACTTGCTGTCCTTCCAGTCGTGGAAGGTGTTGTCGAACATCGCGATGCCGGTGGCGCTCTCCGGCCGCGGGTACGGGTTCTGGCCGAAGACCACGACCTTCCACTTGTGCGGCGCGTGCGGCTTGAGCGCCTGGAAGGTCAGCTCGCGGACCGGGACGACGTCCGGGCCGCGGCCCGGGCCGATGAACGAGGCCGCGCCGGGCTGCGCCTCGATGACCGGCTTCAGCAGCGGGAGCCACGGCTCGCCGCCGCCGGCGAACAGCTCCGCGAGGGCGAGCGGGTCGTTCGGGTCGGGCTGGGTGGCGGGGGTGTCGACAGCGCTCATGGTGGTGCAACTCCGGCTGGTCGGGCGGTACGGATGGCGGACGGACCCGGACTGACGGTCCGTCAGCTCCCCTGGCTGACACCACAGTCCTACCAGCCGGGTCCGACAGTCCGGCCCGCCCGGACGAGCCGCCGACGGGCGCGGACGGGCGCGGACGGCGGTGACACGGCGCCGGCCCGGGACGGCGGACGGATTGTCAGTGGCGCGCGCTAGCTTCGTCGGTGTCAGCAGGCCGCCCCGACCGACAGGAGCACACACCCATGACCACGGACCGCGCGCAGTCGCCGCTCACGGTGGTGTTGACCGACCTCGACGCGACGGTGGTCGAGTCCTGGCGGGCGGCCTTCGCCGACACCCCCGGGGTGGAGATCCGCAACGCCTCGCTCCTCGCCACGAAGGCCGACGCCTGGGTCAGCCCCACCAACTCCCGCGGCCGGATGGACGGCGGGACGGACGCGGCGATCAAGCGCCACCTGGGCGCGGGCATCCAGCTGCGGGTGCAGAAGGCGATCCGGGACGGTCACGCGGGCTCGCTCCCGGTCGGCAGCGCGGTGTGCGTGCCGTCCGGCGCCGTCAACCCGCGGTTCCTGATCTCGGCCCCGACGATGGAGACCTCCTCGGAGAACGTGAGCGAGACCTTGAACGTGGCCCTGGCCTGCGCCGCCGCCTTCCAGGCGGTCCACCGGCAGAACCGGCTGGAGCCGGGCTCCATACGCTCGGTCGCCCTGGTCGGCATGGGCGCCCGGACGGGCCGGGTGCCGGCCCGGGTCTGCGCCAACCTGATGTGGACGGGCTACACCCTGTTCAACGACCACCACTTCGAGGACGACGACGACCTGCGCGCCACCATCCTCGCCCAGCTGGACGACCTCGAGCGCGCCCCCGCCACCCAGCGGGTCCGCATCGCGCCCCCGGCCCGCCGGCGCTCCCCGGCCCGCAGGGCCTGACGCGCCCGACGGGTCAGGCACCCCGCCGCCGCGCCCACCGCCCCTTCCGGCCAAGGGCGTTGAGCACGTCTTCCGGGCGGCCGCGCGCGCGGTGGGTGACACTTGGTCGTCGGCTCACCAACAAGCTCGGGGTGGCGGACACGCTCCGCCCCGCCACCCCCGTCAGGAGGGAAGTCCCGATGACCGCCACGATGCTCGCCGGCCGGCTCGACGTCGCGAAGGGCGCCTTCGCCGTGGAGGAGGTCCCCGTCCCGGTCCCCGGTCCGGGCGAGGTGCTGATCAAGGTCGAGGCCGCCGGCGTCTGCCTCTCGGACGTCCACCTGATCGACGGAACGCTCAAGCCCTTCCTGCTCAAGGGCGACAAGGTCACCCTCGGCCACGAGGTCGCGGGCACCGTGCACACCCTCGGCGGGGGAGTGACCACCGCGTCCGTCGGCGACCGGGTGCTGCTGCAGGCCGGCGAGAGCCGCGAGGGAGTCGTGCACACCCGTGGCGTGGACTACGACGGCGGCTGGGCCGAGTACGCGCTCGCCACCGCCACGACGCTGGTACCGATCCCCGACGACCTCCCCTTCGAGCAGGCCTGCTTCATCCCCGACGCGGTCTCCACCCCCTGGGCCGCCATCACCTCCACCGGTGCCGTCCGCCCGGCCGAGGCCGTCGGCGTCTGGGGCGTCGGCGGGCTCGGCGCCCACGGCGTCCAGCTGTTGCGGGCGGTCGGTGCCTTCCCGATCGTCGCCGTCGACCCGCTGCCCGTCGCCCGGGAGCGCGCCCTGGCCTTCGGTGCCGACGCCGCCCTCGACCCGACCGACGCCCGCTTCGCCGAGCTGCTGCGGGCGGCCACCGGCGGCCGCCCGCTGGCCGCGGCCTTCGACTTCGCCGGCGTCGCCCCGGTGCGCGAGCAGGCCATGGCCTCGCTCGGCGAGCGCGGCCGGCTGGTGCTGGTCGGCCTGACGGACCAGCCGCTCACCGTCACCAACGGCACCCTGGTCAGCTACCGGCGCCAGCAGATCCTCGGCCACTACGGCTCCGAGGGGCGGGACGTGGCCGATCTGGTCGACCTGGTCCGCGGCGGCCGGCTGGAGTTCTCCCGGTCGGTGAGCGGCACGTTCCCGCTGGCCGAGGCCGCCCGCGCGGTCCGGGCGCTGGAGCGCAAGGAGGGCGACCCGATCCGCCTCGTTTTGAAGCCCTGAGAACCCCCGCGCCCACCCGGGCGGGCGTCGAACGGCCCCTTCCACACCTTGCCGCCACCGGCTGCACCGCTGCACCGCTGAGCCCGGCGGCGCCGGCGGCGGCCCGGCCGTTCCACGCCTCACCCGAACGGAACGGCCCGCAGGTCCGCTTCACCCGCTTCACCCGCTTCACCCGAGTCGCCCAGGGACCGGCGGACCCGGGGCCGCACCTGGCAGACTGACCGCCGATCAGCCCCGCGCGGCCGGACCCGTCCGGCGGACCGGCCCCCACCCCCTCCGCCCATTCGGAGCCGCCCCGTGAGCACCCTGCACCTAGGCGTCGACGCGGGCGGCAGCCGCACCCGCGCCGTCCTCCTCGACAGCGCCGGCACCCCGCTCGGCAGCGGTGCGAGCGGCGGCGCCAACCCCGCCGGCCAGGACCCGGCCGGTACGGTCGAACTCCTGGCCGCCGCCGTCTCGGCCGCGCTCGGGCCCCGCGATCCGGCCCGGGTCACGGCCTGTCTGATCGGCCTCGCCGGGTACGGGGCACTGCCCGACCCGGACGGCTTCGCCCGGCGCATCCGGGCCGCGCTCGGGCTCGGCTGCCCGGTCACGCTGGTCCCGGACACCGTCCCGGCCCTGGCCTCCGGCGGCGTCGGCGACGGCCGGGGCACCGTTCTGATCGCCGGGACGGGCACGATCTGCGTCCGCCTCGACGGCACCCGGACGCTCGCCCGCAGCGGTGGGCTCGGCTGGCTGCTCGGTGACGAGGGCAGCGGCTTCTGGCTCGGCCGGGAGGCGCTCCGGCACGCCCACGCCGAGCCGGACGGCCCGCTCGGCACCGCCGTGCGCGACCACTGCGCCGCCGACTCCCCCGACCGACTGCTGCGCTGGGCCTACGACGGCCCGCCGCGGCGACTCGCCGAGCTCGCCCCGCTGGTCTCCCGCCTGGCCGAGGAGGGGGACCCCACCGCCCTCGCCATCGCCCGCACCGCCGCCGACCACCTGGCCGGCCTGGTCCGCGCCACCGCGGTGCCCGGGGAAGCGCTCGTCCTCACCGGCTCGGTCGCCACCGCACCCGGCCCGGTCCACCACCGCCTCCGCCGGCTCCTCGCCGACCTCGCCCCGCGCCTGCCCGCGACGGACGCGGCCACCGCCGCCGCCCGGCTCGCCGGCCGCCTCGCCGCGGAGCCGGGCGACGACCTCGCCGGGGGCCGGTGACCCGCGCGACCACCCGACCACCCGACCACCCGACCACCCGACCAGCCTTCCACCCGACCTACTCCAGCAGGCTCCCCATGTGGCCGTCCTCGATCCGTATCGGCCAGAAGTGCGTCTCCGAGGCGAAGGCCTCCGGGTCCAGCACCCGCATGGCCTCCTCGGCCGCGCTGTCCAGCAGCTCGTACGGATGGAACACCTTCCAGGGCAGCGGACCGTTCCGGCTGTCCCAGCGGCTCCGCTCGGCGCGGAGCCGCTCGTGCGTCCACACCACGTAGAGCAGCGCCGAGACGTCCCGGTGCAGGTAGGCGGCGGGCTCGCCGTCGTCGAACCAGGACGGGAGTTCCAGGCCGCCGCCGGCACCGTCGAGCGCGACGGTGAAGTCGTACAGCCAGTCGGCGAAGGCGAGGAACTCGCCCTGGTAGAGGCGGCGTTGGTCGTTTCCCTCCTCGGGTTCGAAGGACGCCGGGAAGGCCTCCGCCATGGTCCGCAGCGGCACCTCCGGATCGACCTGCAGCATCCCCTCCCCGTCGACCGGGACGCCGAGCCCGGTGAGCAGCCGCCGCGTCGGGGCGTGGCTGAGCTCCGCGGGCAGGTCCTCCTCGCGGAAGCGCCGGACGGTGCCGCCGGTGAGCCGCGCGAGGTCCTCGACCAGGGACACGTCGAGGTCGTACCGCAGGCCGCCCGGATCGTCGCCCGGCAGCGCCCCCCAGGCGAGCGCCCGGATCCGTACCGCCGTCTCCCAGTGCGCGGGCCGGTCGTCCGTCCTCCGGAACAGCTCGGGATCGGCCTCACGCATCCGGTCCAGCGAGATCCTGGTGACCTCGGCGACGGCCGCCGGGCCGCGCGGCACCACGTCCTCGCCCTCCCCGGGCTCGTAGGGCTCGTCGGCGCCCCCCGTGACGGCCTCGACCTCGATCATCAGCGCGACCAGCGACTCCAGATCGCTGGCCAGCAAGTCCCGCGGGAGGTCACCGGCTCCACCCAGGCACGCCAGGTACACCTCACCGGTGGCGCCGTCGAGCAGCACATCGGCGTGGTCGTCGCCGAACCGGTCGTAGTACCGCGCCTCGCCCAGGACGATCAGCCCCTCGGCCTCCTCGTCCCCCTCCAGCCCGGCGTACCACGTCGCGGCCGTCCCCAGCGGCTCGTACCAGGACGCCTCCAGATCCAGGTGCGCGAAGGAGCGGGGCAGGCCTCCGGCCGCCAGCCGCTCGCGGCTCGGCCCGTGGGTGAGCCGCGCGGGCAGCTCCCGGGACACCCGCTCCCCCGCCTCCGCACTCGTCTCCACCACTGCTCGCCCTCCTCCCCCGCCACTCGGACGGACGTTCCACCACCGACACCGCCGCGACCGGCAACGCACCCCGCGCCACCGAACCACCGGCACCGGCACCGGCACCGGCACCGGCACCACCGACGGCGCACCCCGCGCCACCGACGCGCCCGACCATAGCCGACACCACCGACAACCAGGCCCGACGCCCTCCCCGCCTTCCGCCGACGCCCCGTCACCTCCCCCACCCCCCAGGGAAATGGCATGCACGCCACTAGCCAACCGTCCAGTAGCACCCCTACCGTCGACTCCCCGTGGCTACGACGGAGGAGTCCGCCTTGCGCCTACGCCCCCACCCCCTCCGATTCCCGGCCGCCGCCGTCGCGTCGGCCCTGCTCGTCACCGCCGCCCTGACCGCCACCCCCACCGCGACCGCCGCCCCCACCGCGCCGACCGCACCCACCGCGGCCGCCACCGACTACTGCGGCGGCCACTGCAACGACATCCTGCCGCCCGGCGAGAACGGCAACGCCACCCTCGCCGACATCCTGCTCAACCGGATGTTCGGCACCCGCCCCGCCCACACCGACGACCAACTCGGCCCGTACGCCGCCCTGGCGTCCGGCTACCCGGGCCTCACCGACGCCAAGCTGCGCGACTTCTTCAACGACGCCTCCTTCGGCGTCCCCGCCGACCAGGTCGCCGGCAGCACCAGCCCCCGCCCGGACGTCACCATCGTGCGCGACAAGGCCACCGGCGTCCCGCACATCAGCGGCACCACCCGCTACGGCACCGAGTTCGGCGCGGGCTACGCCGCCGCCCAGGACCGGCTCTGGGTGATGGACCTGTTCCGGCACGTCGGCCGCGGCCAGCTGTCCGGCTTCGCGGGCGGCGCCGGCGCCAACCGCCAACTGGAGCAGAGCTTCTGGCAGGCCGCGCCGTACACCGAGGCCGAGCTGCAGCAGCAGATCGACGCCATCGCCGCCCGGGGCGGCCGGGCCACCCAGGCCCTCGCCGACGCCAACGCCTACCTCGACGGCATCAACCAGTACGCCAAGGAGGCGTACAACGCCCGTACCTTCCCCGGCGAGTACGACCTGACCGGCCACATCGACCCGATCACCAACGCCGGGTCCATCGAGCCGTTCAAACTGACCGACCTGGTCGCCCTCGCCTCCGTGGTCGGCGCCCTGTTCGGCTCCGGCGGCGGCGGTGAACTCGCCTCCGCCCAGGTCAAGTCGGCCGCCGAGGCCCGCTACGGCAAGGACGCCGGGGACGCGGTCTGGAAGTCGCTGCGCGAGGCCGACGACCCGGAGGCCGTCCAGACCCTGCACGACGGGCAGAACTTCCCGTACGCGACCGTGCCCGACCAGCCGCAGGGCGAGGCGCTGCCCGACCCCGGCTCGGTGGTGCCCGAGCGGATGGTCTACGACGCCACCGGCTCCGCCAACTCCGCCGCCACCAAGGCGAACGGCGTGCTGCCGGGCAACCTGCTCACCGCCAAGCACGGCATGTCCAACGCCCTGCTGGTCTCCGGCGCGCACACCGACGACGGCCACCCGGTGGCCGTGTTCGGCCCGCAAACCGGCTACTTCGCCCCGCAGTTGCTGATGCTCGAGGAGATCCAGGGCCCCGGGATCAGCGCCCGCGGCGCCGCCTTCGCCGGCCTGAGCTTCTACGTGCAGCTCGGCCGCGGCCAGGACTACGCCTGGAGCGCCACCTCCGCCGGGCAGGACATCACCGACTCCTACGCCGTCCCGCTCTGCACCACCGACGGCTCGCCCGTCACCACCGCCGCCGACTCCTACCTCTGGCACGGCCAGTGCCTGCCCTTCGACCGGCTGGAGCGCAAGAACGCCTGGAGCCCGACCACCGCCGACTCCACCGCGGCGGGCTCCTACACCCTGGTGATGTACCGCTCGAAGTACGGCCTGGTCACCGCCCGCGGCACGGTCGGCGGCGCCCCCGTCGCCTTCACCGCGCTGCGCTCCACCTACCGCCACGAGGCCGACTCCATCATCGGCTTCCAGGAGCTCAACGACCCCGGGGCGGTGCACGACGCGGCGAGCTTCCAGAAGGCCGCGCAGGACATCAACTACACCTTCAACTGGTTCTACGCCGACTCCCGCGACATCGCGTACTACAACTCCGGCAGCAACCCGGTGCGCGCCCCGGGCGTCGACGACGGACTGCCCGTGCTCGCCCGACCCGCCTACGAGTGGGCCGACTTCGACCCGGCCACCAACACCGCCCGGTACACCCCGGCGGCCGAGCACCCGCAGTCCGTCGACCAGGACTACTACGTCTCCTGGAACAACAAGCAGGCGAACGGCTACACCTCGGCCGGCTTCGGCAACGGCTCGGTGCACCGCGGCAACCTGCTCGACGACCGGGTCAAGGCCCTGCTGGCCAACGGCGGCAAGGTCAGCCGGGTCTCGCTCACCCAGGCCATGGAGAGCGCCGCACTGGCCGACCTCCGGGCGGAGGACGTCCTGCCCGACGTGATCCGGATCCTGCGCAGCGCACCGGTCACCGATCCGGCCACCCTCACCGCCCTGCAGCAACTGGAGTCCTGGCTCGCCGACGGCGCCCGGAGGAAGGAGACGTCACCCGGCAGCCACACCTACGCGGACGCGACCGCGATCCGGGTGATGGACGCCTGGTGGCCGCTGCTCGCGGACGGCGTGATGCACCCGGGCCTCGGCGACCAGCTGTTCGGCGCACTGACCGGCGCCCTGCAGGTCAACGAGTCGCCCTCGGGCGGGCAGACCGGCCCCGGCGGCGGCCCGGTGAGCGCCAACGAGGCCATCCCGCACAAGGGTTCGTCCTTCCAGTACGGTTGGTGGAGCTACCTGGACAAGGACCTGCGGTCGGTCCACGGCGACCAGGTCAAGGGCCCGCTCGCCCGCCCGTTCTGCGGCGGCGGTGACCTCACCGCCTGCCGGGGCGTCCTGCTGGACACCCTGAAGCGCGCCGCCGCCCAGACCCCGGCCCAGGTCTACCCGGGCGACACGGACTGCTCGGCCGGCGACCAGTGGTGCGCCGACACCATCATCCAGCGCCCGCTGGGCGGCGTGACGGACGCCAAGTCCACCTGGCAGAACCGGCCCACGTACCAGCAGGTGGTGCAGTTCCCCACCCACCGCTGAGCCCGGGCAGCGGCCCCCGCCGGATTGTCGGCGGGGGCTGCCATCATGACCGGCATGAATATGGACACACTGCTGCAGAAGCTGGCGGATGAGCAGGGCCTCCACCGGCCCCAGGAGTTCCACCGCACCGGAGACCTGACCATCGCCTCGAACCTGGTCTTCAGCAGCCCCGACCCGGCCGAGTGGACCTCCTGCGGCAACATGCCGCACGGCACGCACCCCGTGCACATCGCCGTGGACCGGTGGCAGGACCGGGAGACCGGACTGGAGCAGGTGGACGTCACCATGGCACTGATCCCCTTCGCCGAGCCCGAGGCCATCGCCGAGGCCGAGTTCGAGGACGCCGTCGACGACCACCAGCCACTGGGCCCCAGCCTCGGCTTCCTCTGGGACGGCGTCGCGATGGACGCGCTGCGCTTCAAGGGCCCGCGCCCGGCGGCCTTCCCGGACCTCGACGCCTTCGTGGCGCACGTCGAGGCGGAGCTCGCCGTCCCCGACGCCGACGGCCGGCCGCGCGCCTGGGTGGACGTCACGGTCGACGAGCGCACCGGGTCCAACGTGCTGGCGTTCCCCATGATCGCCGACTCGGCCGGCTGTTACGAGGGCCGCGACGCCGACGGCCGCCTGGTCGCCCTCCTGTTCACCGCGGGGTGACCGCCGGACGGCCGTCGGCGCCCCGCAGGGTCCCGACGGCCGTCACTTCACCCGGGCGACGGCGTCCTCCGCGTCACCCTTGAGGTTGCTCGCCTCGTCCCTCAGCCGCTTGCCGGCGATCCGGTACGTCCGCCGCGTCGCGCTGGTGGTCATCCGTCCGGCGATCCCTTCGGCCAACTCCCCCACGCTGTCCAGCAGCTCGGCGAGCGCCCCCAGCAGGGCCGCCTCCGCCGCCTCGGGCACCATGTCCCGTCCGCCCTCCCGGGCCTTCGGCAGTGCGTCCTCCCGGATCTTCGCCTTCGCCGTTCGAACCGCCTCGACCATGGCCTCGATGCCGCTGTCCATCCCGTGCTCCGTTCTCGCGCGTTCCGACGTCCTTCCCTCCCCGCGCCCGCTAAGGCCCAACCCAACGGGCGACGGCCGGAAACTCCCCCTAGCGTGGTCCGGGGACCGACCGACACCCGCACCAGGAGGCAGCCCGACCATGACCGCCAACCTCTCCGACCTCACCGGCGACTACGTCATCGATCCCGTGCACAGCCGGATCGGCTTCGTCGCCCGGCACGCCATGGTGACCAAGGTCCGCGGCGCCTTCCACACCTTCGAGGGCACCGCCCACCTCGACGGCGTGGACCCGTCCCGCTCGACGGCCCAGGTGGTGATCAAGACCGAGAGCATCGACACCGGCGTCGAGCAGCGCGACCAGCACCTGCGCACCAACGACTTCCTGGACGCGCCGAACTTCCCGGAGATCACCTTCCGTTCCACCGCGGTCGAGCCGCGCTCCGACACCGAGTACAGGGTCACCGGCGACCTCACCATCAAGGACGTCACGCGCCCGGTCACCATCGACTTCGAGTACACCGGCAACGCCGTCGACCCGTACGGCAACCAGCGGGTGGGCCTGGAGGGTTCGGTGACCATCAGCCGCAAGGACTTCGGCGTCACCTGGAACGCGGCCCTGGAGGGCGGTGGCGTCCTGGTGGGCGACAAGGTGGTCCTGGAGTTCGACGTCTCCGCCATCCGCCAGGGTCAGTAACCCACCCACGCGGCCCGCGCAGGCCGGCAACGGAAGATCGGGAACCACCGGACCGGAGGCCGGCCGCCCGGTTAGTCTCCTGACATGGCGACCACGGACTCCCTCGCGACCGGCCAGCTCTCCCTCGGCGAGGGCGGCCCGGACCAGGACCTCCGCCACCCCCTCTGGCCCCCGCTCACCGCGGGCTGCCCGCGCACCAGCACGGAGGACGTCTCCTACCCCGTCGAGGTCGACTACGCCTACGACGAGGTCGACCCCGAGCGCCTGTTCGCCCCCGCCCCGACCCGCGGCGGCCTGGAGCGCTGGGCCCCGCTGCTGCCGCCGCTGCTCGCCCCGGGCCTCGGCGAGGGCGCCACGCCGCTGATCGAGATCGAGCCCGGGGTGTACGTCAAGGACGAGTCGCGCAACCCCACGTGGAGCCACAAGGACCGGCTGAACCGCTGCACCACCAGCGCCGCCGTGGGCGTCGGCGCGCCGGGGATCGCGGTGGCCTCCTCCGGCAACCACGGCGCCTCGGCCGCCGCCTACGCCGCCCGCGCCGGGCTGCCCTGCGTCGTGTTCACCGGCCCCGACCTCCCGCCGAACGTCGACGCCTTCCTCAACGCCTACGGCGCGGTGGTGCTCCCGGTGCCGTGGGAGGCGCGCTGGCCGCTGCTGCGGCAGGTGGCGGACCGGCTGGGCCTGCACCCGGTGAGCAACCTGACCACCACCCACACCGGGCACGCCTTCGGGCCCGAGGGCTACAAGACGGTCGCGTACGAGATCTTCCAGGACGTCGGCGCCCCGAGCGCGGTGTTCGTCCCGGTCGGGTACGGCGAGCTGCTCTTCGGCGTCTGGAAGGGCTTCGCCGAGCTGCGCCGGCTGGGCCTGGTCGACCGGGTGCCACGGATCCACGCCTGCGAGGCGGCGTCCGGCAGCCCGCTGGCCCGGGCCGTCGCGCAGGGCCTCCCGGCCGCCCACGTGGAGGTCGGGCCGAGCGACGCCTACTCGATCGCCGCCCCGGTGAGCGGCTACCGCGGAGTGCTCGCGCTGCGGGAGAGCGGCGGCCGGGCGCTGACGCTGGACGACCGCCGCCTCGCCGACGCCCAGCGCGAGCTGGCCCGGGCCGGCCTGTGGGCCGAGCTGTCCGCGGCGGCCGGTCTGGCCGGGCTGCGCAGCCTCGGCGAGCCGGACCTGTCGGACGGGCCGGTGGTCTGCGTGTCGACCTCCAGCGGGTTCAAGGACCTGGGCGTCGGCACCCGCCGGACGGATCCGGTCGTCCCGGAGTGGGAGGCGGTCCACCGCCGCCTCCGCGCCGCCGGCATCGGAGGCTAGCCGCCGTCCCCGGCCCGCCACCGGGCCCTCAGAGCTCCACCAGCACCTTCCCCCGGCTCGCCGAGCGGTCCGCGTAGAGGCTGCGGTACGCGTCGGGGATGCTGTCGAAGCCGCGGTGGACGGTCTGCTGGTAGCTCAGTTCGCCACTGCGGACCAGGGCGCCGAGGTCCCGGCGCAGCGCGGCCCAGTTCTCCTCGGTGAACCACTCCAGCGAGAAGATGCCGCGGATGGTGGTGCGCGGGAACATGATCATCGGCAGTAGCCGCGGGCCCGTCCAGTCCCCGCCGACCTGGCTCCCCCACTGCCAGCAGACCGCGACCCGGCTCTCCACCGCGAGCATGCCGAAGACCACGTCGGTCAGCACCCCGCCGAGGCAGTCGAAGTAGCGGTCGATGCCGTCCGGGGCCAGTTCGGCGAGCTCCTTCTCCAGGCGCTCCGGGGCGTCGCCGTCGCGGTACAGCACCACCCCGTCGAAACCCAGCTCCCACAGCCGTTCGGCCTTCTCCGGCGTCGCCGTGGTGCCGATCACCCGTGCGCCCCGGTGCCGGGCCAGCTGCCCGACCAGCGAACCGACCGCCCCGGAGGCGCCGCTGACCAGCACCGTCGACCCGGCGCGCACCTCGAGGAACTTCTCGACCGTGCCCCAGGCCGTCATCCCCGGCCCGCCCAGCACGCCGAGCGCGGTGGACAGCGGCAGCGCCTCGTCGTAGTGGTCCGGGTCCAGCCGGCGGAAGGCCGGGAAGACCATCGGGAAGGTGCCGGTCTGCCAGAGCCTGGGCGCGCCGTTGCTGATCAGGTGCGTGCGCCAGCCGCCGAAGCCCTGGACCAGGTCGCCGACCCCGAACCGCGCGGCCGGCCCGGCCTCCAGCACCTCCATGATCGAGTCGGCGCCCATGTGGTCGCCGAGCGGGGTGTCCAGCGCGATGCCCTGCAGGTACGGGTCGACCGAGACGTACCGGGTGCGCAGCAGCATCTCGTCCGCGGCGAGCCGGACGTCCATCTCCTCCACGACCTTCCGGTACATCCGCTCGACGTCCGGCACGCCGTCCACGTGCTCCCGGACGATCCACTTCTCGACTCTCACGAGGTGACTCCAAACTGCCGGTCGGCGGGTCCGACCGGTTCGATGAGCAGGGTCGGCGGCGGCGCGTGGTCGTCGATCTCGGCGGTGAACGGCCTGTGGTCGTCCCGGCAGATGAACTGGACGACGTGCCGGCCGGCCGCCGCGGCCCGGATCAGCCCACCGGTGGTCGCCCAGACGCCGGAGAGGTAGAAGTTCGCCAGGCTCGGCAGCCCGGGGCCGTTGCGCTTGACCTCCTCCTCCAGGGTCTCGCCGCTCTCCACGAAGGGCTGCCACCCCAGCACCGTGCCGTCGTAGTTGCCCGTGTAGCGGACCTGGGTGAGCGGGGTGGAGACGTCCTTGACGGCCACCGCCTCCTTCAGGCCCGGGTGGTGGCCGTCCAGGAACTCGATCACGGCGTCCCGCACCCGGCGCTTCTCCCGCTGGTACTCGCGCCCGCGGCCGACCGGCAGGGTGTGCAGCTCCTCGCCGCGCCGCAGCCGGGGCGCCTGCTCGGGGCCGGTGCTCAGCTCCCGCCAGGGGGCGATGTCGCAGAAGTAGCTGGCGTACACCACGGTGGTCCCGTCCGGGGAGAGCTCCGGGTAGTGGCGGCTGCGGAACTGGACGTTGATGCTGGGGTGCCGGATGCCGGTGAGCCGGGCGGCGAGCCCGTCCTCCAGCAGGTAGGTGGTGCACGGGTCACCGGCCGGGAAGGGGCGCCGCAGGCCGAGGAAGACGGTCAGGTAGCCGGGGAAGACCATGCCCGGCTCGGTGATGGTCCTGGTGTACAGCCGGCGGTAGGTCTCGTTCAGGTAGCGGCCCTTGAGCAGGTCCATCATGGTGGTCCGGCCGTCGCAGGCGGCCACCACGATGTCCGCCCGCACCTCCTGGCCGTCGCTCAGCCGCACCCCGACCGCCCGGTCCCGCTCGACCAGGATCTCGGTCACCTTGGCGTTGTACGTGATCTCCCCGCCGAGCCGCCGGTAGCGCTGCTCGACCGAGCGGGCCAGGCCGAGCGAGCCGCCCTCCGGCACTCCGGCCGACTGCACGGCGTGCGAGGCGAGTTGGAAGTACGTCGGCAGCACCGGGAAGTTGGGGTGCTTCTCGTACAGGACGAAGTTGAACGCCTCGCGAAGCAGCGGGCTGCGGAAGCGCGCCGCGTAGTCGCTCATCAGCACCGTGATCGAGCGCCGGATCACGTTGAAGTACGGCAGGAAGGAGGCCAGCATCCGCCACCGTTCCCGCCGGCCCATCAGCCCGACCGGCTTGAGGAAGGGGTAACGGGCCAGTGCCAGGCGGAACTTGCGCAGTCCGGCGCAGAACTGCCGGATCCGCCGGGCGTCCTCCGGGGCCAGTTCGAGCAGGTGGGCTTCCAGCCGGTCCGGGTCGGAGTAGAAGTAGACCGCCCGGCCGTCCCGGGTGCGCACCACGTTGAAGACGTCGAAGTTGCGCATCCGCTTGCCCTGCAGCGCGCCGAGTTCCAGCCAGATCCGGTGCATCTCGTTGCCCGGGCCGCTGCCCAGCAGCCAGCTCACGCAGCAGTCGAAGGTGAACTCGCCGCGGTCCCAGCCGGTGCAGCAGCCGCCGGGGATCTCGTGCATCTCCAGGATCCGGGTGCGGTAGCCGTTCATCTGCGCGTAGCAGCCGGTGGACAGGCCGCCGAGCCCTCCGCCGATGATGACCATCGTCCGCCGGTCTCTCGACATCCCGCTCACTCCGCCGCTCCTACTTCCGCCACGTCCGCGTCCGGCACGCCCGCTCCCAACGGCTCCTCGTCGACCAGTGCCTCGTCGGCCGGCTCCTCGTCGGCCGGTCCCCCGCCCGGCGACCCCGCCCGCGGCACGCCCACGGTGGCCCGGCCGAGCTGCGGCAGGTCGCCCCACTTGCCGGTGTGCCAGGGTTCCCGGTTGTCACTGGGCCAGGCCCGGAACGGCCGGCCGAGCTCCCGGCAGAGGTACTGCGCGGCGTACCGCCCGCTGGTGGCGGCCCGGATCAGCCCGCCGAGCGCCGTCCACTGGCCGGTCATGGAGAAGCCGCGCAGCCCGGGCAGCCGCATCCGGTCCCGGTTGACCAGCCGGTTGGCGGCGTCCTCGGCCTCGGAGAAGGCCTGCCAGGCGAGGATGGAGCCGTAGGTGTTCCCGGTGAACCGCTCGATGGTCACCGGCGAGGCCACGTCGACCAGTTCGATCCGCTCACCGAGCCCCGGGTACGTCCGGTCCAGGAACTCCCGGACGAACGCCGCGACCTCCTGCTTGCGCTCCCGGTACGCCCGGCGGTCCCGCAGCCGCAGGTCCTTCCAGGAGCGGTAGTCGCTGAAGTAGGTGCAGTGCAGCACCGATTTGCCGGGCGGCGCGAAGCCGTCGGCGTAGGCCGAACGCAGCTGCACCACCAGGCTCCGCTGCAGCGAGCCGGGCAGCCGGGAGCCCTCCTCGGGCGTGAGGAGGTACGTGGTGCTGTGCGGCTCGCCCTGCGGCAGCGGACCGTCGACGCCGACGAAGGCGGAGACCACGGCCGGGTACAGGTTGCCCGGTTTGTCGAGCAGTTCGCCGTACAGCCGGTCGGTGGCGGGGCTGGACCAGCGGCCCTCCAGCAGCCGGTCGAGCACCGTCGGGCCGTCGCATGCGGCCACCACGTGGTCGGCGAAGTGCCGTGAGCCGTCCCGCAGTTCGACGCCGACGGCACGCCCGTCCTCGACCAGGATCCGCTCCACCCGGCAGCGGTAGCCGATCACCCCGCCCAGCGAGGTGTAGCGCTCCTCCACCGAGCGGGCCAGCCCCAGCGAACCGCCCTGCGGGAACCCGGCGTTGCCGTTGTGCGCGGCGGCCAGCGTGTACAGGTACGGCAGCAGCGGGAAGCCCGTCGGCTCCTGCAGGAACATGTTGGGGAAGGCCCGGCGCAGCAGCGGGTCCTGGAAGCGCTCGGCGAAGCCGCTCATCGGGGTGGTCGCGGTGCGCCAGAACAGCCGGAAGGCCGGCAGGACGCTGCGCAGGGTGCGCAGCCGTTCCGCCGTGGTGCGCAGCGGTGGCGGGGTGAGGTCCCAGGGCAGCTCGGCGGCGGCGAAGCGGCGCAGGTCCCGGCAGAACGCGCGGATCGGCTCGGCGTCGCCGGGGGCGAGGGCCAGCAGGTGGGCCTCCAGCCGGTCCGGGTCGCCGTAGAAGGTGACGGCGCGGCCGTGTTCGTCGACGACCCGGTTGAAGACGTCGAAGCGGGTCACGGACTTGCCGTCCAGGGCGCCGAGTTCGCGCCAGACCTGGTGCGCGCCGGTGCCCTCGGCGGTGCCGATCAGCCAGTCGATGCAGTAGTCGAACAGATAGCCGTGCCGGGACCACGCGGTGCAGCAGCCGCCGGGCAGTACGTGCTTCTCGAAGATCCGGGTCTCCAGGCCGCTCATCTGGGCGTAGCAGCCGGTGGCGAGGCCGGCCAGGCCGGCCCCGATCACGATGACCCGGGGCGGGCCGCCGGGGGCCCGCTCCCTGCTGGACCAGTCCGGTCCGCGGTCAGCCGCGGCCATCGACGGTGCCTCCGGCCAGGATGGCGCCCGCCAGTTCGGCGTTGCGGGCGGCGTGCTCGCCGTCGAGCATCTCCGCGTGGCTGCCGTGGCCGACGTGCACGGCGGTGCCGGTGGTGGAGGCGCCGTGCCAGGAGCCGTCCTCGCCGCCGACGTGCACGGCCAGCCGGTCGCGTTCGCAGACCACGTCGAGCTGGGCGCTCACCGTGCCCGTGTTGGGGGTGCGGCTGCAGAACTCCAGGTAGTCCCTGGCCTGTTCGAGGGTCTCCCGGGCGACGATCCGCGAGCCGGTGTGGCGGTGCAGGTGCTCGTGGAGTTCGCGTTCGAAGGCGGCCACGTGCTCCTCGCCGAGGTCGAAGGCGTCGAGCACCCGGTAGGCGTCCACCAGCAGCACCGAACTCACCGTACGGCCGCGGCGTTCCAGCTCCTTGGCCACCTCGAAGGCGAGGTTCCCGCCGAGCGAGTAGCCGAGCAGGACGTACGGCCCGTCCGGGTGCAGTTCCTCGGCCAGGTCGGCGTAGCGGGCGGTCTTGTCGTCGCCCGTCAGGTAGTTGAAGGCGGCGATCCGGTGCTCGGGCAGGTGCGCGGCGAGCTGCCGGTAGACCAGGCCGTGGCCGCCGGCCGGCGGGAAGCAGAAGACCGTGCGGTCCTCGGGCGCCGTCGGGTTGAACCACAGGTGGGACTGGCCGCCGGCCACCTCGCCGGTGATGATCTGCTCGACGGTGCGGGCCATCCCGTGCAGGGTGGTGACCTTGAACAGCAGGCCGACCGGGATGTCGATGGTGAACTCGGTCTGGAGGTGGTGGATCAGCTCGATCAGCCTGATCGAGCTGCCGCCGAGCTCGAAGAAGTCGTGCTGCAGGCCGACCTCGTCGAGGCCGAGCAGGTTCCGCCAGTGCTCGGCGACCCTGGTCTCGTAGAGGGTGACGGGGGGTTCGTGCTGGGCACCGCCGGTGTCGGCCTCCGGCTCGGGCAGGGCGGCGAGGTCGACCTTGCCGTTCGGGGTGAGCGGCAGGGCGGGCAGTTCGGTGAGGTAGGAGGGGATCATCACGGTGGGCAGGTGCTCGGCCAGGTGGCGGCGCAGTTCGCGGCGGTCCAGCACGGTGCCCTCGGCCGGGACGACGTAGGCGGCCAGGACGGCCTCGCCCGAGGCGTCCCGGCGGACGGCCACGCAGGCCTGGGCGAGTTCGGGTCGGGCGGTGAGGTGGGCCTCGATCTCACCCGGCTCGATCCGGTGGCCGCGCACCTTGACCTGGTTGTCGATCCGGCCGAGCAGGTGCGCGGTGCCCGCGGTGTCCCAGTGCCCGAGGTCGCCGGTGCGGTAGAGCCGTTCGGGCGCGCCGTCGAGCTCCAGGGTGGCGAAGCGCTCGGCGGTCCGCTCCGGGTCGTTGGGGTAGCCCGCCGCGACGCCCGCGCCGCCGATCCAGAGCTCGCCGGGCACCCCGGCCGGGACGGGCTCGCCGTACGGGTCGAGGATGTACAGCGCACTGTTCGGGAAGGGCCGGCCGATCGGCACCATCCGGCCGGGTTCCAGCTCCTCGGCCGTGCCCTCGTAGTAACTGCTGTCGACGGTGGCCTCGGTCAGGCCGTAGGAGTTGACCAGCCTGGTCCGCTCGCCGCACAGGGCGCGCAGCCGGCGGTGTTCGGCGGCCTTCCAGGAGTCGGAACCGACGATCACCAGCTTCAGGAAGTCCAGCCGCAGGCCCTCCCGTTCGCAGTGGGTCAGCAGGGCGCGGGCCACGGCGGGCACGAACTCGCCGCAGTCCACGGCCTCTTCACGCATCACCCGGTGCAGCCGGGCGGTGTCGAAGAGCAGGTCGCGGTCGACCAGGACGAGGGTTCCGCCGCTGCCGAGCGCCCGGGCGAGATCGCCGGAGAACACGTCGAAGGCCGTCCCGGCCATCTGCAGGTGCACCCGGACCTCGGTGTCCAGCCGGTACTCCGCGCGCCAGCCGGCGGTGACGGCGGCCAGGTTGCGGTGGTCGACCCGGACCCCCTTCGGCCGTCCGGTGGAGCCCGAGGTGTGGATCACGTAGGCGGCCCGGTCCGGATCGGCGGCGGGCAGCGGCAGGGCGGCCGCGGCGGGCCGGTCCAGCTCCTCCAGGGTGACGGGCCGGGCGGGCAGCTCGGCGGCCGGCGGGCGCCGCTCGTCGACGACCACCAGCTCGGCCCCGGCGTCGGCCACCTGGTACGCCAGCCGGTCCGCCGGGTGCCCGGGGTCGAGCGGCAGGTAGGCGGCGCCGGCCCGCCAGATCCCCAGCAGGGTGGTGATCAGCTCCGGTGACTTGTCCAGGTGGACCGCCACCACCGAGCCCTCCCCGACGCCCAGTTCGCGCAACCGTACGGCGGTGCGCTGGGAGCGCCGGTCCAGCTCGCCGTAGGTCATGCGGCGGACCTCGTCACGGCCGGGCGCGACCACGGCGACGGCCTCCGGGTGCTCGGCGGCGGCCTTGGCGATCAGCTCCGGCAGCGGGGTGTCGTGCTCGATCCGGCGCTCGGCGCCGCTGAACGCGGTGAGGATCTCCCGGCGTTCGGCCGAGTCCAGCATCCGCAGCCGGCCGACCGGCTCGTCCTGCGCGGCGCGGGTCATGGCGTCCAGCAGGTTGCGGTAGTGGGCGGCCAGCCGCTGCACGGTGCCGGCTTCGAAGAGGTCCGAGTTGTACTTGAAGACGCAGTGGAAGCAGCCGTCCGCACGGTCCTCGTAGGCGGACAGCGTCAGGTCGAACTGTCCTTCCTCCTCCGGGAGTTCGATGTACTCCAGCCGGTAGCCGAAGCGTTCCACGGCGACCTTGTGGGTGAGCAGGATGAACATCGCCTGGAACACCGCGGAGCGGCTCGGGTCGTGCTGCAGCCCCAGCTGCTCGACCAGCAGCGGGAAGGGGTAGTCCTGGTTGTCCAGCCCGCCGAGCACGCTCTCCCGCACCCGGGCGAGCAGCTCGGCCACCGTCGGCTCCCCGGCCAGGCTCACGTGCAGCGGCAGCGGGTTGACGAAGTAGCCGTAGACGGCGGCGAACTCCTCCTGGGTGCGGCCGGTGACCGGGCTGCCGACCACGATGTCCGGCTGCCCGGACCAGCGGTGCAGCAGCAGGTAGTAGGCGCTGAGCAGCACCATGAACGGGGTGGCGTTCTGCGCGCGGGCCAGCTCTTGGACCCGGGCGGTGAGCTCGGCGTCCAGCCGGAAGAACTCGGAGGCGCCGTTGTGGGTCTGCACGGCCGGGCGGGGCTTGTCGGTGGGCAGCGCCAGCACCGGCATCTCGGCGGGCAGGTGGCCGCGCCAGTAGTCGAGCATCCGCTGTGCCTCGGGCGCGGCCAGGAAGCGGTTCTGGTGGTTGAGGAAGTCCAGGTAGCGGGCGGCCACCGGGGGCAGTTCGGGGGTGCGGCCCCGGCGCAGCGCCTCGTAGACCTCGAACAGCTCCTCGATGAAGGTGAAGGTGGAGATGGCGTCCGAGACGATGTGGTGGACGGCCTTCATCAGCACCCAGCGGTCCGGCCCGCGCCGGAACAGCCGCAGCCGTACCAGCGGGTCCTCGGCGAGGTCGTACGGCCGCCGGTACTCGCGGACGATCAGTTCGTGGATCTCCTCCCACGGGCGGTCCTCGACGTCGAACAGCCCGGTGTCGGCCACGGCCTCCGCGCGGATCCGCTGGACCGGGCGGCCCTCCTCGGCCGTGAAGACGGCCCGCAGGCCCGGGTGCCGGGCGACCAGGTGGCGGAACGCGGCGAACACCAGCTCCGGGTCGAGCACCGCGCGCACCTCGACGGCGCCGCCGATGTTGTACGCGAAGCCGTCCGGGTGCAGCTGGCGCAGGAACCAGAGCGCCTGCTGGTTGTGGGTGAGCGGGTAGCGGGACTCGTCCGTGTGCAGCTCGACCTCGGCGCCGGTCGGGGTGCCGTCGGCGGCGAGCCGCTCGGTGAGGCCCTCGACGAGCAGGTCCACCAGGTCGCCGACGGTGCCGTTGCTGAGCAGGGCCACCACCGGCAGGGCGACGCCCAGTTCGCCGTGCGCCCGGGCCCGCAGCTCCATCGCGAGCAGCGAGTCCAGGCCGTGCGCGCCGAGCCTGGTGTCGGTGTCGATCCGCTCGGCGCCGATCCGCAGCACGGCGGCGGCCGCGGCGGTGAGCCGCTCGGTCACCAGCGCCCGGCGGGTCTGCGGGTCGGCCGCCCGGTAGGCGTCCAGGAAGCCGCCGGTCTCGGCCGGGGCCTGCTCGGCGGCGTTCGCCGCCAGGTCGGCGACCAGCGGGGGCGGCGCCGGGTACCACGCGAGGAAGGTCGGCCAGTCGACCACGGTGGCGACCAGCAGCTGGGCGCGGTCCTGGCCGAGGACGCGCTCCAGGACGGCCGCCCCGGCGTCCGGCGGCAGCGAGCTCATGCCGCGGGCGTCGCGGTAGTGGGCGACCAGGCCCAGCTCCTCGATCATGCCGGTGGCCCAGGGCCCCCAGTCCAGGCTGAGCGCGGGCAGGCCGTCGGCCCGGCGGTGGTGCGCGAGGGCGTCCAGGAAGGCGTTGCCGGCCGCGTAGTTGGTCTGCCCGGCGGTGGTGAGCAGCGAGGCGACGGAGGCGAACAGGACGAAGTGGTCGAGCGGTTCGTCGCGCAGCAGCCGGTGCAGCAGGTGACCGCCGGCCACCTTGGGGGCGTACCCGGCGTCGAAGGCCGGGCGGTCCATCTGTGCGAGCAGGATGTCCTTGACCTGCCCGGCGAGGTGGAAGACGCCCCGGATCGGCGGGTGTTGGTGCTCGCGGTAGTCGGCGAGCCAGGCCGCGAGGGCGGCCTCGTCGGTGACGTCGACCGGGGCGAGCAGTGGTTCGGCGCCGAGCGCCTGGAGTTCGCGCAGGAAGGCGATCCGCTCTCCAACGGGGCTGCGCGGGTCGGTGTGCGCCCACCGGGAGCGCTCGGGCAGGGCCGTGCGGCCGACCAGGATCAGCCGTCGCGCGCCGCGCTTGACCAGGGTGCGGCAGAGCAGCCGGCCGAGGGCACCGAAGGCGCCGGTGACCAGGTAGCTGCCGTCGGGGCGCAGCACCGGGGGCAGCGGCCGGGTGAGGCCCTCGGCCTGCCGCAGCCTGCTGGTGAGCCGGCCGCCGGCCCGCAGGGCGATCTCCTGCTCGTCCCGGGCGGTGAGTTCGGCGAGCAGGGCCTCGGCCTGGTCGGCGGCGGGGACGGCCGGGTCGAGGTCGACCAGGCTGCCGCGCTGGGCGACGAGTTCCTGTTGCCAGAGCACCCGGCCGATGCCCCAGGCGGGGGCGCCGAGCGGTTCGACCCGGTCGCCGGGGGCGGCGGGCTGGGTGCCCCGGGTGACGATGTGCAGCCGGCCGTCCGGGCGGGCGGCGGGCAGCGCCTGGGCGAGGGCGATCAGCGAGTAGGCGCCGAGGGTGGCGAGCCCGGCGAGCCGGTCGGGCGTGGTGGTGTCCAGGGCGGGCAGGTCGAGGTTCCACAGGTGGACGGCGGTGCCGTAGCCGGTGTCGAGGTCGGCGAGCAGCCGTCGGACGTCCTCGGCGGAGTCGGGCCGTACGGTCGAGTGCCCGTCACCGTGGCGGTACTCCGGGCCGGGCCGGACCAGGTGGCAGCGGGCGCCGCGTTCGGCGGCCAGCGCGGCCAGCCGCTCGGCGAGGCCGCCCTCGTCGGCGAAGAGCAGCAGGTCGCCGAGGGCTTCCCCGGTGGTCGGGGCGGCCGCCTCCACCCAGGCGACCTCGGTGAGCCAGCCGTCGATGGTGGCCAGGCCGACGGAGGCGGGGGCCTGGGCGACGTCGGCGACCCGGAAGCCGGTGACCCGGCCGAGCGGGGTGCCGTCCTCGCCGTACAGGGCGATGTCGCCGACGAGTTCCTCGCCGCTGTCCCGGGTGACGGTGGCGTGCGCCCAGAGCGGCCGGGCGCCGATCTCGTCGAGCCGGACCTCCTCGATGGAGACCGGAAGCCGTACGCTGCCGCCCTCGGGCGCGTGCAGCGTGGTGGTGAGCAGGGTCTGAAAGCAGGCGTCCAGGAGCACCGGGTGCAGCTGGTGGTCGGCCGCGTCGGGGCCGAGCCCGGGGGTCGGCCGGAGCCGGGCCAGTGCCTCGCCGGGGCCCGCCCACACCTGCTCGATGGCCTGGAAGGCGGGCCCGTAGTCGTAGCCGCGCCCGGCCAGCCGCCGGTAGCAGTCCGGTCCGTCGAGGTGCTGTCCGTGGGTGTCGGGGGCGGAGGTTTCCAGCGCGGGGCCGTAGGAGCGCCGCTGGCCGGTGCGGACCCGGCCGCAGGCGTGCGTGGCCGGCTCGCCGCCGGCCGGGGTGGCGGCGACGGTGAACCGGGCGTCCTCCGGCGCGTAGCCGAGCTGGACGCGGACGGGGTCGCTCTCGGAGAGGAACAGCGCCCGGTTGAGTTCGATCTCCGCCAGTACCACCTCGGTGCCGCCGGTCAGGGCGCGGACGGCCTGGGCGGCCATCTCCAGGTACCCGGCGGCCGGGAAGACGATCCGGCCCTCGATCCGGTGGTCGCCCAGGTAGGGCAGCCGCTCGGGGTCGAGCGCGGTGGTCCAGCCGGGCTGGGCGCTCGCGGTGCGGCGGCCGAGCAGCGGGTGGTCGACCCGGCCGAGCCGGACCTGGGCGACCGGCGCGGGCTCGACCCAGTAGCGGTCGCGCCGCCACGGGTACCGCGGCAGCGGCACCGGGCGCCCGGTCGGGTGCAGCGCGTCCCAGCTCAACTCGACGCCCAGGGTGTGCAGTTCGGCGAGGCTGCGGGCGAAGCGCTCGGGCTCGTCCTGGTGCCGGCGGATCGACGGCAGGGTGTGCGCCCGCTCGGCGCACTCGCGGATCGCGTGGCCGAGCACCGGATGCGGGCCGACCTCCAGGAACAGGCCGTGCCCGTCCTCGGCCATCCGCTCGACGGCGGCCCGGAAGCGCACCGGGTTGCGGACGTTCTCCCACCAGTACCCGCCGTCCAGTTCGGGCCCCTGGGCGAGCCCCTCCCGGGCGGTCAGGTAGAGCGGCAGCCGTGCCTCCTGGGGCTTGATGACGGCGAGCGCCGCGACCAGCTCGTCCTGGATCGGGTCCATCCGCACGCTGTGGTAGGGGACTTCGACGTCCAGCAGACGGGCGAAGACGTCCTGTGCGGTCAGCTCCCGGGCCAGCTCGCCGAGCGCCTCGGTGTCCCCGGCCAGGGTCACCGCGGACGGGCTGTTGACGGCGCCGAGCGAGATCCGGTCGCGGTACGGCCGGATCCGGCGCTCCGCCTCGGCCTCCGGCAGTCCGACCGCGAGCATGCCGCCGGTACCGGCCAGCCGGTGCTGCAGCCGGCTGCGGGCCAGCACCACCCGGACGGCGTCGGCCAGGTCGTACACCCCGGCCTCGTGGAAGGCGGCCACCTCGCCGGTGCTGTGGCCGACCACCGCGTCCGGGCGCAGGCCGTGGCTCCGCCAGAGCGCCGAAAGGCCCACCTGGACGGCGAAGTTGGCGGGCTGGGACAGCCAGGTCTCGGCCATCCGGGAGTCCGCCTCGTCCCGGGCCAGCTCCTCCAGCAGCGACCAGCCGGCCTGCTCGCGGATCTCCCGGTCGACGGCCCGGACGGCCTCGCGGTAGACCGGCTCGCTCTCGTACAGACCCCGGCCCATCCCCCACCACTGCGGGCCCATGCCGGTGAACACCCAGGCCAGGCGGCGCTCCCGGCGCTCCCGGGCGCGCCCCCGGACCACCCGCGGGTGCTCCTCGCCGCGCCCGTACGCGGCCAGCGCCTCGGCCAGGTCCTGCCGGGAGGAGTAGGCCACCGCGAGCCGCTCGGGCAGGTGCTGGCGGCGGTGTGCCAGGGTGTGGCCGAGGTCGGTGAGCGGGACGCCGGCGGCGAGCTCCTGCCGTACCGCGTCGGCCAGTTCGGGCAGGCCGGCGGCGTCCTTGGTGCTCAGCGGCAGCACGGTGCAGAGCGGTTCGGCGGCCGGCGCCGCGGGGACGGGGGCGGGCGGCTCCTCCAGCAGGACGTGCGCGTTGGTGCCGCCGAAGCCGAAGGAGTTCACGCCCGCGCGGGCCGGGCCGGGGTGCTCGGGCCAGTCGAGCGGCTCGGCCGGGATCTCGAAGGGCAGCGCGGCCAGGTCGATGGCCGGGTTGGGCCGTTCCAGGTTGAGGTGCGGCGGGATCCGGCGGTGCTTGAGGGCGAGCGCCGTCTTGATCAGCCCGGCGACGCCGGCCGCGGCCTCGGTGTGCCCGATGTTGGTCTTGACCGAGCCCACGTAGCAACGGTCCCCGGAGCGGCGGCCGATGCCGAGCACCCGGCCGAGCGCGGCCGCCTCGATCGGGTCGCCGACCGCGGTCGAGGTGCCGTGCGCCTCGACGTACTGCAGGCTCCCGGGCAGCACCCCGGCCTCGGCGCAGACCCGTTCGATCAGGGTGGCCTGGGCGTCCGCGCTGGGGACGGTGATGCCGTTGGTGCGGCCGTCCTGGTTGACGCCGCTGCCGAGGATCACCGCGTGCACCGGGTCCCCGTCGCGCTGCGCGTCGGAGAGCCGCTTGAGCACCACCACTCCGACGCCCTCGGCCCGGACGTAGCCGTCGGCGGAGGCGTCGAAGGCACGCGAGCGGCCGTCGGCGGAGAGGAAGCCGCCCTTGGTCTCGGCGATCGTGTACTGCGGCGCCATGTGCAGCAACGCGCCTCCGGCCAGGGCGAGTTCGGTCTCGCCGCGGAGCAGGCTCTGGCAGGCCAGGTGGACGGCCACCAGGGAGGAGCTGCAGGCGGTGTCGATCGAGACGCTGGGGCCGCGGAAGTCGAAGCAGTGCGAGATCCGGTTGGAGACCATCGTCATCATGGTGCCGGTGGCGGTGTGCGCGGCGATGGTGCTGAAGTCGAGGTCCGCGAACTGCAGGATCTTCCAGTCGAGGGTGAAGGCGCCCATGTAGACGCCGACTTCCCGGCCGGCCAGTTCACCCGGACGCAGGCCGCCGTCCTCCAGGGCCTCCCAGCTGACCTCCAGGAGCTTGCGCTGCTGCGGGTCCATGTGCTCGGCCTCGCGCGGGCTGATCCCGAAGAAGTCCGGGTCGAAGGTGTCGAATCCGTCGATGTAGCCGCCCCGGCCGCCGATCAGCCGCCCCTGCTTGGCCCGGTCGCGGCTGCCCAGGCTGCCGGTGTCGTACCGGTCGGCGGGAGTCTCCGTGAGACAGTCCCGGCCCTCCAGCAGGTTGCGCCAGTAGGTCCGGTGGTCGTTGGCGTGTCCCGGCAGGCGGCAGCCGATACCGGTGATCGCGATGGGCTCGCGGGGCACGGCGAAGGGCGAGGAAGTCATGATCCAATCCGAGGGTGATGGCGTGGCGCCGGGGACACGGGCGGGGGGACGACTGCGCGGGCCGCAGTCAGACGGACTGCTCGGTGGGCTTCGCGCGGCGCCAGGGGTGCAGCAGGGTGGCGCCGAGTTCGCCGGTCGCGGGGAACGCGGCCGGGTCGGTGAGTCCGACGGCGGTGGGCACTCGGCCGGGCCGCCAGGTGAAGCTCCCGAAGACGTGGTCCCACAGGGAGAGGTCGGAGGAGTAGTGGCCGGCTTCGGCGAGGTCGGTGCTGTGGTGCAGGCGGTGGAGCTCCGGGCCGGCCAGGACGTGGCCGAGCGGCCCGAGGTGGACGTCGATGTTCGCGTGGACGAAATACCCCTGGGCCAGAACGAATATTCCGACCACGAACACCGAATCCGCCGAGAATCCGATCAGCGCCAGCGAAAGTTGGACCACGGACTGCGCGACGAAGACGTCCAGGAAATGATTCACGCCGTTGTTCGCGACGTTCACCTTCTCCGGGACGTGGTGCACCCCGTGCAGCCGCCAGAGCCACCGGTTCCGGTGCGACCAGCGGTGCACGAGGTAGTCGCCGAGCGAGCCGACCAGCAGCGCGAGTGGGATCTCCACCGCGAAGGGCAGCGCCGGGTGCGCCGGGCCGAGCACCTCCACCAGGCTCGTCACCAGCCCCTGGGCCAGTGCGCCGCCGACCATGCTCAGGACGAAGTAGACGCTGTACCAGCCGAGTTCGCGCCGGGTCGGGTGCCAGTCGCTCCGGTACGGGATCAGCCGCTCCAGGACCGCCAGGTAGCCGATCACGGCGACCAGGACGAGCGGGGAGACCCGGTCGGGGGCCCAGTGGAAGCGCAGGGTCGCGACGGAGACGGACAGGACGCCCAGCAGCAGGAGCGGATGGGCGAGCCGGCGCGCAAGGGTTGACAGCACGCGCCCCCCGTTCTTCGCGGACTAACGACTGGAATATTCAGAGACTCTAGCGGGAGCCGCTGGCCGAGGAAGTCATTCGACGTGTTAACGCCATGAATGACCCGATCGGCGGACCATCCGCGCACGAAGTTGACGCTCGAACGGCGTGAAGGGGGCGCACTTTCCGGAAGATGCGGGAGTTACCGGGGTGCGGTTCCTTCGCTCCGGCGCGCAAGAACGGTCGAGCGCCCCCTCCCGCGCCGATCAGGCGCGCACCAGCTCCGCCAGCCGGTCCGCGGCCTGCGGAGCGTGCGCGGCGAGGCGGTCGCGCACCCCGCGCAGCTCGTACCCGACCAGCGCCGGGAGGGCGGCCGCGGGGGTGTCCTCCAGGGCGCGGCCCAGGAGGTCGACGGCCGACCGCGGATCGTGCGCGCACAGCAGGCAGTCGGCCGCCCGGACGATGAACAGCAGGCGGCTGGCCGGAAGTTGGGTCGGGCCGAGCAGGCCCAGCGCGGTCTCGGTGGCGTCCAGCGCCCGACGGGCCAGCCCCGGGTCGTCCCCGGCCGCGGCGAGGTCGCGCAGCGCGGCGGCCGCGGCCGACTCCACCCGCATCCGCATCGAGGCGATCGAGAGCCAGGGCACGTCGACCTCGTCCCGCGCGCCGATGTGGTCCAGGTGTGCCCGGGCCAGCTCGATCTGCCGGACCGTCGCCGGGACGTCACCGGTCAGCGCGTGGGCCCGGGCCCGGCTGATCCGTCCCATCGCCCCGGCCCAGTGCCGGCCGGGCGCGACCCGGTCGATCTCGCGGGCGTAGCCAAGGGCGGCCTCCGGATCGCCGTCCAGTCGGGCCAGGATGCTCAGGTCGCTGAGCGTGCCGACCTGGGTGGCCTGGTCCCCGGCCAGCCCGGCCCAGGTGAGCGCGCGGTCGTAGCAGGCCATCGCGGTGGCGTTGCGGCCGTCCTGCATGCGCAGTGCACCGGCCGCGTGGGCGTGCTCGGCGGCCAGCCGGGCCAGCGGACGGCGGTGCGCGGCGGGAGCGTTGGCGAGCCGGGCGAGCACCGCGCGCAGGGTCCGCTCGACGGCGGCGGCCAGGCCCGGTCGGTCGCCGGTCTCACCGGAGCGCAGGTGGGCGGCCAGCAGTCCGGTCAGGGCGTGCGCGGTGTCGGCGTCCAGTGGCGGCGCCGCGGCCGGAGCGGCGAGCGCCTCGGGGGCGCAGAACTCGGCGTGAAGCAGGGCGAGTTCGGCGCTCGGGGGGACGTCGCAGCCCTCGGCGCCGTGCAGCGGGCAGAGCAGGCCGTAGTCCGGCAGCCGGGCCGGGGCGAGGACGCTCGGGGCCGACCCGGCCGGTCCGGGGCCGGGCAGCGGGGGGCGGAGCAGGGCGGGCGGGAAGGAGTCGGGCGCGCACAGTTCGGCGGTCTCGGCGCGCAGGCAAGCCGCGATCAACTCCCCTTCAGCACCGAGGAGTTCGTCGATCCGGTCGGCGATCCTGGGGGTGACCCGGCGGGCCCCGTGCTCGATCTTGCTGACCGCGGTGTGGTCGTAGCCGATCGCGGCGCCGAGCTGCACCTGGGTGAGGCCCGCCCGGCGCCGCCAGTGCCGCAGCCGGGCGCCGAACTCGCGCCAGGCGGCACGGCCCTGGCCGGTCGGCGGGGCCGGCGTCCCCGTCGCGGGGGCGGCGGGGGCCGCCACTCGGTTCCGCTCCACGGCTGCCTCCCCGGGTGCGTTCGTCGCCCCGACGGTACCCGCTCGCACCCGGGCCCGTACATGAGGTGGTCTCAACCACTCGGAGAAAAGCCCAGCTTGACGCGAAGCCGGACGACCGGCTTGACGGAATTTGCCAACCCTATGCCGGGACCGCACCGGCCATTGACCCGAGCATGACGCCATGTGAGGGTTCGGGCACCCGAGCGCGGACGGCCCGTACGGCCGCCCCCCGACATGGCCTGCGGTGCGCCACCAGCCGTTGCCGTCCGCGGTCGAGGACCCCCACATGCGAGGAGCCTCGATGCAACGCAGAGTTTCCCCAGGCCGGTTGCTGACCACGGCGACCACCCTGACCGTGCTGGCCGGCCTGATCGCCGCCACCGCGGGGCCGGCCACCGCCGCGCCCACCCCCTCCCCGGCGCCACCCGGCGCCCTGGCCGCCGCGGTCAACGCCGCCGACGCCGCGGCCGCGGCCGGACTGGACGCACTGGCCAAGGGCCCCGGCGAGACCTACGAGCGCCGGGCCGTCACCCCCTGGGTCGGCGGCCTCTACTCCGTCGCGTACGAGCGCAGCTACCGCGGCCTGCCGGTGGTCGGCGGGGACGCGGTGGTGCTCGCCGACGGGCAGGGGAAGGTCCGCGGCCTGCAGTCCGCCGCCACCGGCCCGGTCGGCGGCTCCGTCACCCCGCGGATCGGCGCGGACACGGCCGAGAGGACCGCCCGCACCGCGCTGCCCTCCGTGGACACGGTGGAGTCCAGCCGACTGGTCGTCCGGGTCAAGGACGGCAGCGGCGGCCGGCTCGCCTGGGAGACCGTGCTCACCGGTCACAACGGCAGCGCCCCCAGCCGGCTGCACGTCTTCGTGGACGCCGCGAGCGGCGAGGTGATCGACAGCTACGACGACGTCCGCGCCGGGACCCTCACCAGCAAGTGGAACGGGCCCGCCCCGGTCAGCATCAGCACCACCGGCTCGGGCGGCTCGTACTCGCTGCGCGACCCGAACCGGCCCGGCCTGAGCTGCTCCGACTACAGCACCGGCCAGGTCTTCTCCAAGTCCAGCGACTCCTGGGGCAACGGCAGCCCGTCGACCAAGGAGACCGCCTGCGGCGACGCGATGTTCGCGGCCCAGAAGGAATGGGACATGCTCCGCGACTGGCTGGGTCGCAACGGGCACAACGGCAACGGCGGCAGCTGGCCGGTGAAGGTCGGCCTGAACGACGTCAACGCCTACTGGGACGGCAGCTCGATATCCATCGGCCACAGCCAGGCGAACGAGTGGATCGCCTCGATCGACGTCGTCGGCCACGAGTTCGGCCACGGCATCGACCAGTACACCCCGGGCGGCGCCAACAACGAGTCCGGCCTCGGCGAGGCCACCGGCGACATCATGGGCGCGCTCACCGAGGCCTACGCCAACGAGCCCGCGCCGTACGACAGCCCGGACTACACCGTCGGCGAGATGATCAACCTGGTCGGCAGCGGGCCGATCCGGAACATGTCCAACCCCTCGCAGGTCAACAACGACCCCAACTGCTACTCCTCGTCCATCCCGCAGACCGAGGAGCACGCGGCGGCCGGCCCGCTGAACCACTGGTTCTACCTGCTGGCCGAGGGCTCCAACCCGGGCGGCGGCAAGCCCACCAGCCCGACCTGCAACAACTCCTCCGTCACCGGCATCGGGATCAAGGACGCCGGGCGGGTCTTCTACGGCGGCATGCTGCTCAAGACCAGCGGCATGACGTACAAGCGCTACCGCACCGCCACCCTGACGGCGGCGAAGAACCTGGACCCGTCCTGCACCTTCTTCACCCGGGCCAAGGCGGCCTGGGACGCGGTCAGCGTGCCCGCGCAGAGCGGTGACCCGAGCTGCACGCCGTCCGGCAGCAACGACTTCTCGCTGGCGCTCGGCCCGGCCTCCGGCTCCGTCCAGCCCGGCGCCTCGACCACCGCGACGGTCAGCACCGCACTGACCTCGGGCACCGCGCAGACCGTCAGCCTGAGCGCCTCGGGCGCCCCGACCGGGGTCACCGCCACGGTCAGCCCCTCGTCCGTGCAGACCGGCTCCTCCGCCACCCTCACCCTGGCGGCCTCCTCCGGCGCCCCGGCCGGGACGTACGTGATCACCGTCACCGGCACCGCCGGCGCGGCCACCCACACCGCCCAGTACACCCTGACCGTCGGCGGCGGCGGCAACCCCGGCGGACCCGCACCCGACATCGACGTCGCCAAGGTCCAGGCCCACCTGTCCCAGCTGAACGGCATCGCCAACCAGAACGGCGGCAACCGCCGGGCGGGCACCGCCGGGCACAGCCAGTCGGTGGCGTACGTCAAGTCCAAGCTGCAGGCGGCCGGCTACACCGTCAGCGAGCAGACCTGCACCTCCTGCAGCTACCAGTCCAACAACCTGATCGCCGACTGGCCCGGCGGCCCCGCCGACCAGGTCACCATGTTCGGCGCGCACCTGGACAGCGTCGGCGCCGGCCCCGGCATCAACGACAACGGCTCCGGCTCGGCCACCCTGCTGGAGAACGCGCTGGTGCTCGCCCAGCAGAACCCCACCCTGACCCGGCACGTCCGGTTCGCCTGGTGGACCGGCGAGGAACAGGGCCTGCAGGGCTCGCAGTTCTACGTCGGCCAGCTGGGCTCCGCCCAGCGCTCCGCGATCAAGGCGTACTACAACTTCGACATGGTCGGCTCGCCCAACGCCGGCTACTTCATCAACAACATCTCCTCCTCGGCCTCGGCGCCGATGAAGGCCTACTGGGACTCGCTCAACCTCCAGCCCGAGGAGAACGTCGAGGGACAGGGCCGCTCGGACGACTACTCCTTCCAGCAGGCCGGCATCCCCACCTCCGGCTACGCGGCCGGCGCCAGCGACACCAAGACCTCGGCGCAGGCGGCCAAGTGGGGCGGTACGGCGGGTCGTTCCTACGACTCCTGCTACCACCAGTCCTGCGACACCACGGGCAACGTCGACGCGACGGTGCTCAACCGCAGCGCCGACGGCGTGGCCTACACCATCTGGAAGACCTCGGTCGGCGGCAGCACGCCCGCCAACGACTTCTCCCTCGCGGTGAACCCCGCCACCGCCACCGTCCAGCCCGGCGCCTCCACCTCGGCGACGGTCGCCACCGCCACCACCTCCGGCTCGGCCCAGACGGTCAACCTGACCGCCTCGGGCGCGCCGGCCGGCGTCACGGTCACGTTCAGCCCCTCCTCGGTGCAGTCCGGCGGCTCCGCGACGGTCACCATCGCGACCTCCGCCTCCACCGCGGCCGGCACCTACGGCATCACCCTCACCGGGACCGGCTCGGCCACCCACAGCACCAGCTTCTCCCTGGTCGTGGGCAACGGGAACCCGAACCCCGGCGGCACCTGGACCCCCGGCACCACCTACAAGGCGGGCGACACCGTGACCTACAACGGCGTCAGCTACGTCTGCATCCAGGGCCACACCGCCCAGGTCGGCTGGGAACCGCCGATCGTCCCGGCCCTGTGGCAGCAGGTGTGACCGGGGCGTCCTGACCGACGCCACCCGAAAGCCGCTGCGCCGCGGTCCGTCGAGGGGGACGGACCGCGGCGCAGCCGTGCGCCGAGGGGCGGGCCGCCCGCCCCCGTCACCGCCTCCCTCGCCCGCCTGCCGCGCCCGGTCGGCGCCGTCCGGCGGGGTGTCGCCCTGGCATAGAGTCGGGGCCGACGCAGCGTCAGCAGAGCGGAAGGACACCAGCCGTGAGCACGGACACCCGCCCGGTACCGGAGCTGGCCCCGGAGGCCGTCGAGCAGTGGCGGGCCGAGGGGGTCGAGCTGATCGAGCTGCTGGGGCGGGCGCAGCGCGGCGTCGGGGGGCTCGCCGCGTTCCGGCTCGGTCCGACGCCGACCGTGCTGGTCACCGACCCGGCGGCGGTGCAGCACGTCCTGGGCCGGCACCCGGACCGGTACGTCAAGCGCTCGCACCGCGCCCGGATGCTCGTCGGGGACGGCGTGCTGTCCGCCACCGGCGATGCCTGGAAGCGCCAACGGCGGCTGCTGCAGTCGCAGTTCACCGGCACCGGGATGCGCAGGTACGAGCAGCGGATCGCGGCCGCCGCGCGCCGTACCGCCGAGCGCTGGGAGGGGTACCGGCGCAGCGGGGAGACCTTCGACGTGGGCGAGGAGATGCGGCGCTTCGCCCTGGACACCGTCTGGCGGGCGCTCACCGGGCTGCCGCTGGAGGACCGGACCGACCGCGAACTCCGCGCGGTGGAACGGGTGGTGGCCGCCATGCCGACGCTGCCGACCGACGCGGCGGACGCCCGGGACGCCGTCGCCGAGGACCTGGCCCTGGTCGACGCCGTCGCCCGGGGCGCGATCGAGGCGGCCCGCTCGGCCGGCCCGACGGAGGATCCGGGCGTGCTCCGGGTCCTGCTCGACGCGGGCGCACAGCACCCCGAGTACACCGACCGGCTGATCCGCGACGAACTCGTCACCCTGCTCGTCGCCGGGCACGAGACCACCGCCACCACCCTCACCTGGCTGTTCCTGCTCCTCGACCGCCACCCCGAGGCCCGCACCGCCGACCCGCAGGCGCTGGTCAGCGAGACCCTGCGGCTCTACCCCTCGGCCTGGCTGCTCCCCCGGCACGCCGTCGAGGACGACGTCATCGCCGGCCACCGCATCGCCGCCGGGACGGACGTGCTGGTCTGCCCGTACCTCGTCCACCGCGACCCGGCCCTGTGGCCCGACCCCGAGCGCTTCGACCCCGCGCGCTTCGCCCCCGGCTCGGAGCGCCCCGGCCACCTCGGCGCCTACCTCCCCTTCGGCCTCGGCGCCCGCGCCTGCCTGGGCACCCAGTTCGCCCTCCGGGAGACCACCTCGCTGCTGGAACTGCTGCTGCCGATGGGGGTGTTGGAGTTCCACGCCAAGCCCACGCGCGCCGCCTACAGCATCACCGTACGGCCGGACGGGCCGACGCCTGCGGTGCTGCGCTGAGGGAGCCCGCGGACATTCCTTCGGCCGCGGTGTCACAAGGCCGCGCCGCGATCCGTCGGGGAAGTGACAGCACCGCTGATCACCGGGATCACCAGGATCCCGGCACCCCCGAGAGGAACACCCGCGATGACCATCCGCCCGATCACCGCCGAGGTCCCGCCGCGCCCCCGCATGACCGAGGACCCGACGCAGCTCGTCCCCGAGCTCGCCGAGGTCTCGGCCGCGCTGTTCAAGGCCACCGGCAACCACTCGGTGCCCCGCAGCACCATCAGCCTGGTCCAGCTGCGGGCCGGCCAGCTCGCCGGGAACACCTACCTGACCGTCCTGCACACCGGGTTCCTCCGCAAGGCCGGCGAGAGCGAGGACCGGATCACCTCGGTGGCCTCCTGGCAGGACTCGCCCCACTTCACGCCCGCCGAGCGCGCCGCGCTCGCGCTGGTCGACGCCGCCCTCCTGCCCAGCCCGCACGGCGAGCGGGTCCCCGACGCGCTGTACGCCGAGGTCGCCGGGCACTACGAGGAGAAGGCCCTCGCCACCCTGATGATCGCGATCGGCCAGGTCAACTTCTTCACCGCCATCGCCGTCATCGCCAAGCCCGTCCCCGGCCGCGCCTTCACCGACCCCTGGGCCTGACGGCCCCCGCCCCGCTCGGGAGGGTCCGCCGGGCGACTCCGCCCGGCGGACCCTCCCGCTGTCGACCGATCGCCCTTCTCCGCTTAGGCTGGTCCGCGCTCGAACGGATCACCGACGGACCGAACGGGCGGCGGGCCGGGACGCCGGAGGGGGCAGGCCCGTGAAACGGCAGGACGACGGCAGGACACAGGGGGGACGAGGACATGCGCGAAGGGCATGAGCCGGACGGGTACGCCGGGTACACCGAACTCGACGAGGACTACGTCGAGTTCCAGGACGAGGAAGCGGCCCCGCGCCGCTCGGGCGCCCGACGGGCCGTGCTGGTGGCCGTGGGCGGGGTGTTCGCCGCGCTGCTGGCGGTGGGCGGGTACGGCCTCTACAACATCGTGAACGCCGTCCAGGGCGGCGGTTCGTCCGGCGGCGGGGGCGGCACGCAGGGCTCCGACGCCTCGGCCAAGGCCCCGCAGGAGCCGCCGACCGCGGCGCAGGCCGAGGCGACGGCGAAGGACTTCCTGGCGGCCTGGGGCCGCGGCGACGTCACCGCCGCCTCCGCGCTCACCGACCGGCCGGAGGCCGCCCGCGCCGCGCTCACCGCGTTCCACGAGAACGTGCCGGCGCGCTCGCTCGCGCTGACCGGGACGGGCCCGGCGGCGTCCGGCACCCCGAGCGAGCCGGCCCTCGGCTACCGGGTCAAGGCCGAGTTCGAGGGCGCGACCGGGGCCTGGGAGTACGACAGCGCGCTCACCGTCGTCCGGGCCCAGGACGGCCGGGCCGTGGTGCGCTGGGCGCCGACGGTCGTCCACCCGCAGCTCGCCACCGGCCGGACGATCGCCGTGAAGGCGCTGCCCGGCCCGGTGACCAAGCCCACCGACCGCAACGGCAAGCCCCTGGAGGGCTTCCCGTCGCTGGCCGCCGTGCTGCCCCAGATCGCCCCCGCCGACGGCGCGACCGCCGTCACCGGACGGGCCGTGGTGCTCTCCGGCGGCTCCGGGAAGGAGCCCGAGCAGCTGTTCGTGCTGACCCCGCCGAGCGCGCCGCAGGTCAAGCTCACCCTGGACGCGGACCTCCAGAAGGTCGCCGAGGAGGCGGTCAAGCAGCAGTCGGCGGGCGGCAAGCCGGCCTCCCTGGTGGCCGTCGAGCCCAGCACCGGCCACATCCTGGCGATGGCCTACTCCCCCGCCGGGTTCAACCGCGCGGTCGCGGGCGGCCAGGCGCCCGGCTCCACCATGAAGGTGATCACCTCGGCCGCCCTGCTGGAGGCCGGCGTGACCCCGGACACCGTGGTGCCGTGCAAGAACACCACCAACTCGCCGAAGCCGTGGCACAACGACGAGCCCGGCGACTTCCCGTCGTACACGCTCACCGACGACTTCACCCACTCCTGCAACACCGGCTTCATCGACAAGGGCCTGGAGAAGCTGCAGCCCGGCGCGTTCGGCAAGGTGGCCCGCGAGCAGTTCGGCCTCGGCCTGGAGTGGCACATCGGCATCCAGAGCCGGGACGCCACCATCCCGGCGCCGGGGAACAAGGACGAGGCGGCGGCCGAGTACATCGGCCAGGGCCAGATCCAGGTCAACTCCCTGCTGATGGCCTCGGTCGCCGCCACCGTGCAGAGCGGAACGTTCCGCCAGCCCGTCCTGCGGGACGACGCCAAGCGCGTGCCGGCCCCCGGCCGGCTGCCCGCCGACGTCGCGCGCGACCTGCGCGGCATGATGGCCAAGACCGCCACCCAGGGCACCGCCCGTGCCCCGATGTCCGGCCTGTCCGGCCAGATCGGCGCCAAGACCGGCACCGTCGAGACCGGCGGCCAGACCACCAACAGCTGGTTCATCGCCTACCGCGGCGACCTCGCCGTCGCCGCCGAGGTCGAGGGCGGCGGCCACGGCAACAGCGCCGCCGGCGTCGCGGCGGCCCAGGTCCTGAAGGCCGGCGGCACCGGCTGATGACGGCCGGCGGCGCTCCCGCCGGGCCCCCGGGGGCGCGGCGGGAGTTCGAGGACCGGGCGCCGGGCGCCGATGCGGCGGAGGAGAGTCCGTGCCCGGGCTGATCGATCCGACCGTCCGGTTGCGGAGGTCGTTCCTGGCGGCGGTGGCCGAGTTCCGCGCGGACCCGGGCCACCCCGTCCCCTGGTTCGTCACCGATGTCGACCCGGCGGCCCTGACCGGCGACGACGCCGCCTTCGGCCGGTACGTCGCCCGGGTGCTCGCCGAACGGACGGAGGCGGGGGCGCGACGCGACGCGGGCGTGCCGATGACCACGCTGTGGTGGGCCGACGGGGACGAGGTGCTGGGCAGGATCGCGATCCGGCACCGGCTGACCCCTGCACTGGCCCGGGTCGGCGGCCACATCGGCTACGACGTCCGGCCGAGTGCCCGCCGCCGGGGCCACGCGGCCGCCATGCTCGCCGCCGCGCTCCCGGTCGGCGCCGCCCTCGGCATCACGGCGGCCCTGCTGACCTGTGACGACACCAACACCGCGTCCCGCCGGGTCATCGAGGCCAACGGCGGCCGCCTCACCGCCGCCGAGGGCGGCAAACTCCGCTACCTGCTGCCGACGTCCTGACACCCCGCCCGGCGCTCGGCGTCGGCCCGGCCCGCCGGCTCAGCCGTCAGCTCGGCCGCAGGCGGGCGGCGCGAGCCTCCAGGTAGCGCCGCTCGGCGAGGCTGGCGGTGGCGCGGGCGGCGCGGCGGTAGTGGTCGTGGGCCGCGGCCGGGTCGCCGGCCTTCTCCAGGAGGTGCGCCCGGACGGACAGCAGGCGGTGGTGCTCGGCCATGCGGGGATCGGCGTCGAGGGTGGCGAGCAGGGCCAGGCCGGCCCCGGGGCCCTCGGTCTCGGCGAGGGCGACGGCCCGGTTGAGGGTGACCATCGGGTTGGGGGCGATCCGCTCCAGGATCAGGTAGAGGCCGTGCACCTGTCGCCAGTCGGTCTCCGCGGCGGTGGCCGCGTCGGCGTGCGTGGCGGCGATGGCCGCCTGGAGCCGGTACGGGCCGAGCTCCGGGCCGGCCAGCGCGGCCTTGACCAGGGCGGTGCCCTCGTCGATCAGTGGGCGGTCCCACGCCGTGCGGTCCTGCTCGTCGAGCGGGACGAGGTCCCCGGTGGACGTGGTGCGGGCGCTCCGGCGGGCGTGGGTCAGCAGCATCAGGGCGAGCAGTCCGGCGACCTCGCCGTCCCCGGGCAGCTGGGCGTGGACCGTCCGGGTGAGCCGGATCGCCTCCCGGGCCAGGTCGGGGCGGTGCAGCTCGCTGCCCGAGGAGGCGGTGTAGCCCTCGTTGAAGATCAGGTAGAGCACCTGCAGGACGACCCGGAGCCGCGCCTCGCGCTCGGCGCCCTCGGGCGGGGCGAAGGTGCTCCCGGCGGCCCGGATCCGCTGCTTCGCCCGGCTGATCCGGGCCGCCATGGTGGCCTCCGGCACCAGGAACGCGCGGGCGATCTCGGCCGTGGTCAGCCCGCCGACCGCCCGCAGGGTCAGGGCGGTCTGCGAGGCGGCGGTCAGGGCCGGGTGGCAGCACAGGAACAGCAGCAGGAGCGTGTCGTCGGTGTCCGGGACGGACTCCGGCACCACCTCGGCGGCCGCCGTCGCCGACTCCCGCTCGCGGCGCGCCCGGTCGCTGCGCACCTGGTCGACCAGCCGCCGGGAGGCGACCGTCACCAGCCACCCGCGCGGGTTGTCCGGCACCCCCTCGGACGGCCACTGCACGGCGGCGGCGAGGACGGCCTCCTGCACCGCGTCCTCGCACCCCTCGAACAGGCCGTACTTCCGTACCAACGTGCCGAGGACCTGCGGCGTGAGGCCACGCAGCAGGTCCTCGATGTCCGGTGCTGTCGGTGCTGTCATGCCTCCAAGTTTCCCTCGGAGAACATCACCTGCCGGACCTCGACGCCCAGGCCCTCGATCCGGGTGTCCGGGATCCGGGCCGCCAGCTCGATCGCCCGCGCCTTGTCCTCGCAGTCGACCAGGTAGAAGCCGCCCAGGAACTCCTTCGCCTCCAGGAACGGACCGTCGGTCACCACCGGCTGCCCGTCGCGGACGGTCACCACGGCGGCCTGCGAGGGGTCGACCAGCGCCTGCGTCAGGATCAGCTCGCCGGACTCCTTCAACTCCTCGAGGAACGTGCCGTGCCCGGCGCCGACCGCCGCCTTCTCCTCGTCGGTCAGCGCGTCCAGGACGGCCGGGTTGATGTGCAGGCTGATCAGGAACTTCATCGTGCGTCTCCCTCGGGTGTGCGGGCCCCGGCGGGGCCGCTTCGACCGGTGGTCGGAGCGGACGCCGCCGTCTTGACGTCCTCCGCCGGAAATCTCGCACGGAATCTCCGGGGCCGCCCGGGAGGCACGCGGCTCGGCACCTCGGGCCCCGGAAGCGTGTCAAGAACGCCCGGCCCGCTCCGACCAGCCCCGAACCGTCGACGGACGACGTGGTCCGTCGACGGACCACATGTCGACGGACCACATGAGGAAAGAGGAGTTCCCGAGATGCGACTCACCCGGGCCCGGCTGGGGCTGGCCCTCCTGATGCTGCCCACGCTGCTCGTCGCGATGGACACCACCGCGCTGCTGCTGGCCCTGCCCGAGCTGACCGCCGACCTGGGCGCCACCGGCGTCCAGCAGCTGTGGATCAGTGACGCCTACGGCCTCGTGGTGGCCGGCCTGGTCATCACGATGGGGACGCTCGGCGACCGGATCGGCCGCCGTCGCCTGCTGCTGGGCGGGGCGGCGGCCTTCGCGGTGCTGTCGGCGGCGGCCGCCTTCGCGACCGGCCCACTGATGCTGATCGTGGTCCGCGCTCTGCTCGGCGCCGCCGGTGCCACCCTGGCGCCGTCCACGCTCGCCCTGATCACCAACCTGTTCCGCGACGAACGGGAGCGCGGCCGGGCCATCGCGGTCTGGGCGACCTGCCAGTTCACCGGCGGCGCGCTCGGCCCCGTCCTCGCCGGGTTCCTGCTGCAGCACTTCTGGTGGGGATCGGTGTTCCTGGCCGCCGTCCCCGCGATGGTGCTGCTCGTCCTGGCCGGTCCGGCCGTGCTGCCGGAGTACCGCGGCGACCGGGCCGGCCGGCTGGACCCGGTCGGCGTCGCGCTGTCGCTGGGCGCGGTGCTGCCGCTGGTCCACGGCGTCAAGCGGCTCGCCGTCGGGGGCCCGTCCGCCGTCCCCGTGGTGCTCCTGGCGGCCGGTGCCGCGCTCGGCGTGCTCTTCGTACGGCGGCAGCTGCGACAGGACGCCCCCCTGCTGGACCTGCGGCTGCTGGACCTGCGCCGGGCCGGCAACCGCCCGTTCGCGGCCGTGCTCGTCGCGCTGGTGCTGGCCGGGGTCGCCATGGCGGGCACCGGCCTGGAGGTGACCCAGTACCTGCAGGGCGTGCTCGGGCACTCGCCGTTCGCCTCGGCGGTGCTGTTCGCCCCGATGGGCCTGGGCGTCGCGCTCGGCACCATGACCGCGCCCGCCCTGGCCGGCCGGCTGAAGCCCGCCACCGCGATCGCGGGCGGCCTGGCGGTCTCCGGGCTGGGCGCGCTGCTGACCGCTCTCGCGGACGGAACGGACGGCGCGGGAGGGCTGCCCGTGGTGGTCACCGGCATCACCGTGCTGGCCCTGGGCACCGGCCCGCTGTTCGCGCTCGGCACCGGGCTGGTGCTCGGCAGCGTCCCGCCCGAGCGGGCCGGCTCGGCCGCCGCGATGTCCGAGACCGGCAACTACCTCGGCGGCTCGCTCGGCTTCGCCCTCCTCGGCACCCTCGCCGCCACCGTCTACCGCGACCACGCCCACGGGGGCCCGGACTCGTTGCCCGCCGCCCTCGCCACCGCGAGCCGGCTGCCGGCGGACCGGGGCGCCGCCCTGCTGCACGACGCCCGCGAGGCCTTCACCGCCGGGCTGCACACCACCGGGCTCGTCGCGGCCGTCCTCTTCGCCGGGACGGCGGTCCTCGTCCTGGCCCTGCGCCCGGGGGCGCCGGCGGCCGCGGCACCGGAGTCCGATGACGCCGTCGAGGTCCGGGTGCGGACGACCCGTTAGGAGCCGGTCGGCGGCGCCAACTCCCCACCCGGCCAAGCGATTAGTCACACCACAACCCTTGGTAGCGTGACGTCACGACCGCGCTGGGCACGACGCACCGCGCCACCGTCGAGACGAGAGAGGGCACATGGCCCCCAGGACGATCCGCCGAGCCGTCATCCCCGCCGCCGGGCTCGGCTCCCGCCTCCTGCCGCTGACCAGGGCCACGCCGAAGGAGATGCACAGCTAGACCTCCCTGGTGGATCCTGCCGGGCCGGCGCGTCAGTCGGAGTTCTCCCAGACCAGGACGCCCGGGCCGTGTGGGGTCAGCACCGGCACCCAGGCCTCGGCCAGGTCCGCGAGCCTGGACTCGTCCAGGACGAGCCAGGTCGGACAGGGCTCGTCGTGCCGACCGGATGGGTACACGCCCAACTCGCCGACGGCGCACCGCAGTCGGGCCAGCGACTCCGGCGGCCACACCCGGCCGCGGTGGCCCCAGCCCCGCAGTTCGCCGACGAAGAGCTCGTTGAGCTCGGCGTCCAGGTCCGTCCCGTAGAGCGGGAGCAGATAGCCCTCCTGCTCTTCCTGGGCGCAGGAGTGACCCCCGCACTGGGCCTGGTAGACCACCCCGGTGAGTGCCGCCACGATCACGAACACCCAGCCCCCGCCGCAGCCGTCCGGGTCGAGGTGGACCAGCCGCTTCGGCGCGGGAGTCCGGGTCGGATCGGTCATCGGTCCTGCCTCCTGGGCGGGTCGGGGCCGTGGCGGGGCTACGGGACATCGAAGCCGGGCGGCGGCCGGGCGGCCACCCGTTTTCGGGTCGGCGTAGCGTCCCGGTGCTGGAGGACCCGTACGAGGGCTGAGCGGGCGCTCTTCGGGCGGCTGTCAGTAGTCCGGCAGGTCGAAGACGGTGGCGGCGTGGAAGGCGGCCTCCAGCTCGGGGCCGGGGCCGTCGAAGCCCGGCAGGCCGTCCCCCGCGGCCCCGCCGCCCTTCGCGGCGGCGGGTGGTTCGGTGTCGCCGCCGAAGCGGGCGGCGCTCAGCTCGAGGATGGCCTGGTTGGCCGCCACATGGGCGCGCAGGCGGCGCTCGTAGGCGGGGTAGGCGGTGCGGTGGTCGCCGGCCGCCGCGTGCAGTTCGCCGGCGAGGACGTAGGCGGCGGTGAGGGCCACGCTGGTGCCCTGGCCGGTGAGCGGGGAGCAGCAGTAGCCGGCGTCGCCGAGCAGGGCGACGCGGTCGTGGGACCAGCGGTCCATCCGGATCTGGGCGACGACGTCGTAGTGGAAGGCGTCCGTCTCCCACATCGCCCGGAGGAAGCGCGGCAGTTCCCAGCGCAGGTGGGCGCAGCGTTCGGCGATCAGGGCGCGCTGGCGGGCCGGGTCCCGGGGCAGCATGCGGTCGAGCGGTTCGTCGCTCCGGAAACCGACGAAGACGCGCAGTTCGGTGTTGTCGCGGACGGTCATCGCCAGGCAGTCCCAGCCGTTGCCGTCGCCGTCCTGGTGGAGGACCTCCCAGCGGTCCAGGCCGAGGTGGTTGGGGACGCTCCAGCCGGCGATGTAGGTGCCGACGGGGTGCAGGTAGTCGGCCTCGGGGCCGAAGACCAGGCGGCGGGTGTTGGAGTGCAGGCCGTCGGCGCCCACGACCAGGTCGAAGGAGCGCTCGGTGCCGTCGCGGAACCGGACCTGGACGCCCTCGGCGTGCTGGACCAGGGTCTCGACCGAGTCGTCGAAGCGGTACGCGATGCCGGGCCCGGACGCTCCGGCGATCAGCTCCGCGAGTTCGTCGCGCAGGATCTCCACGTCGGGGCCGTCGACGGGCCCGCCGCTCGCCGTCCACTCGGTGGTGCGGCCCAGCTCGCGGCCGTCCCCGTCCACCAGGGACATCCCCCGCAGGCCGGTCCTGCGGGCCCGGACCTCCGCCAGCAGCCCCATCCGCTCGATGACGTCCAGGGCGTTGCCGCGGATGTCCACCGCCTGGCCGCCGCCGCGCAGCGCCGGGGCGCGCTCGACGACGGTGACCTCGAAGCCGTAGCGCTCCAGCCAGTACGCGAGGGCGGTGCCGGCGATCCCCGCGCCGGAGACCAGGACCGAGACCGGCCGCCCGCTGCGCGGTGAACGGGCCGTGCCCGGCGCGGTGTTGATAGTCGACACGGTGTGCCTCCCGTGGGTCGGTGATGTCGTCGTGCCCCACACTGCGCCCGGCCGCCCACAGCACACGAACAGACCGCTGACACCGCCGACAGGCCGCCCACGCGCCACCGACGGCGCACCGGCCCGCGGTCGGCGGCCCGCCCGCCCTCCGCCGGAGGCGTGCCGGGCGTGACCCGTGTGCCGGGGGGGGTGACCCGCGTGCCGGGGCGGCCGTAGGGACTGCGATCATCCTCGGGTGCGCGCGATCGACGAACTGGCCGGGGTGGACGATCCGGCGTGGCCGGAGGTGGCGGGGGCGCTGGCGGGGAGCCCGGTGGACGCCCGGGTGCTCGCCGCGGACCGGACCGAGGGGCGCCGCTGTCTGCTGCAGTTGCAGGTCACGGCACGGTCGGTGCTCGGCGCGGTGGTGCTGAACACCGGCGGGCTGCTGCTGGACCACGGCTGGGTCCGGGTGTTCGGCGGCGGCTCGGCCGCGGCGGACGGGCTGCCGAGCCTGGGGCGGGTGAACGCCTTCCCCGCCTCCTTCGACCCCGGCTGGCATCCGGCCGCCGGGCTGGTGGTCGGTCATGACGCCGTGGGCGGGGTGTTCGCGCTCAACGGCCATGACCCGGCCGCCGCGGGCCGCCCGGGGGTGCCGGGGCAGATGACCTACTTCGCGCCGGACACGCTGGAGTGGGAGGAGCTGGCGATGGGCCACTCCGCGTGGGTCTCCTGGCTGTTCTCGGGCCGCCTGGAGACCTTCTACGACGGGCTGCGCTGGCCCGGCTGGCGGGCGGAGGCCGAGGCGCTGGCCCCGGCGCAGGGCATCACGGTGTACCCGTTCCTGTGGTCCGAGGAGGCGCGGGAGGATCCGGGCGGCACGACCCGGCGGGCCGTGCCGATGCGCGAAGTCCTCGGGGTCGCGGCCGAGTTCGCGGGGCGGTTCGGGCTGCCGGACCCCGGCTTCCTCGGCACGGTGTAGCGCTGCCCCGACGCGGCGGCGGCGCGGTCGCGACACGGTGTCGGCGCGGTGTCGGCGCGGTTTCTGCGCAGTGGTGGCACACGGTGGTGGCGCGCTCGCGGCATCGGATGGCGTAGTACTTCTCGCGCAGCCCTTGGGCGTTGAGAAGACTGGCCAGCGTGTCCTCCACCTCGAATGCCGGAACCTCCCGCCACGAGCGGGTCCTTGTGGGCGCGCTGCGGGCGCGGGCCGCGCGCGGCGCCCTGACCGCCGAAGCCGTGGTCCTCGCCCAGGGACGCCTCCAGACGCCGTCCGCCTGGCCGACCGGCCTGCCCCGCCGCGGCAACGGCGGTGCCGGCTTCCCCAACGCCTGGCGGATCGCCCGGAGATCGGCCGCCCTGACGTACGTGGAGGGGTACGTGATCGAGGCGGACGGCACGGTGTCCCACCACGCCTGGTGCGCCGACGAGGAGGGCCGCGCCCTCGACCCGACCTGGCCCGACGGGCGCGCCCGCGCCTACGCGGGCATCGGAATGGCGCTGGGCTGGGTCGCCGCCGTCCAGTGGCGCACCTGCACCCGGACCCGGTTCCCGGGTGTGCTGGACCCGGCGGTCCAGCACAGCCGGGACGCCGACCGCGTCCTGACGTACGGGGTCCCGCTGGAGGCCCTGTTGCCACTCGGCCGGGAGCTGCCGGAAGGGGCCCCGCACCGGCCCCGGGAGGACCGCGAGCCGCGGGAGGACCGCTGGCCCCGGGAGGACGGCGAGCCCGGGGAGGACCGCGGGCCCGGGGAGGACCGCGAGCTCGGCGAGGCCCCGGCCGCCCACCTGGTGGCCTGAGGCCGGTCCGGGCCGGCCCCGGTCAGTGCCGCTCGCCCGGCGGGGTGCCGCAGCTCGGGCCGCCCGGGCCGTCGAACTGGACCGAGCTGAAGAAGTCCCGGTAGGCCGGGAAGAAGTCGCCCTTGCCGGTCGGCCCGGCGGAGGTGACGGTCGTGCAGCCGCCGTAGGCGGCCTCGGACCAGAGGTGGATGGTCGAGGACGTCCGGTTCCAGTCCGACTTCGCCCGGTCGTCCATGCCGAGCGGGGCGAGGTCGGGCGTGCTGCGGGTCAGCTTGATCATGTCCCCGGTGCCGTCGAGGCCGGAGAACAAGCAGTAGAAGCCGGCGGGGCAGCGGTCGTATCCGCCCGCGGCCTGGGCCGGCAGGACGGGGGTCAGGCCCAGGGCGGCCAGGGTGCCGGCCAGAGCGGTGAGGGTTCGCTTCGTGCGCGTCATGCCCTGCCCAACGAGCTTGCCCGCGCCCGGTCATCCTCCGGCTGCGGCGGTGCGTCCGGGTGCGCCTGGTCGAGCTGCTGGTCGTCCTGCACCACTCCGACCTGGCGGCCGAGGTCCGGGCCGAGTCCGGTTGACGGTTCGGAAGCCCGGCTGCTCCGGGTCACGCTCGGTCCGGTCCGCTTCCTCCCCCGCACCGCGGGCGGACTCCTGCCCGGGCAGCCTGGCACGGCGACGCCCCCGCCGGAAGCGCGTCCGCCGTTCTCGGCCTCAGCCCGCGAGGCGCGTGAGCCGTTCCGCCACCTCGGTCGGGCTGGGCATCGCCGCGATCTCGGCGCTGACCTCGCGGGCCGCGGCGGTCAGCGCGGGGTCGGTGAGCAGCCGGTCCAGCAGGGCCGGGCCGATCTGCTCGGCGGTCGCGCTGAGGCCGGCGCCCCGGTCGCGGACCGCGTCGGCGTTGATGAAGCGGTCGGAGCCGTCGGGCAGGACGAGTTGCGGGACGCCCGCGTCCAGGGCGGCGAGCGCGGTGCCGCTGCCGCCGTGGTGGATCGCGGCGGCGCAGGTGTCCAGCAGGGCGCGCCACGGGACCCAGCCGTACGCGCGGACGTTGTCGGGCAGGGTGCCGAGCGTGCCGAGGTCGAGGTCCCCGGTCGCCAGGACGAACTCGGCGTCGGTCTCGGCGGCGGCCGCGATCACCCGCTCGATCCTGGTCAGGCCGTCGGTCTTGGGCGGTACGGTGCCCAGCGTCACCGCCACGCGCGGGCGGTGGGCGGGTGCGGCCAGGGGGTCCGGGAGGGCGCCGTCGCCCTCCCCGTTGTAGGCGACGGGCCGCAGCGACCAGCCGTACGGCTCGGCGCCGGCCATGCTCGGCGGGGCGATGTCGATGGTCGCGGCCGGTTCGGGCAGCCGGTCGGCCCCGTGCCGGGCGAAGGCCTCGGCCATCTCCGCGAGCATCAGCGCGCGCAGCCCGGGGGTGCGGACGAAGCCGAGGTCGTGCTGGACGGCGGGCACGCCCAGGCTGGTCGCGGCGAGCAGGGCCACCGGGAACTGGTAGTCGTAGACCACCAGGTCCGGCCGCCACCGCTCGGCGAGTTCGACGGCCGCGTCGGCCACCAGGGTGTTGACGAGGGCGGCCAGCGGGACGAACGCCTCGCGGTCGGCCGAGTTGGTCTCGACGACCTGCTGCAGCAGCTCGGGCCGCAGGGTGCGGCCGAGCGCCCGGATCTCCTTGCTCCAGTCCACCCCCGGGGCGATCGGGAGGTACGGCAGCCCGGACGCGGCGACCGGCTCACCGCCGTCCATCGAGGCGAACGCGACCTCGTGGCCCAGCGAGCGCATCGCCCTGGCCAGCGGGACCAATGGGAAGAGGTGGCCGGCGCCGGGGACGCCGGCGAACAGTACGCGCATGGGGGAACCTCGGTGAGTGGTCGGTGGTCGAGCGGTTGGCGGCGGCGAGCGGCGGCGAGCGGCGCCGAGCGGGAGGCGGCGCCGTGCGATCAGCCGGCCGCGCGTTCGGCAGCGCACTCGGCCGCGCGTTCGGCGGCCTGGTGCAGGGCGTCTTCGAGGCCGTTCAGCACCGCGTTGCAGTCGCGCTGCAGGGTGTCGGCGTCGACGGCGCTCAGCAGGTAGACCCCGAGCCAGTTGCGCGAGCCCGCGTTCGGGTCGAAGGCGGGGACCGGGCGGCCGGTGGGCATGGCGAAGGCCGGGACGGCCTCGATGCTGCTGCCCGGGGAGAGCAGGCTCTGCCAGTCCACGTCCTGCGGGTTCCAGACCGGGCGGGTGCGCCAGGGCACGCCGAAGGCGTCGGTCGGGACGACGGCCACCGAGGCGGCGGCCCGGGCCCCTTCGGTGAGCATGGCCTCGGGGTAGTCGACCTGCTCGCCGAGCAGCTGCCGCACCAGCATGCCGATCGGGTCGAGCCCGAACACCTCGTGGACCTGCCGGGTGGTCAGCAGGCCGCCGAAGCGGGCCGCGGTCTCGATGACCACCAGCTCGCCGTCCTTCATCAGCTTGAGCTCGGTGTGGGTACCGCAGTTCTCCAGCCCGAGCGCGTCGACGGCCTGGCGGGAGACCTCCTCGATCCGGCGCTGCAGCGGCACCGCCATGACCGAGGGCGAGGTGCTGGCCACCTCGACGAAGGACGGTACGGTCGGCAGTTTGGCGGTGATGGCCAGTGGACGGTAGACGCCGTCGGCGACGATCCCCTCCACGCTCACGTAGTCGCCGTAGTCGGGCTGCTGGTACCAGCCCTCGGTGGAGCCCTGGGCGATCTCCTCGACCAGCCGGTCCCGGTCGGTGTCCGGGGCGTAGAGCTCGTTCATGCCGACCTTGCTGCCGGCCTGGAGCCCGCGCTCGATCTCGCGCCAGGCCGGGGCCGCGTCGTCGGCGGAGTGCAGCACGATCTGGGCGACCGAGCCGGCGCCCCAGGCCGGCTTGAGCAGCAGCGGGGGCGTGAACTCGGCGAGCGCGGCGTCGAGGTCCGCGAGGCTGTCGACCCGGCGGAAGCCGGGGATCGGCACCCCGGCGGCGGCCCACGCCTCGCGCATCAGCCGCTTGTCGCGGGCCCGGACGATCCCCTCGCCGGGTCCGGCCAGGCCGAGCCGGCGCGCGGCGTGCGCGACGGCCAGCACCGCGAACTCGGAGAGCGTGAGCACCGCGTCGGCCCCGATGCTCTCGGCGTACCGCACGATCAGATCGACCAGCTCGTCACCGCGCGGCGCCTCGGGGACCAGCTCGATGGTGGTGCAGCTGGGCCGCCACTGCTCCTCGGCGGTGGTGGGCAGCGGGGCCAGTGCCAGGACGTGCAGCTCCCCGCAGGCGGCGATCCGCGGGAAGGCGTACTCCAGCGGGGCTCCGCCCTTGACGTAGACGTACAGGATCCGTTTCACGGTGCTTTCTCCTGAGGGAAGTTCACGGGGCCGGGGCCGGCGTTCGGCTCCGGGGCGGCGTTCGGCCCCGGAACCGGTGTCCGACTCCGGGGCACGGCGGGCCGGCCGGGCGCGGCGGCCGACCCGGGCGCGGCATGGTGCCGCTGGACGTGGTGCCGCTGGACGCGGGCGCGGCGGCCGGGCCGGGGTCAGCCGGCGGTGCGGAAGGGCCGCAGCTGCAGCAGGTCGATCCGGTCGCCCTCGATCGCCCACTCGACGTCGACCGGGGCCGCGTAGCTCTCGTCGGGTGAGAAGTGCGACTGCAGCAGTCGGCTGATCAGCGCCAGCCGGCCGACGAGGTCCTTGGTCGCGGTGTCCAGGTCGGCGGTGGCGGTGCCCAGCGAGACGGTGCGGCTGCCGCCCTCCATGGTGTTGCACAGGTACTGCAGCGGGGCGCCCTCACCGGTGACCACCTCGGTCACCGAGCGCGGCGAGATGTTGAGGTAGACGTCACGGAAGTCCTGCGGGCTCAGCGGGTTGCAGGTGACCAGGACGCCGCCGACGGCCGAGCCGACCTGCTCCTGGACCACCACGCCCATCCGGCAGTGGTCCAGCGGGATGCCCGCCTGGTGCCGCAGCCGTACGGCGCGCGGCGACAGCAGCGAGGCCCAGACCTCCCGGACCGCGTCCAGGACGGCCTGCGTGCCGCTGACGTGCGCCACCGACTCGTAGAGCCCGGCGGCGGAGAAGCCGGACAGGTCCTCGGCGTTGGAGGAGCTGCGGACGACCAGCACGGGCGCGCCGTACAGGTGGCGGTCGAGCGCCCGGTCGAGTTCGGTGCGGATCGGCTCGGGCACCGGCGTGGTGCGGATCAGCCGCTGCGCCGCGCGGCACAGTCCGTCGACGTCCGGATTCCCGTCCCGCAGCGCGGAGTCGAGCCGGTCGACGGCCGCGCGGAGCTCGGCCGAGGAGTCCAGGAAGCGCTGCTGGAGGGAGAACGGCAGGACGATCCCGCGCGGCACCCGGGCGTGCTCCTTCACCAGGCGCTGCGCGGCGCCGGTGAGTTCGGTGTCGTCCGCGTCCTCGGGGAGGCCGAGCTGCCGGGCGAGGTAGCGCAGCAGGTTCTCCCGGGGCGGCCGCGGGACGCGGTAGAAGCCGAGCCAGCGCGGCGAGCCGTGCTGCAGCAGGTGGGTGAGCTCGCCGAGGTTGGCGGCCTTGGTGCCGAACCGGACGTGGTCGCCGGCGCGCAGTTCGGTCAGCGGGGTGACGGGGGTGGGGGTGAGGTCGGGCCGGTCCACGGTGACGCGTTCGGCCGGCGGGGGCGCCGTCGGCCGGGCGTCGGCGGTCAGCGGCGGCGCGGCTTCCAGGTGGAGCTCGGTGCCGTCGGTGTCGACCCGGTAGCGGACCCACCGCCCGGCCAGGCCGTCCCGTTCGATCCGCTCGACGGCTCCGATGCCGACGGCGTTGGGGATCCGCCAGCCGGCGGCCATCACGTTGATGTGGGAGAGCGGGGTGGTGTGCTCGGTGTGGATGATGCCGGACACCCGGGGCACGTCCTCCGGCACCCGGGGCATCACCACGATGTCGTGCCACTCCAGCGGTTCGGGGGCGGCCCGGTACTCCTCCTCCGAGCGGAACACCCGCAGCCGGCCGTGGGCCTCGCCGGGGTTCAGCGGCACGAACGCGGCCGTGGAGTAGAGCTCGTGGGACAGGACGCGCGGGATCTCGCTCTCCGGGATCGCCGCGACGTACTCCTCCTGACGGTGGTTGGCCGGTTTGAGGAGCAGCGGCAGCGCGGGGTCGACGTGCGCGCGCACCCGGTGGTAGAAGGCGCGCAGCATGTCCCGGGACATGGTGTCGACGTCGACGGTCTCCAGCGACAGGAAGGCGCCGCCGGTATCGCCGCGGGTGTGCAGGGCGAGGGTGCCGAGAAGGAAACGGCGATCGGGATTCCGGTAGACGTCGTCATTGAACGCATCGAGCCCGCGGGCGAGTTCGTCGATCGACATGCCGAGGATCTCGCCCGCGATGTAACGGACGTGCAGGATGCCGTCCGCGCTGTCGATGAAGTGGAGCACCGACTCGGCACGGTCGAGCACGATTTTCACGTACGGGTATCCGCCGACGCTGCCGGCCAGCCGGGAGAACTCGCGGGTGGAGAGCTTTTCGCCGGCGAGGCGGGGCCGCGTGGTCGCTTCGTTGCGATCCGAACGGGTCATGCGCACAGTTCAGCCATTCGTCATCGTGTGCACGATCGGTGTGCAGCAGGCCAGAAGGTGGTACGGCTACGACACACACCCTGCCATCACATCCGAACATCTGACGAATAATCAGGTGACATCAGGCCACTGTGAATTGTTTCGGCCATGAACATGAGCAGTGCGGAGCTAAAACCGCACGTCGAGCTGTGGCAAAGGTCACAGATAAGAGGTGCCCGATCGATCGGCTGCCGGAAATACTCCCGAAATGTTGATTCCTGCACGACTTTCGACCCGAAGAGGCGGAATCAATCCCCCTCAGATCGATGTCATGTCCACGAACTGGCCCCTCGGCGCAGGCCCCGCCGGCAGCCCGGCCCCGGACTCCGCGGCCCCGGTTTCGGCGAGGCGCCGCCGCATATGGGCGATCAGGTCGCGCAGTCCGCAGCACTCGCCGGTGAACGCCGGGTCGTGGCGGAAGGCGGTGTACCGCTCGTGCGGGCACCAGCCGTTGCAGGTGACGTACTCGGGGCAACCGCTCATCCCCACCTGCGCGCGGTCCTCGGCCGACCGCAGCGCGGTGAGGGCCGGCCCGTCGCGGAAGGACGCGAAGGACCCGCTCAGCACGTTCCCCACGGTGTAGGCCGGGTCACCGATGAACAGGTCGCAGTGCGCGACCTCGCCGGTGGGCTCGACCAGGTAGTAGCGGCCCAGGCAGTGACCGGCGAGGGTGCAGACCGTGGACGGCCGGCTCGCGAGCCGGCTGAGCAGGCCGTCGAACTCCCGGACGTGGATCTCCGGATCGCCGTGGGCCAGCCACCGGTCGAAGTAGGCGGTCAGGAAACGGGTCATCTGCGCGACGGTGACGTAGTGCTCGGTGGGGGTGCCCGGCGCGGCGTCCGGCCGGTTGGTCGGCTTGGCGGCGAGCAGGCCGTAGTTGGTGATGCCCTCGGAGAGGAAGAAGTCGAAGATCGGGTCCGGCCCCAGCTCGATCGCCCCCTCGTCGATCACCATCAGGACGCTGACCGGCACCTCGTTCGCGCGCAGCGTGTCGATGCCGCGGCGCACGTCGTCGAAGGACGGCCGGCCGTTGGCGTACCGGCGGTAGCGGTCGTGCACCGCGGGCGGCCCGTCCAGACTGACGCTGACCCGGAAGTCGAAGTCCCGGAAGAACCGGGCCCACTCGGCGTCGATCCGGGTGCCGTTGGTCTGCAGCGAGTTGCGGATCAGCTGGCCGGGGCGGCGCAGCCGGGCCTGCAGGTAGACGGCGCGCTCGTAGAACGCGCGCGGCAGCACGGCGGGTTCGCCCCCGTGCCAGATGAACTCGACGGCGCCGTGCTCGGGGTCGCCGAGGGCCCGGGCGGTGAGGTGCGCCAGGACGGGGAAGCCCATGGTCTGGTTCGGTCCGCTGCGCCAGTCGTGGCAGTAGCTGCAGCGCAGGTTGCACAGCCGGGTCGCCTTGACGATCAGGCCCAGGTAGCGGCTCACGGCTCCTCCTCCGGGCGGGCCGGACGGTCCCGCCGTCCTGTCCGCTCCGCCCGCTCCGTCCGCTCCGCCTGTCCCGTCCGCCGCGGATGCTCCTGGCTGACCCCGCTCTTCAGTCCCTCCTGGCGGAACCGCTTCTCCAGGCGGTCGACCAGTTCGGCCTCCACCGGGGTCAGGAGGTCGGTCGCGGGCCGGCGGGCCATCCGCTCCCACGGCCCCATCGCGGTGCCGAGCGCCGTACCGAGGATGGCCCGGTCGGTGTCCGGCAGGGTGGCCGCGAACGCGGCGAGTTCGGTGGCGAAGGCGTCGACGGCGGCCGCGAGCTCGGCGGCGCTGACGGCGGGCGCCGGGAGCACCTCCGGGCCCGGCGCACCCGTGGCGGGCGGGCCGGACACGGACGTTCCGCGGGGACCGGTCGGGTCGGTTTCCACGGTGCGGCCACTCACTCGGGCGCGGGCGGCGTGTACTTCTGGGGCCGGGTGTAGATCCACTGGATGATCTCCATCTGGTCCCTGGACTGCGCGGTGGGGTTGGCCTTCTGCCAGATGGGCCCGATCTCGACCCAGGTCTCGGCCAGCGCGCCCCAGCGCCTCTTGACGTTGTCGACGACCGAATGCGTCGCGTCGGCGAGGTCGGAGACCAGTTGGCTCCGCCGCACGTCCTCCGGTTCCAGGTCCCGCGCCTGCTGCGCCAGCAGCCTGGCCAGCGACCGTTCGGCCGGGGGAAGGTTGTCGCTCCAGTCCGCCAGCCGGTCGGCGAACGACGCGATGTCGCCGCTGTTGACCGGAGGGATCGGATCGGTGTCGTTGGGCATGGCCGCCTCCCGTTCGATGGCGAATCTCCTACGGGAATTCATCCCCGGTGACTGATTTTCAGCTCCAGTTTCCCAGCGCCCAAAACCGTTCGCAATCGGAGCACCACTGTCGTTGACGGGTTGATGTCTCCCCGCGGAGATATCTGACAAGGAGTGACAATTCGCCGGAAAATTGACCCACCGTGACGCCGGGGAAAGGGGGCGATCACGCAGGCCCGTGATTTCCGGCCCACCCGGGAAAGGGCACGGCGGTCGCGTTCGGACGGCCGGACGACCGGCCGCGGCGGGGGCATCATTACTGCTTGACACAGTGCGTAATACTGTAACGCGCGTGGCCCGGACGCCCTCCGGACGCGGCCCGGGCGCGGTCCCGGACGGCGGCGGGGCGGGCGGCGCCGCCTCCCCTCCCAGCAGCTCGGAGCACCAGATGCACGTCTTCCTCGACCACCCGGGGCCGCTGGCCTTCGCGCACCGCGGCGGCGACCTCGGGCACCCCGAGAACTCGCTGGCGGCCTTCGAGGCCGCCGTCGCCCTCGGGTACCGCTACCTGGAGACGGACGTGCACGCCACCGCGGACGGCGTGCTGGTGGCCTTCCACGACACGCGGCTCGACCGGGTCACCGACCGCACCGGCGCCGTCGCCGAGCTGCCCTGGGAGACCGTCAGGCGGGCCCGGATCGGGGGCACCGAGCCGGTGCCCCTGCTGGAGGACCTGCTCGGCGCGTTCCCGGGGGCCCGCTTCAACATCGACGTCAAGGCCGCGCCGGCCGTCGGCCCGCTGGTCGAGGCGATCCGCCGGACCGACGCCTGGGACCGGGTCTGCGTCGGCGGCTTCTCCGACGGCCGGCTGGCCGCCGTCCGGGCCGCCGCCGGTCCGCGGCTGGCCACCTCGCTCGGCCCGCGCGAGGTCGCCCGGCTGCGGCTGCGCTCGCTGGCCGGACCGCTGCTGCCGGGGCGCGGGGCGCCGTACGCCGGAGTGTGCGCGCAGGTGCCGGAGCGGCACCGGGGCGTGCGGGTGGTCGACCGGGCCTTCGTCCGGGCCGCCCACCGCCTCGGCCTGCAGGTCCACGTCTGGACTGTGGACGATCCCACACGGATCAGGGCTCTCCTCGACCTCGGTGTGGATGGCATCATGGCCGATCGCATCGACGTCCTGCGGGACGTCCTCGGCGAGCGCGGCTGCTGGACGGACGGCAGTACCGGCTCCAGCACGGTGATGGGGACCCCATGAGCACCACGAACTCCGCGACGCAGCGGCCGGACGATCCGCCGGCCGACCCGGCGGCCGCAACGGCGACCGACCCGGCCGCCGCCGACCGCCTGGCCCTGCGCCGGATGCAGTTCGGCTGGTACGTCAACGACTGGGCCAACGCCGCCTTCTCGGCCACCGTCCTGACGGTCTTCCTCGGCCCCTACCTGACCACGGTGGCCAAGAACGCCGCCGACGCGTCCGGCGACGTGCACCCGCTCGGCCTGTCGATCCGCGCCGGGTCGTTCTTCCCCTACACCGTCTCCTTCTCCGTGCTGCTCTCGGTCGCGGTGATGCTGCTGACCGGCACCGTCGCGGACCGCACCGGGCGGCACAAGGAGCTGATGTGCGGCTTCGCGTACGTCGGCGCGCTCGCCACGATGGGGATGTTCTTCCTCGACGGCGACCGCTACCTGCTCGGCGGCGCCCTGCTGGTGGTCGCCAACATCGCGTACGCGGTGTCGGTCGCACTGTCCTACGCCTACCTCCCCGGCCTGGCCGCCCCCGACGAACGCGACGCGGTCTCCTCCAAGGGCTGGGCGTACGGCTACGCCGGCGGCGGACTGCTGCTGATCGCCAACCTGGCGCTGTTCGAAGGCCACGACGCGCTCGGCCTGTCCTCCGGGACGGCCGTCCGGATCTGCCTGGCCTCGGCCGGGCTGTGGTGGGCGCTGTTCACCCTCGTCCCGCTGCTGCGACTGCCCTCCCGGGCCGGGATCGCCCCCGCGCGGGCCGCCGCCGAGGCCGACCGGCCCGCCGCCGGCAGCCTGCGCGAACTCGGCCGGACCCTCAAGGGCATGCGCAAGCACCCGCTCACGCTGCTCTACCTGGCGGCCTTCCTCTGCTACAACGACGGCATCCAGACCGTCGTCTCCCAGGCCTCGCTCTACGGCAGCGAGGAGCTCGGCATGGAGCAGACCTCGCTGGTCACCGCCGTGCTCCTGGTCCAGGTGGTGGCGATCGGCGGCGCGCTGCTGCTCGGCCGGATCGCCCGGCGGTACGGCGCCAAGCGGACCATCCTCGGCTCCCTGGTCGGCTGGGTGGTCACCCTCGCCCTCGGCTACTTCATGCCCGCCCACCAGCCGATCTGGTTCTACGCCCTGGCCTGCATGATCGGCCTGGTGCTCGGCGGCAGCCAGGCGCTCTCCCGCTCGCTGTTCTCCCACCTCATCCCGGCCGGCCGGGAGGCCGAGTACTTCAGCGTCTACAAGGTCAGCGACCGCGGCACCAGTTGGATGGGCCCGCTGGTGTTCGGCCTCGCCTACCAGATCACCGGCAGCTACCGCTCGGCGATCATCTCGCTGCTGGTGTTCTTCGTGATCGGCTTCGCGGTGCTCGTGAAGGTCCCGGTCCGCCGCGCCATCGAGGCGGTCGGCAACCCGGTGCCCGAGCGGCTCTGACGGGCCGGCCCCGCTGCGTCTCCTGCGGTCAGGAGAGCAGCAGGGCCCGGTCCCACCCGGGCGGCACGGGCGTCGTCGCGGCCAGCAGGGCCAGCAGCACGCCGGCGGCGCCGTCGAGGAAGCCGGGCCCGGCGGATCCGCCGGGCCGGTCGTAGCACGCGACCAGACGGTCGCCAGGTCGTGGGCGGCCGCCCGGAACACCGGATCATCGGGCAGCCGGTGTTCCGCGGGCTCGCCGGTCCCGGTCAACCTCCGTGCGGGCGGTGTCCGACCCCGCCGCTACCGTGGGCGCATGATCGATCGTGCTCCACTTCCGGCCGAACTCCACGCCTTGTTCCCCGACGGGGCCGCCGGGCAGTCCACGCTGTCCGTCCCCCTGCCGCCGGGCCGGCTGATCGTCCCGGCCGGGGACGGGGAGGGGCACGGAGGCCGGGACGGGGACGGCGGCACCCCGGTGATGTGGCTGAGCGACGGGCCGGCGCCCGCCGGGCTCTGGGAGCAGCTGCAGCGGGAGCACCCGCGATCGGGCCTGTGGCCGCTGCTGCTGGAGCAGCCGGCCGGGGAGCGGGAGTTCCGGCCCTGGGCCACCGGTGAGCTCCACCCGGCCCTGGCGTCCCCGCCCGACTCCCACGACCCGTCCGCCCTGCTGCGCGGCTGGTGGGAGTCACCGGCCGTGGCCCGTCCGGACGCCCCGGGGAGGACGGAGGAGCGCCTCGTGATGCTGGAGCCGTACGGTGCCGAATGGCCCGGCCTGGCCCCCTCCCCGCGCCCGTCGGAGGAGGACGAGGATCCGGACTCGGCCGCCGCCGAGGTGGCACGCTGGCTGCTGCACCACGACGCCGGGCACCGGATCGGACTCGTCCGGGCGGGCAGCGGCGCCGAGGCCCTGGCCGTCTGCGGCTGGAGGGCGGCGGGCGACCGCGACACCGGCGAGCTCGCCGCCGTGGTCCGGAGCTGGGAGCAGCGGTTCGGCGCCCGGGTCGTCGAAGTCAGCCCGAGCGGAATGCGGTTGAGCACCACGGTGCGGCTGGACGACCGGGCCGAGGCCCTGCCGATCGCCGCCGAGCACGTGGCGTTCTGCCCCGACACCGTCTTCCGGGGCCTCGAGAGCCTGACCGACTACGCGGAGGAGGTCCTCTTGGAGCTCTGCTGGTCGTTCTGGTGGCACTGATCGGTGCCTGGAGGTTCCTGGAGGTTCCTGGAAGTGCCTGCCGGTGCTGGGCGGACGGACGGAGCCTGACGGGTCGCCGGTGCCGGTCCGTTGCGTCCGGAGCCGGGCTGGGTAGGGCACGGGCTGGACCGGATCCGAGCCGGCCCGCCCCGTCCATCCCCTCCCCCGCGGAAGGCGGCACCTCGTGATCGACTACGACCTCCTGGCCCGGAACGCGCTCGCCCAGGGCTTCGAGCGGCTGGGCGCCGGTGTGCTCGTCCTCGACGCCTCCGGCCGGGTGCTGATGCTGCGCCGCCGCGAGGACGACGCACTGCCCGGGCTCTGGGACTACCCGGCCGGCGGGCTGGAACCCGGGGAGGGCGTACGGGCGGGAGCACTCCGCGAGCTGTTCGAGGAGACCGGCCTCACCCTCGCCCCCGAGGAGGTCGAGTACCTCCGGGCGCTGGACTTCGTCGACGCCGGGGGCCGCAGGTTCCGCCAGTTCGTCTTCACCGCCACCGTGCCCGACGGCACCCCGGTGACGCTCAGCGAGCACGACCGGTCCCTGTGGGCGGACCTCGCCGACCCGCCGCCGACCAGCGACGGCTACCGCGAGGTGCTCGACTTCCTGCGCCGGCGCCGGTCGGTGCCGGGCTGGCGGCCGATCAGCCGGTACGTACGGGACATCGCCCTGTCCAACCTCTACGGGGCGTTCTACTTCACCGACGCGGCCGGGCGCGGCCTGTGCCTGCGCAACGCCTTCGACCCCGGCCGCTGGCAGTTCGCGGGCGGCGACACCGACCCCGGCGAGTCCCCGTGGGACACCGCGCTGCGCGAGGCCCGGGAGGAGCTCGGCCTGGACCTCGCGGTCGAGAACCCCGAGGTCGTCGCCCGCCAACAGCTGCTCGCCGTCGTGCACTTCACCCCCGGCGCGTACTGGCCGCTGCACCAGGTCGGCCACATCTTCTGGGGTGGCCGGCTCACCGACGAGCAGCTGCGCCGGATCCGCCTCTCCCACGAGCACACCGAGTGGGCCGTCCGGAGCCTGCACGACTGGCGCTCCGTGATGCGCCCCGCCGACTACCGCCGGCTGCTGCTGGTCGACCGCGCCCGCCGCGCCGGCCTCACCCTCTACGGCGAGCGGCCGGGCACGGACGCCGTCGACCGGCACGGCGTCGCACGGGACTTCGAGGGCGTCGTGGCCTTCGTCACCACCCCGGACGGCGAGCGTCTGCTGATGCACCTGCGCGACGACGGGCCCGGCTCCTCCCGCCCCGGGCGCTGGACCCCGATCGGCGGCCTGCGCGAGGGCCGGGAGAACGCGTACGAGACCGGTGCCCGCGAGGTGCGGGAGGCGGCCGGCGTCCGGGTCGACGGCCTGCGCGCCATTCCCGGGCCCCGCCACCCGGGCGTCCACGAGTCCACCGTGGCCCTCCACGGGACGTACGCGGGGCCGGAGTCCGGCCTGGTTCCCGGCGGGGGCCGGGCCGTGCGCCTGGTCCCCCTCGCCGAGCTCGCGGGACTGGCGACACCGCCGTACCTGGAGCACTACCTCCCGCTGCTCAAGGGCCGCTGACTCGTGGGCGTCATCGGCCGGGTCGGCCGCCGGTGTGGCTCTCGGGGACGCCGCTGACGTGCGTCCCCGAGAGCGGGCATAGCGGGCGACGTCCCGGGCACGGTGCCGGGCACGGCCCCGGGACGCACTCCTGCCGCCCGCCCGATCGCTGTCCACGCGCCCGCCGCCCGATCGCTGTCCACGCGCCCGCCGCCGGAGGGGCGGTCGTCCGTACCGCGCCGCTACGGGGCGGTGGTCGACGGATCGTCCGGGGTGTCCGCCGTGGGTTCGGCGCCGGTCCAGCCCTGGTTGGCGTCGACGGTGCTGAGCGGGGCGACGGAGGTGGGGCCGGCGGTGCCGAAGGCGGCGCAGACCGGGTCGGCGGTGTCGACGGTGACCAGCGGGTCGCGGAGGCTGGTGTCGAGTTTGGTGTAGAGGAGCAGGGTGCCGCCGGTGGTCTGGGCCGGGGTGCCCGGCTGGACCGTCACCGGGTGCTGCCAGCGCCAGGCGCCCCAGGTGAGGGTGACGGCGGTGTCGGCGGGCTTGCCGTCCGGGCGGGCGAGCAGCGCGTAGACCTGGCCCTGGTAGGCGTGGTCGTACTGGTAGACCCAGTGCGTGCGGGCGTCGCAGCCGGAGCCGGCGGCCGGCCAGGGCGGGGGGACGGGCGCCGGGACGACCACGACGGTCGGCATCGCCCGGGACGGCGTGGGCTGCGGGCCGGTCGCGGATCCGGCCTCACCGCGCGGGAGCTGGAGGCCGGTCAGCAGGCCGGCGGTCAGGCCGACGAGGAGCGCGATGGCCGCGGTGGCGGGGCGGGACGACCACCAGCGGTGGGTGGCGCGTGGTGTGGTGGCGAGCGGTGCGGTGGCGCGCCGAGCGGCTTTCGACCGTACGGCGGCGAGCGGTGCGGTGGCCGTTGCCGAGCCGGGCCCCGCGACGTCGTACGGCGGTGCCGTGGAGGCCGGGTCGTCGGGCGGGGCCGCCGGCTCCCCGAGGGCGTCGCGGGCCCGCTCCCAGTGTTCGCGCCACGGTCCGGGGTCGGTCTCGCCGCAGGCCTCCAGGAAGGCCTCGACCGTCGCCCAGGTGGGCAGGTCGACGCCGCCCGCGGCCTCCGAGAGGACCGTCGTCGAGCGGTGCACCCGTCGGCTCATCGCGGCGAAGGTCGGGGTTCCGGCCCGTTCGCGCAGGGCGCGCAGCCGGAGGGCGAACTCGGCCGCCGGCCCCGCCTCCGGGTCCAGGCTCCGTTGTCTGCGGCCCACCCGCACCCTCCCCGTGCTGCTGCGACGCGTCCGCATCGCACCGGATGCGCGTCGACCTCATGTCGATTGATTGTCCGCACGAGATTGTCCGCACCGGCTCGGCTGGTGACCAGGGGTTGATCGTTTTCCGTAATTGTTTGTCCGAGTCCCGATGGTGTTGGCCCCGACCGACCGGCCCTCCACTGTGGTGGGCGCACCGGGACCGCCGGATGCGCAGGCGCCCCACCGGTCCCGTCCGGGAACCGTCCACCCCCTCCGGGAGACCGCATGAAACCCCTCGCACACTGGCTCGGACGCGTCGTCGCCGTGCTCGCCGTCCTCGCGGGCGGCCTCGTGGCCTTCGCCGCTCCCGCGTCGGCCGCCACGGTCTGCGGCAACTCGCCCGTCCCGCCGGGCCAGGTCATCGTCTCCGAGCGCCCCAGCAACAGCTGTGGCGGCTACCTGGAGCTGACCGTCCAGCCGCCCTTCAACGGCGTCAACGTCTGCGGGGACTCGCCGATCCCGGCCGGCTACGTGATCACCTCGGAGTACACCGGCCGCGACTGCGGCGGGCACCTGGTCGCCGTCATCAACATCGCCACCCCGGGGATCGGCATCTGCATGGACTCGCCCATCCCGCCGGGGTACGTGGTCACGTCCGAGCAGCAGACCAACAGCTGCGGCGGCCACCTCGGCGGCAACATCACCAACCAGCTCTTCAACGGCATCGGCATCTGCATGGACTCGCCGATCCCGGCGGGCTGGGTGATCACCGCCGAGTACCAGACCAACAGCTGCGGCGGCCACCTCGGCGGCAACATCACCGACCAGCTCTTCAACGGCATCAACGTGTGCGCCAACTCGACGGTCCCGGCCGGGTGGTGGGTCTCCTCGATGTTCACCACCAACAGCTGCGGCGGCTACCTGGCCGAGGTCCTGCAGCACTGACCCAGGCCGACGCCGACGGCGAGGCCGGCGACGCCGACGCGTCGCCCCACTCCCCCCGAACCCCCGACCCCGGTCGTCCGCACCCCCGCAGGGCGGCCGGGGCCGGGTCGTGCCCGGTACCACCCTGCCGATCGGCAGCTCCCGAGGGCCGATGAGCTCCGGAAATGTGCCGATCGGCAGGTGCCGGAGGCCGCGGTGGGGTGGAAGGCTGCAGGACATCGAGGGTCGCCACCGGGTGGCCCGGAAGGAGGTCCGCTCATGACCGTCATGCCCGGAACCGGGGCCACCGCCGCACCCGCCACCGCACCCACCGCCGCGTCCTCGCCCGCCCGGTGCCAGGCTCAGCGCACCCGGCCGTCCCAGGCCCACTCGCCGGCCGGGCGGCGCGGGTGGCCGGGGAGGGCGGTACGGCCGGTGCACCACAGCAGCGTGTCGGCGTGGCCGTGGCCGGTCGGCGCCTCCGGGAACAGCCGGGCCAGGGCCGGGCCCGCGAGGTGCTCGGGCGGCTGCCAGCCGAGCCCGAAGGCGTGGGCCAGGTCCCAGCCGTGGACCAGGAGTTCGACCACCCCCATGGCCGCGAACCCGGGGCCGTCCGACTCCCCCCAGGGGTGCCAGGCCCGGGCGTCCCGCCGGGTGTCGCGCACGGTGGCGGCGAGCAGGCTGCCCGCGATGCGCAGGCCCTCCAGGCAGTGCGGAATCGGGGCGGCCGGGTCCAGCGAACCGAACAGGGTGATGTAGCGGTCGGCAGGGCGGGCCGTCAGCAGGCCCGCGTAGCCCAGGACGGCGAGCGCGAGGTGGTCCAGCGTGGCCCGGGCGGTCCAGTCGCTTCCGGTGGGGCGGCGGGACCAATCGGCGCCGGCCGCCCGTTCGAGGATCCCGGTGGTCACCTCGGCGGCCCCGACCACGAGCGCGGGCCAGTCGACATCGGAGGGAAAGGAGGCGGCGGGCGCCATGGTCGCCGTGGCTGACGTGGAGACCGGCACACCCGTGGACAGCGGAGCAGTTGTGGACATCGGCACACCCGTGGACATCGGAGCAGTGGAAGGAGCATTCACTTCTCGATCACCTCGATCACGCGTGCGTAGCTGTCGGCCCCGTGGCCGGCGGTGATGGCCCGGCTGACCTGGGCGGCGAGCACCTCGGGCAGCGTGGTGTCCACGCCGCGCGCCCGGCTCGCGTGCAACAGGTGCTCCATCGCGGCCAGGTGGACGTCCAGGCTGGCGTCGTCGCCGGGGTAGCTGCGGGCATCGACCTGCGCCGCGTACCGGCCGATGAACCCGGCCACGGCGCCGGAGAGCCAGCGGGTGACCACCGGCGTGAAATCGGCCGCCCGGACGCCGTCCGCACGGACCAGCGCGGCCCCGTGCAGCCAGCCGCTCAACGCCGACCACATCAGGCCGAGCATGGCCGTGTCGTACAGTCCGGCGACCCCGGCGTCCGGGCCCAGGTCCACCGGCTCGCCGAGGGCGGCGAGCGTCGGGCGGTACCGGGTCAGGGCGTCCGGTGCGCCGCTGTACAGCACCGTGGCCTCCGGGCCCCCGATGCCGGGCGGAGTGATCATGATGGCACCGTCCAGGTAGGACAGGCCGAGCCCGGCCGCCCAGTCGGCCAACTCGCGGGCCTGCTCCGGCGAGCCGGAGGTGAGGTTCACCAGGGTCCGGCCGGCGAGTGCCGCCTCCTGACCGACCAGCACGGCCTTCAGCGCACCGTAGTCGAGCAGGCAGGCGACGATCAGCTGATTGGCCGTGACCGCCTCCCCGGCCGAGGCGGCGGCGACGGCTCCGCGAGCGACCAGCGGCTCGGCCTTGGCCGCCGTACGGTTCCAGACGGTGGTCGGATGTCCGGCGGCGAGGAAGGCGCCCGCCAGTGCGGTGCCCATCGCACCGAGGCCGAGCACGGTGACGGAGTCGCGCGGCGGCTCGTTCGGCGAGTTCTTCGGCAGCACAGTCGACATGGAGTTCTCCTGTTCGTGCGGTCCCACCGGCCCGGATCGCTCCCCGGCCGGCGCTTGATCGACCTCACCTACGTTCGCAGTGCCCGCACGTCCCCGACAGTGGCAGGATTGCCCTTCTCCACACGGTTCCTGCCAGGAAGGTCTCCGTCATGCCCGATCCCGCCCTCGGCACCACCACCGGCACCACCGCCACCGGCACCACCACCGGCACCACCGCCGGTCCCGGCACCCGTCCCGGCACGCGTTCAGCCGCCCGGCCCGGCACCGTGGCCGTCGCCGTCATCGACCACGCCGAGCTCCCGCTCTGGGACCTCTACGAACTCGGCATGGCCTGCGCGGTCTTCGGGATCCCGCAACCCGAACTCGCCGAGCACTGGTACGACCTGCGCCTGTGCGCCGAGACCCCCGATGCCCCGGCCCCACCCCGGGCGCCCGGCGGCTTCGGCTTCTCCCTGCGCGCCGAGTACGGCTGGGAGGCCCTCGCCGGGGCCGACACCGTGATCGTCACCTCCGTCCCGGACGCCTGCGTGAACGGCGAACGCGAGGTGCCCCCGGCACTCGTGGCCGAACTCCGGCGCGCCGCCGCGGCCGGGGCGCGGATGGTGTCCCTGTGCACCGGCGCCTTCGCGCTCGCCGCCGCCGGCCTGCTGGACGGCCGCCGGGCCACCGCGCACTGGTCGCACACCGCCGACCTGGCCCGCCAGTACCCGGCCGTCACCGTGGACGACGGCGTGCTCTACGTCGACGACGGCGACGTGCTCACCAGCGCCGGCGTCGCCGCCGGCCTCGACCTCTGCCTGCACCTCGTCCGGCGGGACCTCGGCGCGCACGTGGCCAACCAGCTGGCGCGCAAACTGGTGGTGCCCGCCCACCGCCCGGGCGGGCAGGCCCAGTTCGTCGACCTCGCCGTGCCGGTGGCCGACGACGAGAGCCTCGCGCCGGTCCTCTCCTGGGCCACCGAGAACCTCGAACGCCCGATCACCACGACCGAGTTGGCCCACCGCGCCAGGATGAGCCCGCGGACCTTCTTCCGCCGCCTCCAGGCCGCCACCGGAACCACCCCGCTGCAGTGGCTCCTCAACCAACGCCTCGCCCGCGCCCAGTCCCTCCTCGAAGCCACCGACCTGCCCGTGGAACAGATCGGCGAGCGCAGCGGCCTCGGCAGCGCCACCAACCTCCGCCGCCACTTCACCGCCCGCGTCGGCGTCACCCCCACCGACTACCGCCGCGCCTTCCGCTCCCCGGCCGCCACCCCCTGACCATCCGCCACCCCCGAACAGGCCCGCCCCACCGGTCACCACCTGAGGTCAGCCGGCCCCCGGCCCTGCCCGCCGCCCGCGCCGAGGAGGCGCTGTCGGCGGTCACCACAGGGTGTCCGCCCGTCCTCCCCCGGGGTGCCCGGGAGCCGGGGCGGGACGGCGACGCGGGCCAGGTCGTCCCAGGTGGCGTAGCCCTCGGCGAGGTGCAGGAGGACCAGCGCGGTGGCGTGGGCGTCGTAGACGGCACGATGGCGGCTGCCCGGGATCCGGGCGGGGTCGACGGGCACGGCGGCGAGGAGCGCGTCGAGGGTGTGCCGGGGCAGGTCCGGGCGGCAGGCGCGGGCGAGACGGAGGGTGTCGACCACCCCGGCGGGTGCCCAGCCGGGCAGGTGCCGGGCCAGGATGCGGTGGTCGACCCCGGCGTTGTGCGCCGCGATCCACCTCCCGTCGAGGTCGCTCCGTACCCGCGCGGCGATCTGCGGCCAGCCGGGCGCCGCAGCGACGTCACGGTCGGTGAGCCGGTGGACCCTGGTCGCCATCGGGCTGATCGGGGTGGGCGGCCGGACGAGGCTCGATCTGATGCCGGGGACGTGGACGCGGCCGCGCACGACCGGGACGGCGGCGAGTTCGACGAGGTCCGGAGGCGTCGCACCGTTGCCCTCGGTGTCGACGACGAACAGGCGGGGCCAGGTCGAGAAGTCCACGACGGCGACGCTACCGAAGGAGGCCCTCCACGGATCGTCAGCGAGCTCCCCGATCCCGCCGCGCCGTCCGGTCAGGGCGCCAAGGATGCGTGGAAGTCCGACGCCGGTGCACCACGTGCCGTGCGGTTCCACCGTTCGACGACGGAACGGTGGAACCACGGACGATCGAACGGTGGACATCCCGACGGACCGTCACCGACCACGGCCCGGACCGTCAGGGCAGGGGTCCGTCAGGGCAGGGGTCCGTCAGGGCAGGGGTCCGTCAGGGCAGGGCGACCACCGACCGCGCGACCGCCGGCGAGGCGACCGTGGGCGGGGCCACGGCGCCCCCCGGGTGCACGGCCCGCAGGGCGCGCTCGACGGTCGCCCGGTTCTCGCCGACCGGAGCGACGTAGTCGAGGACGTCGCGCGCGGCGGCCTCCCCGAGCGTGCGGGTGATCACCCAGGTCGCGAGGTACTGGGAGGCGAGGCACCCGCCCGCCGTGGCGATGTTCCCCTCGCTGTGGAACGGCGCGTCCAGCACGGTGACGCCGCAGGCCTCGACGTAGGGCCGGGTCGTGCGGTCCGTGCAGGCCGGCCTGCCCGTCAGCAGCCCGAGCCGGGCCAGCACCAGGGCGCCGGAGCACTGGGCGCCGATCAGCTGCCGCGCGGGGTCGAGCACCAGACGGGAGACCAGCCCGTCGTCGGCGACCACGTCCCGGGTCTTCACCCCGCTGCCGATCAGCACGACGTCGGCGTCGGCCACGAACTCCATCGGACGCTGCCCCGTCACCTCGACTCCGTTCATTCCGGGGTCGGGGTCGTGATGAAGGCCTCCAAGCCGTCCGCACGGCAGCGGTTGATCAAGGCGGAGGCAATGAAACTGTCGAGTTCGTTGAACCCGTCGAAGGTGACCACCGCTACCTGCATCCGTACTCCTCACCTCAAGGACACCCCGGTCCGCCCGGGGGGCCGCGAATACGCTCGGAATTCCACCGGAATTCCCTGTCACGGGGTGCGGAGCCATGAGGAATTCCCCTGCACCGTCCGCTTTCGGGTCGGCCCCGTGACCGTCCGATCGCGCTTGTCGGGCCGAGGGACACAGCCGGTCCGCACACGTCAATATTTACTTCCCCGGATTCCCTCTGCATAGTGTCGGGTCGAACCGAGAGGGGCTTTTCCTTGTCGCAGATCCATGGCAGCGCCGCACTCCAGGTGGAGCTGGAGCGGGCGCAGGTGTCCGTCATAGGCGAGGTGTTCGACGAGCGGCTCGCCGGGGCGCGGGCGCAGTTGGCGCGGGTGCTCGCGTCGCGGGCGGGCAGTGCGGGCGAGGTGTACGAGCGGGAGGTGGCGGCCGGGCGGCTGGCGGGTGAGGTGCGCCGGCTGGAGGGCGCCGAGGGCGGGTTGGTCTTCGGCCGGATCGACCGGGCGGACGGGACGGCGCTGCGGGTCGGGCGGCTGGGCCTGCAGCGGGAGGGGGACGAGCTGCCGGTGCTGGTGGACTGGCGGGCCGAGGCGGCGCGGCCGTTCTACGAGGCGACGCCGGTCCACCCCATGGGGCTGCGGCGCCGTCGCCATCTGAGCCTGACCGGCCGCACGGTGGTCGGGGTGAGCGACGAGCTGCTGGACGGCTCCGCGCCCACCGCCGAGGACGTCGTCGGCGACGGCCCGCTGTCGGCGGCGCTCCAGCAGCGGCGCACCGGCCGGATGGGGTCGGCGGTGGCGACGCTCCAGACCGAGCAGGACGCGATCGTCCGTTCGCCGCACCGCGGGGTGACGGTGGTGCAGGGCGGTCCGGGCACCGGGAAGACGGTGGTGGCGCTGCACCGTGCCGCGTACGTGCTGTACGCGTTCCCGAAGGCGGCCGAGCGCGGTGTGCTGGTGCTCGGTCCGAACGCGCGGTTCCTCGACTACATCTCCCAGGTCCTGCCCTCGCTCGGCGAGAACGACGTCGTCCTGGCGACCTGCGAGGAGCTGGCCGGTGTCGTTCCCGGTGCCGTGGCCGGGTCCGAGGCCGCGCGCCTGAAGGGGAGGGCCGAATTCGCGGGTGCCCTGGCCGAGTTCGTCCGTTCGTGGCAGGCTCCGCGCGGTGACTTCACCGTCCGGGTCGGGAAGGAGTGGATCCGGCTGGCGGAGGGGGAGGTGGCCGCCGCGCGCCAGGCGGCGCAGACGAGCGGCCTGGCCCACAACCGGGCCCGCGAGCGGTTCCGGGAGCACCTGGTCGACGCCCTCACCAGCGCACTGGCCCGGGGCACCGTCGAGGCGCTGGCACGGATCGACGCCGAGGTCGAGCGGCAAACCGGGATCGACCTCGACCGGATGGCGGCACGGGACCTGCACGCCATGGGCTTCGACGACACACCCTCCTCGGGCGCGGAGGAGTTCGACGCCGACGCCGTCCGCGCCGCCCTCCTCGACGATCCCCACCTCGACCGGGCCGTCGAGGAGCTCTGGCCACGCCTCGAACCCGCCGAACTCGTCGACACCCTGCTGTCGGACCCCGTCGCCCTCGGCACCCACCTGCCCCGACTCACCGACGCCGAATGGGCCCTGGTGCTGCGCACGCCCGGCGCACCCTGGACCGACGCGGACGTCCCGCTCCTCGACGAGGCGGCGAGCCTGGTCGACGGCCCGCCCGAGCAGGACTTCGGGCACGTCGTGGTCGACGAGGCGCAGGAGTTGACCGCCATGCGGTGGCGGATGGTCCTGCGCCGGTGCCCGGGCCGGTCGATGACCCTCGTCGGCGACTTCGCCCAGGCGGGCCCGGCCACCGCCGCCCGCGGCTGGGACGAGGCCCTCGATCCGCATCTCGGCCGGCGCTTCGACCTGCGGACGCTGACCGTCAGCTACCGGACCACGCAGGAAATCCTGGCCACCACCGCGGAGTTGCTCCGGAGGATCGCGCCCGAGCAGCCGCCGATCAGCTCCATCCGGCACGGCGAGGAGCCCTGCACCGTCACCCTGCCGCCGGCCGGGCTCACCACCGGCCTCCTCCGCGAACTGCGGGCCCGAAGCGCGGCGCATCCGGGCGAGTTGCTCGGGGTGGTCTGCGCGGACGACCGGGTCGAGGAGCTGAGCGCCGCGGGCGTCGAGCGGTACGCCCGGCTGGTCCCGGCCTCCGAGGCGCGCGGCCTGGAGTTCGACGAGGCCGTCGTGGTCGACCCGGACGGCATCGTCGCGGCCCGCCCCGCCGGCGAACGCGACCTGTACGTCGCCCTGACCCGGGCCACCAAGCGGCTCCGCACGATCGCCATCGGGCCGACCGGCGCATAGGACAGGCGGGAGGGACCGGCGGGAGGGGCAGGCGGGCAGCTCACGGCGGGCAGGAGGGCCCGGCGGGCAGGGCCGGCCCCTCCCGATCCTCCGGCCGTTCACGTACTCGGCGGCATCACAGCTCCCGGCGCATGAGGACGCACATCGTCTCGTACCGGCGGATCGAGCCGTCCGGCGCCTCCTCGTCCCAGGCGTCGGGTTCGCGGCCGTACGCGGAGTACCCCAGGCGCTCGTACAGGGCGCGGGCGCGGGGGTTGTCCTCCTCGACGGCCAGTTCGCTCCGGGTCAGTCCCCTCTCCCTGATGCGCTGCTCGGCTGAGCGGATCAGCAGGGTCCCCAGGCCGCAGGACTGGAGCGCCGGGTGCACGGCGAGCTGCCACACGGTGCCGGCGCCGTCGGAGGCCCGGTAGTCGATGCCGCCGATCGCCACCGGCCGGCCGGTGGGTGTGCAGACCGCGAGGTAGTCCACCTCGCCCGCCGCCGCGCGCACCAGCTCGCGTCCCACACTGCGCAGATGAGTGGCCGAGCCGGACCAGGCGCAGTCCGGCAGGTCCTCGTGCCGCAGGTCCCGCACGGTGACGGACAGGGCGACGGCGGTGCGGGGCGGGGCAACGGCCACAGCGGACGGGGCAACGGCCGCACCGGACGGGGCAACGGCCGCGCCGGCCGGGGCGACGACCACACCCGGCGCGGCGGTAGCCTCCCCGGCCGGTCGCAGCAGCGCCAGGTCCTCGCCCCAGGCGTCCAGCGTCGCCGCGTGGCCCGCCGCCCGCGCCACCTCCTCCACCCGCCCGAACAGCCCCCGTTGGGCGGACACCTCACCCGTCCGCTGGATCCGCGCGACCGTGTCGAGCAGCGCCCGGCCGTCCCAGCCCGGCAACGGGTGCCGCTCCAGTTCCCAGGCCAGGTACTTGTTGTAGGGGCGGGGTCGGCGGTCCAGCGCGAACAGCAGTTCCAGCAGGTGGCCGACGCTCTCCGCGGCGTCGAGGTGGGAGGCCAGAGCGAGGCCGTCACGGGCGTTCTTCACCGAGCGGTACAGCCAGTTGACATAGGCGTCCAGCCGGGCGGCGGCGACGGCATGCGCCTCCTCGACACCGAGCCGGCCCTTCGCCGCGAGGATCGCGGCGAGCGCGCCGTCGGTGCGGTCGAGCACGACCCGGGCCCGGGCGAGAGCGTAGCGCTCCAGGCCGCCGCACGCCCGCAGGCCGTCCAGCGTGGTCACCACCACGTCGAGTGCGGCCGAGCGGTGGCCGTGCAGACCGGCCAGACCGGTCGTGGCACCGTCCGCGAGGACGAGGTACACGTCGTGGTCGGAATGTGCGGTGGTCATGCCGTCGTGCGTCCGCGACCCCTTGAGGACGATCCCCACCACCTCCTCGTCGAGTGCGGCGCGGGCGACGAACTCCTCGTACCCGAGGGGTGGTTGCTCGAAGGTCTCGGATCGGATCACCATCACGTCTCCCCGTGCGGCCGCTGTCGGACATCCGGGAAGCTAGCCGCGCCACCCCGCCCACCGCACGCCGTTTTCTCCCGGCTCCCCGGCCGGCGGGTTCCGCGGCGGTGGTGGCCGGTCGGGCGGCGGCCCCGAGGGGACTGCTCGACGGCGGTGAGAGGTGACCGGCCCGGGGTGGTGCTTTTCCGGAGGTCCGAAGGAGCGAGCGGGGGCCGGCGGGCCTACCCGCCCCAGGCCTCGAACTCGTAGACGCGGGCGGCCGGGTCGGTGGTCTGGGTGGGCTTGGTGACCACCAGCCGGACGTAGCGGGCGGTGGTGCTCACCGGGTGCGTCGTCGTACCGGCCGTGTTGCCGGTGACGGTGGCGACCGTCGTCCAGGGATCACCGGTGCTCGACCGGACCTGGATGGAGAAGTCGCGGGTGTTGTACGCACTGCTCTCGCCGCCGGCCGAGGCGTGCTTGACCACGAACTTCGACAGCTGCTTCGCCGAACCGAGGTCCACCTGCAGCCATTTGGCGGAGGTCAGGGTGCACCACTTGTCGCCGGTGCCGCCGCCGACGCTGCCGTTGACGGCCTTGGCCGGTCCCTCGTCCGCGTTGCACTGGCCGGAGCCGGTGGCCGGGCGGTTCAGCGCCAGGTTGCCGGCGGTCGGCGGCGCACTGTTCCAGTTCACTGTCGTGGAGGTGACGTTGGAGCGCCCCCAGGTGGTGGACACCGCCTCGACGTCCAGGGTGGTGGTGGCCTCGCTCCCCGCCCGGTCGAGCCGCCCGACGAAGTAGGCGTCGTTGGGTGTCGCGCCGAGGAAGGTCCGGCTGCCGTCCGCGTTGCGCCGGTACACCTCGTAGTGGCGGACGTTGCCGCCGGGCGCCGCCGTCCAGGACAGCCGCACCGACTGGCGGGAGCCTGGCGTCACGTCGCTCGCGCCCAGGACGGTGAGGCCGCTCGGCGCCGCCGGGGTCTCCACCGACCCGTCGTAGACGGCGATCTGGCCGACCCGCAGGTCGTACGCGGGGTCGGAGCCCTCGGCCCGCAGTGCGATCTGGGCGATGGTGCGGCCCGCGTACGGGGAGAGGTCGAGGGTGTGGCGCTCCCACCCCGTCCCGGAGTTCGAGCCGACGGCGATCGTGGTGAAGCTGTTCGGCGCGTCGGTGAAGGCGACGGCGGCCTTGAGCCTGGTCGGCCCGGCCGCCGGGGTCTTGACCACCAGGTCCAGCTTGGTGCTCGCGGCGACCGGCAGCGCGGTCTGGTACAGCCGCACGGTGTTGGGGGCGTCCAGGGTGCCGCTCAGCCGCAGCGAGGAACCGCCCTGGTAGGCGTCGGTGAAGTCGACGGACGGGCTCAGCCTGCTGCCGGCCGAGTCGACGACCCAGCGGTAGGTCGGCGGGACGTCCTGGAGCGAGAGGTTGTTCCAGCCGCCGGTGGCGACCCGCGTGCCGCCCGCGTTGTAGAAGTCGCCCTGCCCGGTGTCGAAGGTGGTGACGAAGGGCTTGGCGGTGATCGGCGAGGACTCGGCGACGTAGCCGGCCAGGCCGGGCCAGCTCGCCGAGAGGTCGATCCGGGACGGGTCGTTGTTCGCGCCGACCCAGTAGCGGGCGTCCCTGGCGTAGAAGTCGGCGCGGTCGGTGGCGGACTTCCAGGTCCACTCCGGGCGGTAGAGGCCCAGCGAGGTGGTGTGCGGGCCGCCGGACGGGAAGAGGGTGTTCCAGTCCACGCCGGTGTTGTAGCCGTTGGCCTCGGTGTCGATGCCGGAGTAGAGCTCGTACTCGCTGCGGCCGAGCTGCCGGGCCAGCGCGCGGGAGGAGTCCAGGCCGCTCGCCGACCAGCCGAAGTTCAGGAACATCGAGTCCGCGACGCGCTTCGAACCGTCCTGCAGGAACGGCGAGTTGGCGGCGGTCAGCGCGTTCTGCCAGTCCACCGCGCCGGAGGTGGTCATCGCGTCGTACCACATGAACTCGGTGCCGCTCTGCGCTTTGGTGTACTGCATCAGGTTGCGCAGCTCGCCGGCCAGGGCCGAATCCCCGCCGCCGGTCTCCTGGTTGATGAACCAGCCGTCGAAGCCGTAGTACTGCGCGGCCTGGACGAGCTTGTCCGCGACGGGGTAGCGGCTGCCGGACTTCTGGACGAAGTCGCGCACCCACTGGATCCGGCCGCCGTACGCACCGGGCGGGAAGAAGACGGTGCCGTAGACCTTGACGCCGTTGCGGTGCGCGGCGTCGATGACGGTCGGGTTGGGCGCGAGGATCAGCCCCTCGCCGGCCGAGCCGCCCCAGAAGACCAGCTTGTCGACGTACTGCCAGTAGCCGAAGGCGTAGTAGTTCGGGTCGGCGGAGCCCTGCGAGGGGTTGTTGGAGGTGGGGCCGAAGGAGACCAGCGAGGCGATCCGGCCTTCGCCGGCACGGGCGTTGGGGTTCGCCCTGAGCGCCGGGTCGCCGGTGCGCGGCTGCAGCGGGACGCGCGAGCGGTTGAAGCGGGCGTCCGGGTCGGTGGCCGGGTCCCAGCCGAGGATCGAGCTGGGGTACCAGTACGAGGCGAAGGGCTGGCTGCCCTGACCGGCAGCGGCCACCGGCGGGGCGGAAGCGGGGCCGGAAGCGGGACCGGGACCGGGCGCAGCCTGGGCGGCGGGCCCGACACCGAGCACGGCCGTCGCGAAGGTGGCCGTCGCGAGCGCGGCGCCGAGCAGCGGGGGGAGACGTCTTGACATGCGGGGCTCCGATCGAGCGGAGTGGGTGGGGGCGGGCCCACCGGCAGCGGCAGGCCCCGGTGCATGCGGGCGTGGCGGTGCTCACCGAGGGAAGTCGGCGGTCGGGAGAAGTCGACCGACGGGTGATGTCGACAAGGGCGATGTCGACGGGAGCGGGAATCCGACGCGCGAGGGGAATGCAACGAACATGACAAACGGGCGGTGCGCCGGACCGGACCCCTTCGGCGCAGCGAGGCTAAACCGGTTCAGAACCGCTGTCAACGACTCGCGCAGCAACCACCCCGGGGAGCGAGGTCGCGGCCGACCCGGCCGCCGGCGGCGAGGTGGACTCCCGGACGGTCAGCCGCGGCGTGGCCATCCGCAGGTCCCGCCGGGGCCCGGCCTCGTCCAGCGCCTCCAGCAGACTGCGGGCGACCTGCTCGCCGAGCGCGAACGTGTCCCGGCTGAGCGCGGTCAGCGGCGGGTGGACGATCCGGGCGAGCACCGAGTCGTCGAAGGAGACGATGGAGAGCTCGCCGGGCACCGCGACGCCCATCTCCCCCGCCACGCCGAGCCCGGCGACGGCCATCACGTCGCTGTCGTAGACGATCGCGGTGGGCCGCCGGGGCCGGGAGAGCAGCGTGCGGGTGGCGGCGGCACCCTCGGCGTCGCTGAAGTCGGTGGGCACCGAGAGGGTCTCCTCCAGGCCCAGCCGGCGCGAGGCGTCCCGTAGGGCGCGGATCCGCCGCTGGGTGTGCTGGAAGTGCGGCAGCCCGGCCAGATGGGCGATCCGGCGGTGCCCGATGGCGGCCAGGTAGTCGACGATCGAGAGCATCGCCTCCCGGTCGTCGGCCCAGATCCGCAGCTGGTTGCCGCCCTTGCCGGGCCCGCCGAGCACGACGGCGGGCAGCCCGAGTCCGTCCAGCACCGGCAGCCGCGGGTCCTTGACCTGCAGGTCGACCAGGATGAAGCCGTCGACCCGGTGCTCGGAGGCCCAGCGGCGGTAGACCTCGATCTCGGCGGCCGTGTCCTCGACCACCATCAGGTGCAGCGCGACGGCGCTGGCCGAGAGCACCGCCTGGAGTCCGGAGAGGAGCTGGCCGAAGAACGGCTCGACGCCGATGGTGCGGGCCGGGCGGGCGATCACCAGGCCGACGGCGTCGGCGCGGGCGCCGCCGAGGGCGCGCGCGGCGCTGTGCGGGCGCCAGTTCATCTCCTCGGCGACCCGCAGGATCCGGGCCCTGGTCGCCTCGCTCACGCCGGGGCGGCCGTTGAGCGCGAAGGACACCGCGCCCTTGGAGACACCGGCCCGGCGGGCGATGTCGGCGATCGTCGGTCTGCCCACAGCACCCGACTCCTCTCTTGACAGCCAAGTTTAGGCGGGAGCATAGTCCCTGCCATAGCTAGACCGGTTTAGTTCGCACGCCAGGCTCCGGAACCCCGAGCTCGGCACGATCCCCCACCCACCCCAGGACCGGGAGACCCTCATGCGAAGAATCTGGGCGGCACTGACGACAACGGCCTTCACCGCGGCGGCACTCACCGGCTGCGGACTCGGCTCCGGCGACACCAAGAGCAGCGACAGCGTGGCGAGTGCGGCCGCCACCGGCGAGGTCAAGGGCAAGGTCTCGCTGCAGACCTGGGCGCTCAAGCCGAAGTTCACCGACTACGTGCAGGGCGTGCTCGACGGCTTCAGGAAGAAGTACCCCGGCGTCGAGGTCGAGTGGCTCGACCAGCCCGGCGAGGGCTACTCCGACAAGGTGCTCAGCCAGGCCGCCGCCGGCACCCTGCCCGACGTGGTGAACCTCCCGCCCGACTTCGCCCTCCCGCTGGCGCGCAAGGACCTGCTGCTGGACGTCGCCAAGGCCGACCCGAAGCTCGCCGACGAGTACGTCGCCGGCGGTGTGGACGCCTACCGCTTCGCCGGCCACCCGGGCACCTTCGGCTACCCCTGGTACCTCAACACCGATGTGAACTACTGGAATTCGGAACTCCTGACGAAGAACGGACTGGACCCGAAGAAGCTCCCGACCAGCCTGGACGAACTCATCGCCCAGGCCCGGGTGATGAAGGAGAGGTCCAGCGGCCGGACCTACCTGATGAGCCGCAAGCCGGGGATCGGCGACCTCTACAACGCCGGTGTGAAGATCATGTCCGACGACGGCAAGAGCTTCACCTTCAACACCCCCGAGGCCGCCGCGCTGCTCGACAAGTACCGGGACGCCTTCAAGGAGGGCCTGCTCCCCCAGGACGTCCTGACCAACACCTACGCCGGCAACTCCAAGCTGTTCAACGCGGGCACCGCCGCCTGGACCACCGCCGGCGCCAACCACATCACCAGCCTCACCGTCGACAACCCGACCCTCGCCCCGAAGGTCGTCCCCTCCCCCGCCCTGGCCACCCCGCCGCTGTACGTCCAGGGCATGTCCATCCCGAAGAGCACCAAGAACCCGGCCGCCGCGGTCGCCCTCGCCCGCTGGGTCACCAACGCCGAGAACCAGGCCGCCTTCGCCCACCTGACCAGCATCTTCCCGTCCACCAAGGCCTCGGCGAACGACCCGTTCTTCAGCAAGAGCGACGGCACCAACGCGGGCGACGCCAAGGTGATCGCCTTCGACTCGCTGGCCAAGGCCAAGCTGATCCAGCCCGTCCAGGTCGACGACGCGATGAGCACCGTCATCAACCAGCAGATCGCCCTGGCCATCAGCGGCGAGGCGAGCTCCCGGCAGGCGCTGGACACCGCCGTGGAGCAGTGCGACAAGCTGCTCAAGGGCTGATCCCGGCCGCGGCCGACGCGCCCGCGGCAGCCACCGCGCCCCCGCGCTCGCTGCGGCCACCGCCTCCGCCGCTCCCCGGGAAACACCCGCACCACCCCCAGGCCCCAGGAAGGCAGGCGCATGACCCACCGGCGTTGGTTCACCCCCTGGCTGCTCGCCGGGCCGGCGATCGTCTGGCTGGCCGTGTTCAACCTCTGGCCGGCCGTCAACACGGTGATCCTGTCCTTCACCAACGCCAAGCCCCTGGGCGGCGGCCGGTTCACCGGCCTGGAGAACTACGGCCGGCTGCTGGACGACGACCAGCTCGCCGACGCCCTGCTCAACAGCGTCGTCTTCATGCTGGTCTGCGTGCCCCTGCTGACCGTGCTGCCGCTGCTGCTCGCACTGCTCGTCCAGCGGAAGATCCCCGGCATCACCTTCTTCCGCACCGCCTTCTACACCCCGGTGATCGCCTCCGCCGTCGTGGTGGCGATCATCTGGGGCTGGGTGCTGGACGACCGCGGGCTGGTCAACGGCCTGCTCCGGCAGTCCGGGCTGGCCGGCTCCCCGGTCTCCTTCCTGACCGACCGCTGGCTGCTGCTGTTCAGCGCGATCGCCCTGACCGTCTGGAAGGGCCTCGGCTACTACATGGTCATCTACCTGTCCGCCCTGGCCAACGTCCCGCGCGAGCTGCACGAGTCGGCGGCCGTGGACGGCGCCGGGCCGCTGAGCCGGTTCCGGCACGTCACGCTGCCCGGTGTGCGGCCGACCATGATCCTGGTCTCCGCGCTGGTCTCGGTGAGTGCGCTGCGCGTCTTCTCCGAGCTGTACGTGCTCTCCAACGGCCAGGGCGGCCCGGGCGGGCGGGACATGTCGGTGGTGATGCTGATCCAGATGTACAGCCGCGGCTTCAACGGCCACCTCGGCTACGCCTCCGCGCTCAGCCTGCTGCTGTTCCTCGTCACCCTCGGACCGATGCTGTTCCTGATGCGCCTGAACCGGAAGGCGGCCTGACCCCGTGACCACCAGCCCGCCGACGACCGCCGGGTCCACCCCCGACAGCGCCACCACCCGCGCCACCCGCACCACTCGCCCCACCGACAAGCCGCGCAGGGGGTCGCGGGGCTTCAACACCCCCTCCCCCGCCGGGACCGCCGTCCGCTACCTGCTCCTGCTGCTCGTCCTGCTCCTGGTCATCGGCCCCTTCCTCTGGCAGCTGTCCACCTCCCTCAAGGGCCCGGCCGAGGACGTCTACACCAGCACCCCGGCCTTCCTGCCCGACCAGCCCACCCTCGGCAACTACGGCAAGGTCGCCGACACCATCCCGGTGTGGACCTACGCGCTCAACTCGGTGGTCGTCGCCGCGATCTGCATCACCGGCAACGTGGTGGGCTGCACCCTGGCCGGCTACGCGCTGGCCCGGCTGCGCTTCCGCGGCGCCCGGCTCCTCCTCGGCCTCTTCCTCGCCACACTGGTCCTGCCCGGCGAGGTCACCATCGTCTCCCAGTACGTGCTGGTGCGCGGCCTCGGCCTGGCCGACACCCTGGCCGGGGTCGCGCTGCCCGGGTCGATCGCGATGCTCAACGTGCTGCTGATGCGCACCGCCTTCGCCGCCGTCCCGGTCGAACTCGACCAGGCCGCGCTGGTGGACGGCGCGAGCGTCCGGCAGCGGCTGTGGCACATCGGGCTGCCGAACGTGCGCGGCATGCTCAGCGTGATCGTCATCTTCACCTTCATCGGTGCCTGGGACGACTTCCTCTGGCCGCTGATCGTGCTCAACGACCCGCAGAAGTACACCCTCACCGTCGGGCTGCAGTACCTCGACGGCACCTTCTCCGCCAACCCCCGGCTGATCGCGGCCGGCACCATGATCGCCTTCCTGCCGGTCGTCGTGGTGTTCGGCCTCTGCCAGCGCTTCTTCTTCCGGGGCGTCGAGGAGGGGGCCGTCAAGGGCTGAACCCGCCGGAACACGAAACCCGACGGAGCACGAAACCCGACGGAGGACAAGACCCGGCGGAGCACGAAACCCGGCGGAGGCGGTCCACCGTCCGTACGCCCCAACCCAGTCGAGGAAGCTCTCCGATGACCACCGCCCCCCGCTTCGGCGTCAACTACACCCCCAGCGCCGGCTGGTTCCACCACTGGCTGGACTTCGACCTCGACGCCGTGCGCGCCGACTTCGACTCCGTCGCCGCCCTCGGCCTGGACCACGTCCGGGTCTTCCCGCTCTGGCCGCTGTTCCAGCCCAACCGCACGCTGATCCGACCGCGCGCCGTCGAGCAGCTGACGGCGCTGGTGGACGCGGCCGGCGAGCGCGGGCTGGACGTCGCGGTGGACGGCCTGCAGGGCCACCTGTCCAGCTTCGACTTCCTCCCCGCCTGGACCCGGACCTGGCACCGGCGCAACCTCTTCACCGACCCCGAGGTCCTCGACGGCCAGGCCGCCTACCTGCGCACCCTCGCCGGGGCGCTGCGCGAGCGGCCCAACTTCCTCGGGATGACGGTCGGCAACGAGATCAACCAGTTCTCCGGCGCCCCGCACCCCGACCCGGACCGGGTCACCCCCGCCGAGGCCGAGGCCTGGCTGCGCCGGATGCTCGACGCCTGCGAGTCCGCCGCCCCGGGCCGGCTGCACCTGCACGCCTCCTACGACGCCGCCTGGTACCTGGACGAGCACCCGTTCACCCCCTGGCACTCGGCCCGGCTCGGTGCCGCCACCGCCGTGCACTCCTGGGTGTTCAACGGCACCGCGCAGCGCCACGGCGCCCACTCCACCGCCACCGCACAGCACGCCGCCTACCTGGTCGAACTGTCCAAGGCCTGGGCGGACGATCCGGCCCGCCCGGTGTGGCTGCAGGAGGTCGGCGCGCCCGCCCCGCACATCGGTCCCGAGGACGCGGCGCGCTTCACCGGCGCCACCGTGGCGGCCGTCCTGGACTGCCCGGGCCTGTGGGGCGTCACCTGGTGGTGCTCCCACGACGTGGACCGCTCGCTCGCCGACTTCCCCGAACTCGAATACAGCCTGGGCCTGTTGACCACCGACCGGAGGGTCAAGCCGGCCGGCGCCCGGCTCGCCGAGGCGGCCGCCGAGGCCCGCCGCGCCTGGCAGCCGCCGAAGCCGCGCGACATCGCCGTGGTGGTCGCCACCGGCGACGAGGTCACCTCCCCGAAGCGCTCGGTCTGCGGCCCGGGCGGCTCGGTGTACGAGGCGTTCATGCGCCTCGCCGAGGCGGGCGCCCGCCCGACCGCCGTCCTCGCCGAACGCGTCGGCGACCGGGCGCACCTCGCCGCGCGCGGCATCACCGAAGTGCTCCACCCCGACGACGTACGTTCGCTGTAGGCCCCGTCCGGCGGATCCTCCCGGGTCCGCGGAGCTCCGCCGGACAGGCCTCGTCCGTGATCCCTCAGCCCCAACGGAGCCGCTGACATGCACGATGACCGCACCCTCGTCGAGTCCCGTCTCAAGCGCGTCCTGGCCGAGCGCATCCGCCCGGCCGTCTACCCCGAGTCCGTCCCGCTGGAGGTCGGCGTCTGGACGGCGCCCGGTGAGCCCGTCCCGGTCGCCGAGGGCCTGGCGGCGCCGCGCAGCCCGATCGCGGTCGGCGACGCCTGGGGCGCGCCCTGGGGCACCAGCTGGATCACCGTGACCGGTACGGTGCCGCAGGCCTGGGCGGGCCGCACGGTCGAGGCGCTGATCGACCTCGGCTTCGACGCCAACATGCCCGGCTTCCAGTGCGAGGGCCTGGTCTACCGCCCGGACGGCACCCCGGTGAAGGGCCTCAACCCGCAGAACCAGTGGGTGCGGATCGCCGCCCCTGCGGTCGGCGGGGAGCCGGTGCTGCTGCACGTCGAGGCGGCCTCCAACCCGGTCATCATGGACTACCGCCCCTTCCTGCCCACCGAGTTGGGCGACAAGGAGACGGCCGGCGACCGGCCGCAGTACCGGCTGGCCCGGATGGACCTCGCCGTCTTCGACGAGACGGTCTGGCAGCTGGTGCTGGACCTGGAGGTGCTCGGCGAGCTGATGGCCGAACTGCCGGTGGACGGCGCCCGCCGCTGGGAGCTGCTGCGCGCGATCGAGCGGGCGCTCGACGCCGTCGACCTGCAGGACGTCAACGGCACGGCGGCCGCGGCCCGTTCGGAGCTCACCGCGGTGCTGGCCGCACCCGCCGTGCCGTCCGCGCACCGGATCAGCGCGATCGGCCACGCGCACATCGACTCGGCCTGGCTGTGGCCGCTGCGCGAGACCGTCCGCAAGGTGGCCCGCACCACCGCCAACATGACCGCGCTGCTGGAGGACGAGCCGGACTTCCTCTACACCATGTCCCAGGCCCAGCAGTTCGCCTGGATCAAGGAGCACCGCCCCGAGGTGTACGCGCGGGTGCGCAAGGCGGTGGCCGAGGGCCGTTTCGTCCCGGCCGGCGGGATGTGGGTCGAGTCCGACACCAACATGCCGAGCTCGGAGGCGATGGCACGGCAGTTCGTGTACGGCAAGCGGTTCTTCCTGGACGAGTTCGGGGTGGAGAACCACGAGGCCTGGCTGCCGGACACCTTCGGCTTCACCGGCGGCCTGCCGCAGATCATCCGCAACGCGGGCTCCAAGTGGCTGCTCACCCAGAAGATCTCGTGGAGCCAGGTGAACACCTTCCCGCACCACACCTTCCTCTGGGAGGGCATCGACGGCACCCGGATCTTCACCCACTTCCCGCCCGTGGACACCTACAACTGCTCCATGAAGGGCAGCGAAATCGCCCACGCGGCACGGAACTTCAAGGACAAGGGGGTGGCCGGGCACTCGCTCGCCCCGACCGGCTGGGGGGACGGCGGCGGGGGCACGACCCGGGAGATGGTCGCCAAGGCGGCCCGGCTGCGGGACCTGGAGGGCTCGGCCACCGTCCGCTGGGAGAAGCCAGCCGAGTTCTTCGCCAGGGCCGAGGCCGAGTACCAGGACCCGCCGGTCTGGGTCGGCGAGCTCTACCTGGAGCTGCACCGGGCCACCCTGACCAGCCAGGCGAAGACCAAGCAGGGCAACCGGCGCAGCGAGAACCTGCTGCGCGAGGCCGAACTCTGGTGCGCCACCGCCGCGTTGCGCACCGGGGCCGCGTACCCGTACGAGCAGCTGGACCGGATCTGGAAGACGGTGCTGCTGCACCAGTTCCACGACATCCTGCCCGGCTCCTCGATCGCCTGGGTGCACCGCGAGGCCGAGGCGACCTACGCGGCGCTGGCCGGCGAGCTGGAGGGCCTGATCGGCGCGGCCCAGCGGGCGCTCGCCGGGGACGCCGGAGGCGGGCGCGAGCTGGTGTTCAACGCGGCGCCGCACCCGCGCTCGACGGTCCCGGCCGGCGGGGCCGCCGTGGTGGCTGCCCCCGCGGAGGGCTGCACGGTGGCCGAACGGCCCGAGGGCGGCTACCTGCTGCGCAACGGCCTGCTGGAGGTCGTGGTGGACGCGGACGGCCTGGTGGCCTCGGTGGTCGAGCTCGCGAGCGGCCGGGAGACCGTCTCCCCCGGCAGCCGCGCCAACCTGCTCCAGCTGCACCCGGACTTCCCCAACATGTGGGACGCCTGGGACGTCGACCGGTTCTACCGCAACACCGTCACCGACCTGACCGGCGTGGACGCGCTCACCGCCGCGGCCGACGGCGGGCGGGCGAGCGTCCGGATCGAGCGCTCCTTCGGCTCCTCCACCGTCGTCCAGACCCTCACCCTGCACGCGGGCGAGCAGCGCCTGGACGTCGACACCGAGGTCGACTGGCACGAGACCGAGAAGTTCCTCAAGCTCGCGTTCCCGCTGGACATCCACACCGAGCGCTACGCCGCCGAGACCCAGTTCGGCCACCTCCACCGCCCCACCCACACCAACACCAGCTGGGACGCCGCCAAGTTCGAGGCCTGCAACCACCGCTTCGTCCACCTCGAGGAGCCCGGCTGGGGCGTCGCCCTGGTCACCGCCTCCACCTACGGCCACGACGTCACCCGCACCGTGCGCGACACCGACGGGGGCACCACCACCACGGTCCGCTGCTCGCTGCTGCGCGCCCCGCGCTTCCCCGACCCGAAGACCGACCAGGGCCTGCACCGCTTCCGGCACGCCCTCGTCCCCGGCGCGGCGATCGGCGACGCCGTCCGCGAGGGCTACCGGATCGGCCTGCCCGAGCGGCGGGTCACCGGCACGGCCGAGCGGGTCGCGCCGCTGGTGGAGCCGGACCACGACGCGCTGGTGGTGAGCGCCGTCAAGCTCGCCGACGACCGCAGCGGGGACCTGATCGTGCGGGTCTACGAGGCGTCCGGCGGCCGCACCCGGGGCCGGCTGACCACCTCCTTCCCGCTCGCCGACGCCGTCCCCTGCGACCTGCTGGAGCGCCCCTGGGACGGCACCCGCGGCGACGTGGCGGTCGAGGACGGCGCGGTGCGGCTCGCGCTGCGCCCGTTCGAACTGGTCACGCTGCGTCTGCGGGCGGCGGGATAGGGCCTGTCTCCCGGATCCTTGCCGGCCTGCTCTACGCTGTGCGGCGCCCCGCCCCTCGCGGCCGGGGCGCCGCCCCCGCTACCCCCTGGAGACCGCCGTGCCGCTCACCCCGCTGTTCGCCGCCGTCGACATCGGCGGCACCAAGATCGCCGGCGCCCTGGTCGACGGCGGGGGACGGCTGCGGCACCGGCTCCAGCTGCCCACCCCGGCCACCGAGCCCGGCCCGGCCGTGCTCGCCGTGGTGCACAAGGTGCTGGACCAGCTCGCCGGCACCGACGACTGGGCCGCCGTGACGGCCCTCGGGATCGGCAGCGCCGGCCCGGTCGACCTCGCCGAGGGCACCGTCAGCCCGGTCAACATCCCCGGCTGGCGCGGCTTCCCGCTGGTCGCCGAGGTCGCCGCGCACCCGGCGGTGGCCGCGCGCACCCTGCCCGTCCACCTCGCCGGGGACGGCGTCGCGATGGCCGCCGCCGAGCACTGGCAGGGCGCCGCCCGGGGCGCGGACAACGCGCTCTGCCTGGTGGTGTCCACCGGCGTCGGCGCCGGACTCGTGCTCGACGGCGCGGTCCGGCCCGGCCCCAGCGGCAACGCCGGGCACCTCGGCCACATCACCGTCGACCTGGACGGCGAGCCCTGCCCGTGCGGCGCCCGCGGCTGCCTGGAGGGCCTGGCCAGCGGCACCGCCATCGCCCGCCGGGCGCTCGCCGAGGGCTGGCGGCCCGCGGGCGAGGACCGCTCGGCCCGCGCCGTCGCCGCCTCCGCCACCGCGGGCGACCCGGTCGCCCGCGCCTCCTTCGACCGCGCCGCCCAGGCCCTGGCCGCCGGCATCGCCGCCACGGCCGCCCTGGTGGACCTGAACCGCGTCGTCATCGGCGGCGGCGTGGCCACCGCCGGGGACGTGCTGTTCACCCCGCTCGCCCACCACCTGGACCGCTACGCCACCCTCTCGTACGTCCGCGGCCTCGACGTACGCCGCGCCGAACTCGGCACCGACGCCGGGCTGATCGGGGCGGCCGCGCTCTGCCGCTGAGCGCTCACCGTGCCGCGCGGCGGGCCCACCCGGGCCCGCCCGAACGGCTCACGCGGGGGTGGGATGCCCGAACAGCAGGTCGTAGCCCTCCGGCAGTTGCTCGACCACCCGGTCGATCAGCTCCTCGGGAACCAGGTCGGCCACCGTGCTGAGCACCGCTCCGATGTCCCACTGCGCCGTCGCGGTGGTCGCCCCGTCGATCCACCCGACCACGCCCTGGACGAAGCGTTCGGCGCTCAGCGGCTCGGACGCGGGCTCGGCGTCGCGCAGCAGCGAGGCGTACGTCCCGGGCAGCGCCTCGGCGAGTTCGGTCCGCTCCGAGCCCACCAGGTGCTCGCCGAGCAGGGCGAGCACGACCCGGGCTGCGTGGTCCGCCTCCGCCTCGCCCCGGTACTCGCCGCGCTCCACGACGCGGGCGAGGAAGTCCTCCCAGGAGATGGTCATCGCGTCCTCCTTCCGGTCGGCGGGACCGGTGGGACCGACGGCGGTGCGCGCCCCGGGCCGGGGAGGGTGACATCGCGGCCCGTGACCGCCGTGGGACGTACCGGTGCCCGTGCTGCTCAGCGTAACTCGGCCCGGCGCCCCGGGAACCGGCCCGAGGCGATCGGGTCCGGCCGGGCGCCGGGGATCCGGCCTCGGCGGATCGACGCCGTTGTCGATCACGCCGCCGGCCCGGGGACCGCGCCCCGGGGAGCGGGTCCGCCCGCCGTCAGTCCACCGTCAGCCCGCCGAAGTGCGGCACCGTCTGCGGGGTCGGCGCGAGGACCAGGCCCGGTCCGCCGGGCCGGACGCCACCCGCTGCGTCGGCGTCGTCGCCGTCGCGGTGGCCCGGGTGCCCTCGGCACGCGCCGTGTCCGGCATAAACGCGGACAGAAAGCGTCGCTCGTTCGGGCTCAGCGTGCGCGAGCGGCCGGATTCGCGATCCCGGGCGACCACCACGGTCCGCGCCCGCATAAAGGTCAGCGGCTCCCGGCAGACATTCACCTCGACGTGCGCGGAACTCCGCCCGATGCGTTCCACGGTGAGCCGCACCGACAATGGCTCGGGGCCGTGGTGCAACTGCTCCAGATAATCGATCTCGTGCCGCGCGATAATGAACCCGGACGGGAACAGCGATTCCCGGACGGCGGTCGCGTGGTGGCAGAACAGGTCGTAAATCCCCTCCTGGATGTAGCCGACCAGCCGGGCGTTGTTGATGTGCCCGTTCTCGTCGACGTCGCTCCACCGCGTCGGGCAGGCCAGCACGTGCGCGCCCAGGTGCACCGCGCTCACTGCTGCGTCAGCCCGGCGCCGGCGGGCAGCAGCGCCCGCTGCAACCTGGCGAAGTAGGCGGCGTGTTCGGCGGCCATCCGGGCCGCGGTCCAGCCCTCCTCGGCGGCCTCCGCGGCCGCCTGGACGACCAGGCTGTCGAGTACCGCGTCGACCGAGCGGCACAGTTCGGCGACCGCCGCGAGCCGCTCGGTCACGTCCGAGCCGCCCGCCGCGTTCCGGGACGGAAACGCGGCCAGCGAATCCACGGCGAGCTGCAGATCGTCGAGCGTTTCCGGTCGGCTTTCCGAAGGGAAATTCCGCATGTTTTTCTCCAGGACTCAATCGGCCTTGACGGCCCGGTAACCAGCGTTCGAATACACCGGATCGGTGTCGGCCCCCCGACGCCTTCGACGCTATCCCAGTCGGCGGGGGTCGGCAGATCGTTTTCGGACCACGACGGGAAACTGACTTCCATCGGAGTAGTTTGCGGGGGCACACAATATGCCCCATCAGCCGAACGCTGTCCGCAATTCGAGTGGCATCGCCGACTCGAGGTCCAAGATCCACTACTCGGCGTCGCTGATCTGCTAATAGCCTCCCCAGCCGCCCCACCACCTCGCCCGGCCGAGGTGCGATCCGGGGCCCCGGGCCGTCCGCCCGGCGGGGCAGGACCCGTCGTCGGCAGCCCCCGCGGGCCGCGCTACCGCCCGGACACCAGGTCCGCGGCCCTGGCGATCGGCGAGGTGGTGGCCCGCCCGGCCGCCTCCTGCCGGTCGGCGGCGTGGTACGCGGCGTACATCGCGTGCACCCCCAGCCAGCGCAGCGGCTCCGGCTCCCAGCGCCGCACGGTGTGACCCACCCAGGGCATCCGGGTCAGCTCGGTGTCGCGCCTCAGCACCAGGTCGCGCAGCGTCCGCCCGGCCAGGTTGGTGGTGGTCACCCCGCTGCCGACGTAGCCGCCCGCCCAGCCGAGCCCGGTCACCCGGTCCAGCTCCACCGTGGCGCACCAGTCCCGGGGCACGCCCAGCACTCCCGCCCAGGCGTGGTCGATCCGGGCCCCGGCGGCGGCCGGGAAGAAGCGGTCCAGGATCGCGCGCAACTGCCGCACCGTCTCCACCTGGGTGGAGCCGTCCGAGTCCGTCCGCGAGCCGAACCGGTACGGCACCCCGCGCCCGCCGAGCGCGATCCGGTCGTCCGCGGTGCGCTGCGCGTACATGTAGGCGTGCGCGAAGTCGCCCAGCACCTCACGGCCCTGCCAGCCCGTCTCCGCCCAGAACCCGGCCGGCAGCGGCTCGGTGGCGACCATCGCGGAGTTCATCGGCAGCCAGGTGCGCTTCTCGCCGCGCAGCCCGGCGGTGAACCCCTCGGTGGCGCGCAGCACGTGCTCGGCGGTGACGGTGCCGTACGGCGTGACGGCCCGCGGCCCGCGGTGGGCGTCGCCGGGCAGGATCGCGCTCACCGCCGTGCCCTCGTACACCTCCACCCCGAGCTCGCGCACGGTCCGGGCCAGGCCGCGCACCAGCTTCGCGGGCTGGATGCGGGCGCCGTACGGGGACCACGAGCCGCCGAGGGTGCCCGCGACGTTGACGCGGTCGCCCGCCTCCTTGGCGCCCAGCAGCTCGACCCGGCCCTCCCCGTACCCGCGCTCGGCCTCGACGAAGGCCCTCAGGCGCTCCAACTGCGGCTTGCTGCGGGCGACTTCGAGCACACCGCCGCGGACGATGTCCGCCTCGATCCGCTCGGCGGCGGCGACCTCCACCACCTCCCCGACGGCCGCGTCCATCACCCGCTGCATCGCCGCAGCGCGCTGCCGCCCGTACCGCTTGGCGAAGGCGCCGCGCCCCGCGAAGCCGTTGTACAGCCAGCCACCGTTGCGTCCGGAAGCGCCGTAGCCGCAGAACCGCTGTTCCAACAGGGCGATCCGCAGCGAGGGTTCGGCCTTCTTCAGGTAGTAGGCGGTCCACAGGCCGGTGTACCCGCCGCCGACGACGCAGACGTCCACGTCCCGGTCCCCCGGCAGCGCGGGCCCCGCCTCCGGCACCCCGTCCGCCGCGTACCAGAACGACACCTCGCCGTTGACCGCCGCCACCGGAACCTCCCACACCCTCGCCGACCTGCCCGGACGCTACCCGGGCCCGGTCGGCGCGGACCACCCCCCACACTGCCAGGATCCAGCGCCCCGACCAGCCACCCTGTCAGTCCCCCACCAGGTCCAGCGCCCGCGTCCAGCTGTACGACCCCGGCACGAAGTCCGCGACCCGCACCCCCATCCGCCGCAGCTTCGCGAGGCTCTCCCCGTAGGCCGGATGCGCCGCCTGCGCCGCATTGAGGCACGGCTGCACGGCCACCGGGATCCCCCACCCGTACGACTCGCAGAGGATCCCGAGCGCCAGGGTGTCCGAGATCCCCAGCGCCCACTTGTTGATCGTGTTGAACGTCGCCGGGGAGACCACGATCGCGTCCGGGTCCGGCAACGGCCGGGGCTCCCCCGGCTTCCGCCAGGCGGACCGGATCGGGTACCCCGTCTGTGCGGTGACCGCGCCGACGTCGATGAACCCCATCGCCTGCGGAGTCGCCACCACCCCCACCTCCCACCCCCGCCGCTGCGCCGCCGAGATCAACTCCCCCACCCCACCCGCGACCCCCGCCGCACACACCACCACGTACAACACCGGCATCCCCTCACACCGTCACCGCACCACCAGCTCCGCATGCACCACCTTCCCAAACGGCTCCGCCGCCGCACCCCAACGCCCCTCCGTCAGGTCGTGAACGAGCGCCAACCCCCGATGCCCCTCCTCCTCCGCCCCCGCCACCATCAACACCGGCATCACCCGCGCCCCGTCCCGCACCGCCACCCGCACCCTCCGCTCGGTGACCCGCCGGACGGTGACGGCCATCCTCGTCAGACACCCCGTCTTGACCGCATCGGCCAGCCTCTCGCCCCGGCGTCGGGGCGCAGTGCTCGCCGAACTCGCAGCACTCAGCGCCCACACCGGCGACATCGACCAGATCGTCCACTTCAGCCGGGCGTCGATGGCACTCGCCAGTGAGACGGGATCCGGTGACATCGCCAAGAAGCTCGACGCGTTGATGCCTCGTCTTGCACCCCTGATGAACGACGACCGGATCACCGAGCTGCACCACCACATCGCAGAGCTCCAGCATTCCGCGTAAAGAAAGGACTCCCCATGACCGAGGACGGCCGGATCTTCCGTGAGGCGTGGATCGCCGGGGTGCGCAAGCACTTCCCGGGCGAGCCGCAGCCCGGCTACGTCGTCCCCTGGGAGGACACCCCTGCCTGGGAACGGGCTTCCGCCGCAGCGGTGTTCGAGCAGGTCCGCGGCTTCGTGGCGGTCAGCGCCGGCACGACCGCCAAGCTCACCCGGGAGCAGAAGGGCCGCTTCGTCGCGACCTGCTGGATCGCCCGGATCCACAAGCACATCGCGGACCCCGAGCCCGGCTACGTCGCCGACTGGGACGAGCTGCCCGAGTGGCAGCGGGAGACCGACGCCGACATCTTCGAAGCCATCGAGCGGCGGGTCTGAACCTCGCCGTCCGGTAAATCGTTTGACCCCGCCACGCCACGGCGCTGCACTGTGGCGTGGCACCGCACTCCGTGGTGCCGACAGCCGGGGAGGCAGCGGCAGCCATGGAGATCCGTTCCACGACCGAGCAGGACCGCGGGATCTTCGTCGACACGCTCCATGCCGCGTTCGCCCGCTTCCCGGAGACACCGGCCGAGGACGGCGGCGGCCTGTGGTGGTCGGCGCTCGAACTCGACCGTGGCCTGCTCGCCCTCGATCCGGACGGGCGGCCGATCGGCACCGCCGCCGCGTACTCGTTCGAGCTCACCCTGCCCGGCGGGGCCGTCGTCCCCGCACCCGGGATCAGCGCCGTCGGTGTCGTGCCCACCCACCGGCGGCGGGGCGTGCTCACGGCGATGATGCGGCATCAGCTCGCGGAGCTTCGGGAGCGCGGGGAGTTCCTGTCCGTCCTGCTGGCCTCCGAGGCCTCGATCTACGGCCGGTTCGGCTACGGCCCGGCGACGTACACCCAGCGGCTGACGGTCCCCCGCCACCGGGCGGCCCTCACCGCTCCCCGGGCCGGCGGAACCGGCACCGGCTCGATCGAGGTGCTGAAGCGCGCCGAGTGCGGCGGGCTCCTGGAGGAGGTCTACGACCGGTACCGCCGCGCGCAGCCCGGCGCGCTGTCCCGGCCGCACCGCTGGTGGGCACTGGGCGCCGGACAGCCCCCGGTAGCCCGGGCGCCGCGGTACGTCGCCGTGCACCGCGACGCGGACGGCGTTCCGGACGGGTACGCCAGTTACTGGCTCGACGAGCCCGACACCCTGACCGTCGACGAGGTGATCGCCGCCGACGACGCGGTCCACTCGGCCCTCGCCGCGTGCCTGCTCGGCCACGACCTGGTCTCGGAGGTCGTGTTCAAGCACTCCCCGCCGGAGCACCCGCTGCGCTGGCAGCTCGTGGACTTCAACGCCGGGCAGCTGGGCAAGAGCACGGACTGGCTCTGGGTGCGGATCCTGGACGTCCCCCGCGCGCTCACCTCGCGCGGCTGGCTCGGCGACGGGGAGCTCGTCCTCGACGTCGACGACCCGTTCCTCAAGGAGCGCGGCCGCCACCTGTTGACCGTCCGGGACGGCAAGCCCGACTGCGTGCCGACGGACCGCGAGCCCGACCTGTCCCTGGACGTGCGCGACCTGGGCGCGATCTACCTCGGCGGCACCTCCCCGACCACGCTCGTGCGCGCCGGCCACATCCGCGCCCACCGCCCCGACGCGGCCGCCCTCGCGGACGCCCTCTTCCGCGCCGAGCGCCCGCCGCACTGCCTGCACTGGTTCTGACCCGTACCCGCCTCCGCACCCGCACCCGCACCCGCACCCGCCGCACACTCGACGCACGCGGTGCCCGCCCCCGTCCTGCCGTAGGGGGCGGGCACGGCCGTGTCGGGCCGGTCCGGCGGCTCAGCCGAGGGTGGAGCCGGCGATCGGGGCGGACAGCTCGACGGTCTCGCCCTTCAGCCCGGTCTTCACGAACTGCCAGGTGAGGCCGCTGATGACGCCCTTGTCGAGCGGGGCCAGCTTGGCGAAGGCCGGCTGGCTGAGGTCGATGTGGGTGGAGTCGCAGGAGGGACACTGGTCCTTCACCGGGACGGTGATGGTCTTGCCCTGGTACGTCACCTTGACCGAAATCCCCTTGCAGACCGGGTCGTTGTTCGGGTTCGCGGTGGTCCACCAGGTGTGCGAGACGGCGACCAGCATCTGCGTGGAGGCGTTGATCTGGGTGCCGCAGGCGCCGAAGCCCGCGTCGTTGTAGTAGGTGGCCTTGCCGGTCATGGGCTTGTTGATCGGGATGGCGGCGCTGGCGGTGCCGGCCGTGAAGGCGATGAGAGCGGCTGCGGCGAGCGGGGCGCCCGCGAGGATCCTGAGGTTCTTGCCGATGGCGCGCATGGTTCGTTCCCTCCGGTTGCAGTGCTGGTGAATCGCACGGACTGACGGGCATGGGCATGACAGCGAGAAGTCGCCAAAGCCGTACGGCAGTTCGGCGACTCGATGCCCACCCCCGAGAAGGGAACGTATGCGCTCTTCCTTGGTGTGGTCCAGACCTCCATGATGTTGGCATGAACACAAGGCAAGGATCTTTACGAATGCGGCCGAAAGGGCGAAGATACGTGACCGCACCGCCACGGAGGGTGTTGACCGGGCGTCACCCGCCCGTACGTCCCGGAGGCCCCGTCACATGCGCACCGCCCTCGCCGCCCTGCTCCTCGGCGCCGTCCTGGTCCCGCTCGCGGCCGCACCCGCGACCGCCGCACCCGCCACCGCCGCCGGCCCGACCCGCGCGGTGAACCAGGGCTACAGCATCCCGGTCGGCGGGATCACCGACCTCGGCGCGCTGCCCGTCCTCGGCAGCCTCGGCCTGGACTTCGCCCGGCTGCTCGGGCAGTAGCCCCGGCGGCGCCCCCGCCCGCGAGGGCAGCAGCCCCCGGCGCCGACCCCGCCCGCGAGGGCAGCAGCCCCCGGCGCCGGCCCCGTTCGCGATCCCCGTTCCGCCTCCCGCGATCCCCCACCCGGGTTACCCTCGTCCCGCGCGGCGACGACCCCGCGCGAACGGACCGAGGGGGGAACGGGTGATCGGGGACCTGCTGCCGGACGTCGTGGCGACCGAGGTGGCGTACGACGACCCCCCGGAGGCCCGGCTGGAGCCGGCGGAGGAGGCGGTCCTGACCCGGGCCGTCGACAAGCGGCGCCGCGAGTTCACCACCGTCCGGCACTGCGCCCGGGCCGCCCTCGCCCGGCTCGGCGTCCCCTACCGCCCGCTCGTCCCGGGCCTGCGCGGCGCGCCGAGCTGGCCGGACGGCGTGGTCGGCAGCCTCACCCACTGCGACGGCTTCCGCGCGGCGGCCGTGGCCCGGGCCGGGGCGCTCGCCTCCGTGGGCATCGACGCCGAGCCCGCGCTCCCGCTACCGGAGGGCGTCCTGGACGTCGTCGCGCTGCCCGCCGAGCAGAAGCTGCTGGCCGAGCTGACCGCCGCGTACCCGGACACCCCGTGGGACCGCCTCCTGTTCAGCGCCAAGGAGTCGGTGTACAAGGCGTGGTTCCCGCTGACCGGGCTCTTCCTGGAGTTCAGCGAGGCCGAGCTGGAGCTCTCCCCCGACGGCACCTTCACCGCCCGCCTGCTGGTCCCCGGCCCGGTGGTCGGCGGGCGCCGGATCGACGGTTTCGACGGCCGCTGGGCCGTCCGGGACGGCCTGCTCGCCACCACCATCGCCGTCGCGCCGTGACCGACCGCCGAGCCCCTGCCCACCAGGACGCCCCGGCCGGCCCCGGAACCGTGACCCTCCGTCGCCACCCCGTGCTCCGCCCGGGCATATCCTCGACCCCGTGACGGTGACTTACGTGATCGACGGCAGCAGGATCGGCGCCCTGGAGGACTTCTGGGACGTCGTCGGGCAGGAGATCGGCGTCGACGGCTACTTCGGCCGCAACCTCGACGCCTTCGCCGACTGCCTGCGCGGCGGCTACGGCACGCCCGACGACGGGGACTGGGTGATCGAGTGGCGCCGGCACGAGGTGTCCCGCCACAACCTCGGCTACCCGGAGACGGTCCGCCAGCTGGAGCTGCGCCTGGACCGCTGCCACCCCGCCAACCGGGAGCACGTCGCCGCCGAGCTGGCCGCCGCCCGGGCGGGCCGGGGGCCGACGGTCTTCGACTGGCTGGTGCGGATCATCGAGGAGGAGCACCCCGGCGGCCTCCGCCTCACCTGACCCGCCCGCCCCGCGACGGCGCCCGCAAGACCGCGCCCCTCGAAGCCGCCCGACGCGGGCCGCTACAGCACGTCCGAGAGCCGGACGAACCGCCGGCCCGCCGCCAGCATCCCCGGCACCGCCGCCGCCACCCCCGGGGCCGTGCCGCCGCCGGGGTGGTTCATGTGGCCGATCACGATCGCGCCGGGCGGGGCCGACCCCACCTCCTGACGCACCTGGGCGGCACTGAGCGTCGCACCGCCGTCCCCGTTCACGGTGAAGCCGGCCACGCGTTCGCCCAGGTCGGCGACCACCCGGGTGGCGACGTCGTCATAGTGCGCGGTGCCGGAGCGGAAGAAGCGCGGCGGGTGCCCGAGCAGACCGGCCAGCTTCTGCGCGTTGCCCGCCACCTCGTCGTACACCTCGCCGACGTCATCGGTGCCGGCGATCCCGTAGGCGGAGCGGCCGGTGACCGAGAGCGGGCGGTGGACGGTGCCGTGGTTGCCGATCTCGAACAGCGGGTCGGCGGCGAGCTGCTCGAACTCGTCGGGGTTGGCGTCGATCCAGCGGGCGTTCAGGAAGAGCGTGGCCGGGACGGCGTGCGCGCGCAGGAAGTCGATCAGCGCGGCGTCGTAGCCGTTGCCGCCGGGGCCGCCGCAGGCGTCGAAGGTGAGCGCCGTCGCGCGCTCGCCCTCGGGCAGCTCGGTGATCACCCCGGCGACCTCCAGCCCCCAGTCGGTCGGGGCCGCCGCGCCGTACCGCTCGACCACCTCCGCCCGGGTCGGCTCCTTCGCCGGAGCGGGGGTCGGTACGGGGGTGGGAGCGACGGTCGGTCCGGAGGTCGGTGCGGCAGCGGCCTCCCCGGATATACCGCCCGCCGCCGTGGCGTCCGCCGTCTCCGGAGCGGAGACCGAGGACGGGGCCGCCCCGGCGAGCGAGGTCGATGCCGAGGTGGCCCGGCACCCCGTCAGCACGCCTCCGGCCATTACCACGAGCAGCGTCCGCCGACTCACCGCCACGCCAGCCTCCCGGTCCATTCCATCCCGATATCAACCGATTACATGACTATGAACCGACCATTCGTCACTCCCCGCAACTCGCCCCCTCCGCCTCCCGCGCTCCGCACACCGGCCTCTGCCGCATCGGTCACCTCGTCGACGCGACCGACTTCACCGACCCGCCCCACGGCGGTGGCCCCCGCCTCACCCCCGGTTCACCGCCACGGGTAGGCAGCCGGGCGGACCCGCCCACCCCAGCCCGGAGACCTCGATGCCGACCGAGCCCAGCACCCCGCACCCCGCCCGCCGCGACCTCCTCCGCACCGGCCTGGCGACCGGCGCCGCGACCGCCCTCGGCCTCGCCGCGACCACCGGCACGGCCTCGGCCGACCCCGCCGCAGCCCCCGGCGCGACACCCGACCGCACCCTCACCCTCACCGGCCATCTCCCCACCGGCGCCCCCGACTTCGTCTACCTCCCGGTCGAAGTCCCCGAGGGCGTCCGCGAGATCGCCGTCTCCTACGGTTACGACAAGCCCCCGGTCCCGGCCGGCACTCCCGGCAACTCCTGCGACATCGGCATCTTCGACGAGCGCGGCACCGACCTCGGCGGCCCCGGTTTCCGCGGCTGGTCCGGCGGCTTCCGCACCGAGTTCAGCCTCTCCCGCTCCGCCGCGACCCCGGGCTACCTGCCCGGCCCGGTCAACCCCGGCACCTGGCACATCGTCCTGGGCCCGTACCAGGTCGCCCCGCAGGGCCTGGACTACCACGTCCAGGTCACCCTCCGGTTCGGCGCGCCGGGGCCGCGGTTCACCCCGCACTACCCGGCCGAGCGGGCCCGCGGCCGCGGCCGGGCCTGGTACCGGGGCGACTGCCACCTGCACACCGTCCACTCCGACGGGCGGCGGCTCCCCGAGGAGGTCGCGGCCGGGGCGCGCGCGGCCGGGCTGGACTTCATCGTCTCCACCGACCACAACACCAGCTCCTCGCACGCCGTCTGGGGCCCGCTGGCCGGCCCCGACCTGCTGATCCTCCCGGGCGAGGAGATCACCACCCGCAACGGCCACTGGCTGGCCCTCGGCCTGGAGGGCGGCCAGTTCGTCGACTGGCGCTACCGCTCGCGCGACGAGGAGTTCCCGCGCTTCGTCCGCCAGGTCCACCGCTCCGGCGGCCTGGTGGTGCCCGCGCACCCGTACTGCCCGTACGTCGCCTGCCAGTGGAAGTTCGGCTACGAGCAGGCCGACGCCGTCGAGGTGTGGAACGGCCCCTGGACGTACGACGACGAGTCCGCGGTGGACACCTGGGACGGCCGGCTCGCCGTCGCCCTGCGCGAGGGCCGCTCCTGGCTCCCCGCGCTGGGCAACAGCGACGCGCACAGCGAGCCTCAGGTGATCGGCTCCCCGCACACCGTGGTGCTGGCCGAGGACCTCACCCGGGACGCGGTCCTCGACGGGCTGCGCGCCGGGCGCAGCTGGCTCGCCGAGTCCGAGGCCGTCCAGCTGGAGTTCACCGTCACCGGGCACGGCCGCCGGGCCGGCATCGGCGAGGAGCTGACCGTCCCGGCGGACGCACCGCTGGACGTCCGCCTCGCCGTCTCCGGCGTGCCCGGCGGCACCGTCCGGCTGATCACCGACGAGGGGCAGATGCACCAGGAGTCGCTGCCCGCCGACGGCTCCGGCACGGTGGTGTGGCGCACCACGGCCTCGCTCGCCGCGTACGTCCGCGCCGAGGTGCGCCACCCGAAGGCGGACGGCACCCCGGGCAAGGGCAACGCGATGGGCCCGGACCTGCCCTGGGGCCCGATGGCCGCACTGACCAACCCGATCGTCCTGCGCAGCGAGGAGCACTGACCCGGGCGCACGGCCGGGCGCACCGGCCGGGCGCACCGGACGCACACGGCCGGGCCACCGACCGGTTACCGGCCGGTCACCGCGCGGCCGCGCCGACCCGCCCGCGCACCGGGTGGGGGACGACTCGGGGCACCCGTTTGGACTAGGTTGATCCTCGAAACCCATCAGTCGTAGGGACGAGGCGGTCTGCTGTCCGGATACGGGCCGACCATGCCCTTCGCGCTCCGACCGCCTCGCCCCGGCTACCCGACCGTCCCCGGCCCGCGAAGGGATCCGCAGCTGTGAACCGTACGACCGTAGGTGGGCCGGAGCTCGGGGGCGGCCGGGGCGCCGGGGGCGTCCTCGTCCTCGTCGACCCGTCCGGGGCCGGGAACAGCCCGGTCGCGGAGCTGCTCACCCAGGAGCTGAACCCGAGCGTCCACCTGCGGACGGACGACTTCCAGCGGGTCATCCGCAGCGGCCGCCTCCCGGCCCACCTGCCCGAGGCCGGCCACCAGAACGCCACCGCGCTGGCCGCCGCCGCCCAGGCCGCCTTCGCCTACGCCACCCGCGGCTACCAGGTCGTCGTGGAGAGCCCGGCCGCCCTGACCGCGTCGGAGACCTTCCGCCGCGAGAGCCGTGCCACCGGCGCCGCGCTCCACTACGTCGTCCTGCACAGCGGTCCGGCCCCGGCGGTCGACCCCGCACACATCCTGGACACCACCGGCCTCACCCCCGAGACGGCCGCCAAGTCCGTCCTCAGCGCCCTCACCCGCCGCACCCACCTCCTCGGCTGGTGACCCCCGGCCCCGATGGGCCTCCGCGCTGCTGAGCCCCGGCCCCGGCGGGCCCTCGCCCCGGTGAGCCCCGGACCTGTCGGGCCCCCGGCCCTGTTACGCCCCCACCACCCCGTCGATCGCCTCCCGCAGGAAGTCCGCGTGGCCGTTGTGCCGGGCGTACTCGTGGATCAGGTGCAGCATCACCAGCCGCAGGGACACCTCGGCGTCCCAGCGGGCCTGGTAGCCGGTGACGTCGAGGGTCTCGGCGGCCCGTTCGATCCGGCGGGAGTGCTCGACCTCGGCCTGCCAGGCGGCGAAGGCCTCGGCACGGGTGGCGCCGCCGGCGTCGTACGCGGCCTGGTAGTCACCGTCCTCGGACCAGACCAGCGGAACGTCCTCGGCGTTGATCACCCGCCGGAACCAGGTGCGTTCCACCTCGGCCATGTGCCGGACGAGTCCGAGCAGGCTCAGGGTGGACGGCGGGCTGGAGCGCTGCCGCAGCTGGTCGTCGCTCAGGCCCTCGCACTTCATGGCGAGGGTCGCCCGGTGGAAGTCCAGGAAGGCGCGCAGCATCTCGCGCTCGCCACCGGTCAGCGGCGGTACGGGGCGTTCGTCGGGCACGTTCACGGGGTCGCTCTCCTCAGGGTTCGCGGTCGGGGTCTCGGAAGCCCTCGCGGACTGTAGCGAACCGCCCGCCCCACCCGGCGGGTATTTTCCCCGCGCCTGTCACATCCGCCCGCCCCGCGGTGTCTTCATGCCCGACCGAGACACACCCAGGAAGGACACACCATGGCGCTCCGCCTGCCGAAGGCCGCACTGCCCGCCGAAATGAGCGAGACCATGATCAAGGCGTTCGGCGCCGTCTTCGAACCCACCGAGGTGCTCTGGCACAACCCCGGGGTCGCCGCCGCCAACCAGGAGCTCGCGGGGAGGGTGGCCGGGTGGGACGCGCTCGACGAGAGCCTCAAGTCCTTCGCCCACATGGCCGTGGCCGCGCTGATCGGCTGCAGCTGGTGCCTGGACGTCAACTACTTCCAGGCCCGGAACCAGGGGTTGGACCTCGCCAAGGCCAGCCAGGTGCCGGTCTGGCGGGCCTCCGAGCTCTTCACACCGCTGGAGCGGGACGTGATGGCGTACGCCGAGGCGATGTCCGTCACGCCGCCGACCGTCACCGACGAGCAGTACGGGGATCTGCTCGACGTCCTCGGCCCGGGGGCGATGGTCGAACTCACCGCCTACGTCGCCTTCGTCAACATGGCCGCCCGGGCCAACATCGCCAACGGCGTCTCCTCGCAGGGCTTCTCCGACTCCTGCGAGATCCCGCTCGCGGGCCGCCCCGCCACCGGAGCGCCGCGGGCATGACGGCCGAACCGACCGTCGCGCCACCCACCGCACCTACCGTCGCCACGGCCGCCCTCACCCGGTAGCCGCCCCCGGTCGCGCGGCGGTGGTCCGAGCCCCCTCGGAACACCGCCGCGCCCTTTTCCCACCGAGCCCACGGGTCCATCACGTACCGTGTTCGGACGACCACCGGTTTGGGTACGTACCTCGGCGCGCCCGACCGCCGGGCGCCCACCGAGCAGGAGACCGAGCGGCCCATGGACCACAACCACATCCCCCCGACGGTGCGCCAGACCTACGGCGCCGGCGACCTGTCCAAGGCAGCCAGCTTCGCGGGCGGTTTCATCAACTTCGGGGACTGGCACGGCATCGACCTCACCGCCCCGACCCCCGAGGACCGGGTCCACAGCCAGGAACAGCTCTACCGGCGCGTCCTACGCACGTTCCCCGAACCACGCGAACAGCTACGCCTCGCCGAGGTCGGCAGCGGCCGCGGCCTCGGCGCCGCCCTCGCGCTGCGCGAGTTCCGCTTCGCCGCCGTCACCGGCGTGGACATCCACCCCGACCAGGTCGAACGCGCCCGCGCCGTCAATGCCAAGGCCATGGCCACCTACCCCGACCGGCTCGCCTACGCCATCGGCGCCGCCGACCGACTGCCCTTCGCCGACGGCTCGCTCGACGGCCTCTACTCCGTCGAGGCCGCCCAGCACTTCCGCGAACTCACCGGCTTCGCCCACGAAGCCGCCCGAGTCCTGCGCCCCGGCGGCCACTTCGCCGTCACCACCTTCTTCGCCGCCCCCGGCTCCGAGGTCGCCGAACGCCTGAGGATCCTCCTCGCCAGCTTCGCCGACGGCCTGGACGTCCCGCACACCCTGGCCGGCTTCACCGCCGACCTCGCCGAGGCCGGCCTCACCGGCCTCCACACCGAATCCATCGGCGCCGACGTCTGGCCAGGCCTCGACCGCTACCTCACCGACACCGTCCCCACCTCCCACTGGACGCGCAACTTCCTCGCCGCCTGGCACGACGGCCTCCTCGACTACCACCTCATCACCGCCACCCGCTCCTGACCCGCCCCGCGAACCGACCGCGAACCGACCGGGAACCGACCCGGGAACGCCAGGGCATCGACCGCGAACGGCAGCGCGCACCGCGGCCCGTCCCCCCGCGAGGACGGGCCGCGGCACGCTGGGGATCGCTCGGGATCGCTCCCGACCGCCCGGGATCAGACGGCGGCGAGCGAGACCTCGGTCGACTTGATCAGGGCCACGACGGCGCGGCCCTCCGCCAGGTCGAGGTCGGCGCAGGCGTCGGCGGTGATGGCCGCGGTCAGCTCGCCGCCGTCCACGGCGACCTTGACGCCGGCCATCGCGGCACCGCTGGTGACGGCGGAGACGGTGCCGGGGAGCTGGTTACGGATGCTCAGGCCCTCGACGGGACCGGTGGCCAGGGCGACCTCGGTGGACTTCACCAGGGCCCGCACCCGGCTGCCCTCGTGCAGGCCGAGGTCCTCGACCGCGTCCCGGGTGACCGCCGCGGTGAGGTCGCGCCCGCCGTCCAGCCGGAGCTTGACGGTGGCCATGACCTCACCCTCGGCCACCGACGTGACCGTGCCGGACAGTTGGTTGCGGATGCTCAGACTCATGACGGGTACCTCGATCTCGGGTCGTCGTGCCGTTCAACGGATCCGGTCGCGCGCCTCCACCGTAGTCAGGCGAAACGCCAGGTCACAGCCGTCGGCGTGGCGCCGGGCAGCTGCCAGGGCAGAGCGCCGAACGCCCTCGCAGCTGCTTGCGCGGTCACGGCCGCCGCGCACCGAGGCCGGACGGCGACCGGCTCAGGCGACGGTCGCGCCCGCCCGCTCCACCGGCTCGGCGACGGTCGCCGCGGCGCCCCCGACAACCCCGACGGCCCCGACGCCCCCGACGCCCCCGACGGCCCCGACGGCCCCGGCCGCCCCGACGGTCTCCAGCCGCCGCAGGCTGGCCCGGCGCTGCAGCGCGCCGAGGCCGGCGGTCGCCGCGCCGAGGGCCAGCCAGCCCGCCGGACCGGCCGCCATCACCACACCGGTCAGCAGCAGCGGGCCCACCGACTTCTGCACCGACTGGGACGTCCCGGCCACCCCCAGGTAGGAGGCCCGGGCGCCCGGCGGCGCGAGGCTGACCGCCAGCTCCCAGGAGCTCACCGACCGCAGCAGCTCCGCCAGGGTGACCAGCATCGCCGCGGCCAGCAGCGCGATCGAGGCGGTCCACGGGCCGCGGCCGGTGGCCAGCGCGATCAGCAGGCACCCGGCGAGCAGCGCCACCCCGTACCAGCCCGCCGCCCGGGCCGCGCCGTGCGGGCCCTCGGCCAGGGCCGAGACGCGCAGTTGCAGCAGCACCACGAGCACCGTGTTGAGGACCAGGAAGACCGGGACGACGGCGTGCGGCGCGCCGGTGTGGTGGACGAGCCAGAGCGGCAGGCCGACGCCGAGGATCGAGTCGTCCAGGGTCAGCGGCATGTCCCGCAGGACGAACAGCAGGTACCCGCGGTCGCGCCAGGGGCTCGGGGCCGTGGACGGGCCCGCAGCCTGCTCTCCGCGGGCCGCCGCGACCAGTCCGCGCCCGGCCGGTTCCCGGGTGCGCCAGACCAGGACGGCGGCCAGGACGAAGGAGAGGCCGTTGGCCAGGATCAGGGCGCGGTAGGCGGCCGTGGTCCCCACCGCCAGGCCGATCGCCGCGACACCCGCACCGAGCGCGCACCCGGCGTTGGCCACGCTGCGGAACAGCGCCTGGTAGGTGCCGCGCCGCTCGCCCGCGACCCTGGTGGCGAACAGCATCTCCAGGGTCTTGGCGGCCCGCTCGGCCAGGCAGGTCAGCGCGACCGCCGGGAGGAGCGCGGCGAAGTCGTCGACCACCAGCAGCAGGCCCATCGTCCCGAGCCGCAGCAGGTGGCAGCCGATCAGCAGCCACCGCACCGGCACCCGCTCGGCGGCCCGCCCGGCCAGCGGTGATCCGGCGATCCCGGCCACCGCGCCGACGCCCAGCAGCAGGCCGAGCTGCCGGGCGTCCATCCCGCAGACGTAGGTGAAGTACAGCACCGAGGCCGCCGCCCACACCCCGCTGCCGGTCCGGTCGACGCACTGCGCGAGCAGCATGATCCGCGCGTCCCGCCCGCCCGGCGGTTTCCGCAGCTGCGCCATCAGTCCGTTCTCCCGCATGGCAGGCCCCCGTCGTGCGATCGTCGTAAATCTCGACGTCAAGATACTTCATATCGAGATAGTCTCGGAACCCCCTCCCGGGCACCCGCCCGGAACGCCCCGCCCGCCCTTCGCGCCCGCCGGGGCCTCGACGCCCGGCGAGCGGTGCGCCACACTCTCCCCAGCAGCACCCGCGCTCCCAACGCACCGGCACGACGCCATGACCACCGCACGACGGAGAGCACACGGTGAGCACTCGTCAACTGCTGGACATCGCCTTCTCGTCCGGACGGGCCGGATCCGGACCCGCCACCTGGGGCCAACGCGCCATCTGGGACGCCGTACGCCGGCTGCCGCCGGCCGACGCGCCGCGCTACAACATCACCACCGCGGCGCCACTGGATCCCGGGCTGCCACTGCCCGCCGTCCTGGCCGCCCTGGAGCGGCTGCTGCACCTGCACGACTCCCTGCACACCCGGCTGCTCCCGACCGAGGACGGCGGACTGCACCAAGTCCTCGACCCCGAAGGGGTGTTGACCGTCGAGATGGTGACACCCGCCCCGACGGACGACCCGACGGACGACCTGGCAGACGACCCGGCCGGGCTCGGCGCCCGACTGCACGAGGAGCTGGCGGCCCGCCCCTTCGACACCACCGCGCAGTGGCCGATCCGGGTCGGCGTGGTCACGGTGGACGGCTTGGTCCGGCACATCAGCCTGGTGCTCTCCCACACCGCGCTCGACGGCTCCGGGATGAGCCGGCTGGTCGCGGACCTGACCGCGCTCAGCCTCGGCACCTCCCCGGAGGAGCTGGCCGAGCTGCGCGAGCCGGCCCGACAGCCGCTGGAGGAAGCCGAGTTCCAGGCCTCGGAACGCGGCGCCCGCCGGGACGCGAGCGCCCGCAAGCAGGTCCTCCGCAAGCTGCGCCTGGGCCCGGCCCGCCTCTTCCCGTCACCCAGCACGTCCGGCGGGCCCTCCCAGAGCCCGTCCTCCCAAAGCCCGACCCCCGAAAGCCCGCCCCCCTTCCCGAACGCGGTGCTCCGCTCCCCCGCCCTCCCCCGGGCCGTCGAGGAGGTGGCCGCCGCCCACCGGGTGAGCACCTCCTCCGTGCTGCTCGCCGCGGCAGCCGCGATGACCGCGCGGCTCGCCGGGAGGACCGAGGCCGTACTGAACGTCGTGGTCAACAACCGCTTCCTGCCGGAGCTGACCAACGCGGTCAGCGTGGTCGCGGGCGACGGACTGTTCCACCTCCCGGACGCCACCGGCGCGTTCGGCGAGGTGGTGCGCCGCACCCACGCCGCCGCGATCGGCACCTACCGGCACGCCTACTTCGACAAGCTCGCCCTGGCCGCGGAGGTCGAGCGACTGACCGCCGAGGGCGTGCGGCTCGCGGACCGGTCCTGCGTGTTCAACGACACCCGGGAGCTGCTGCCGGCCGCCTCCGCGCCCGGCGACGACCGCACCACCCTCAGCTGGCCGGTGGAGTTCGAGCCGCGCCCCGGCCTGACCTACGCCCTGGACGCCCTGCAGTCCCCCGAGGCGCTCAGCCTCGCCATGACGGCGGACCCCACCGTGCTCCCGCGCCCCGCGATGGAGCGATTCCTGTACGGCATGGAAGAGTTGATCCTCACCGAAGCCCTCGCGGCGAGCACGGCCGGCCCTCGGACGCCGATCGCCGGAGCGGCCGCCGAGGATTGAACCTGACACCGATGTCAGATTCTACCGTACCGGCATGACCACCACCACGGAATCCCTGCTCAGCCCGTACCGCCTCGGTTCGCTCGACCTCCCCAACCGCCTCGTCATGGCCCCGATGACGCGGTACCGGGCGGCCGAGGACGGTACGCCGCTGCCCGTCGTCGCCGAGTACTACGCCCAGCGCGCGAGCGCCGGTCTGATCGTCACCGAGGGCATCTGGCCCAGCAGCCGCGGCCAGTCCGAGTGGTTCCTGCCGGGCCTCGAGACGCCCGCGCACGTGGCCGGCTGGCGCGCGGTCACCGAGGCCGTGCACACGGCCGGCGGGCGGATCGTCGCCCAGCTGATGCACGGCGGCCGCCAGGGCCACCCGCTCAACCGGCTGCTCGGCGACCGGCCGGCGGGCCCGTCCGCCGTCCCCGCGCCGGGCCCGGTGCACGTCAAGGACGGCGGCAAGGCCGAGGCCGTCACCCCGCGCGAGATGACCCGCGAGGAGATCCGCCAGGCGGTCACCGACCACGTCGACGCCGCCCGCAACGCGCTCGCGGCCGGCTTCGACGCCGTCGAACTGCACGGCGCCAACTCCTACTTGATCCACCAGTTCCTGGCCGACAACACCAACCTGCGCACCGACGAGTACGGCCCCCGCACCCTCGCCGACCGGCTGCGCTTCCCGATCGAGCTGGTCACCGCCGTCGCCGAGGCGATCGGGCCCGGGCGCCTGGGCCTGCGGCTGTCCCCCGGCAACCCGCAGTTCGGCATGGCCGAGGCCGACCCGGCGCCGGTCTACCGGGCCCTGCTCGCCGAGCTGGACGGCCTCGGCCTGGCCTACCTCCACCTCACCGACAACGACGCCTACCCGGCCCTGGCCGACCTGCGCCCCCGCTGGTCCGGCCCGCTGATCGCCAACGTCGGCGAGAACCGCGCCGCCACCGACCGCGAGCGCGGCGAGGCGGTGCTGGCCGCCGGACTGGCCGACCTGGTCTCCTACGGCCGTGCCTTCATCGCCAACCCCGACCTGCCGGAACGGTTCGCCGCCCACGCCCCGCTCACCCCCGTCGACCCGACCCACCTCTACGGCCAGACGGCGACCGGCCTCACCGACTACCCGAGGCTCACCGACCGGCCGTGACCCCGGGCCCCGGTCGCCGCGCACCCGCGAGGACCTGACCGGTCGGTGACGCGCACTGCCGGCTGACCACGGTCCGCGGCCTCCTCCCCCTTCGCCGTCCGCCGCCTCACCGAACTCCCGGCGGCGGACGGCCCCGGAGCCGCCCAGAACCCGTCGAGGCCGATCGGGCCCCCGCAACGGGAGCCCGACCTCAGCGCCTCGACCGATCCACCCGACCGACCCGCCCGACCGATCCGCCGGGGGTCAGTGCCGGGCGTCGTGCAGGGAGTTGCTCTCCTGGATCTTCTTCCACGACTTCGGCTCGACCGGCAGCTGCTGCTGCTCGCCCTGCCCCGCCCCCGGCGCCAACGAAGCACTCACCGCCGCACCCGCCGGCAGCGGCCCGACGGCCGGCTTGGCGGCGGTGAACAGCCAGGTCTGGAACAGCTCGCCGAGCTTCTTGCCGGAGACCTTCTCCGCGTAGGCCTGGAACTCCGGGATGGTGGCGTTGCCGTAGCGGCGCTCGGTGGGCCAGCCCTTGAGGATCCGGAAGAACGCGTCGTCCCCGACGGCGTTGCGCAGCGCCTGGATGGCCACCGCGCCCCGGTCGTACACGGCGCCGGAGAACTGGTCGTCCGGGCCCGGGTCACCGGGCTTGACGCTCCAGAACGGGTCCTCGGCCGGGTGCGAGGCGTAGATGTAGTCGGCCAGTTCCTGCGCGGTGCCCTCGTTCTCGTGCTCGGACCAGAGCAACTGGGAGTACCGGGCGAAGCCCTCGTTCAACCAGATGTCACTCCAGCGCGACAGCGAGACGCTGTCCCCGTACCACTGGTGGGCGAGCTCGTGGACGACCACCGAGGTGTTGGCGCCCTTGGCGAACTGCCGGGGGCTGTAGAAGACCCGGGTCTGGGTCTCCAGCGCGTAGCCGGTCTTCACGTTGGGGACGTAGCCGCCGACGGAGCTGAAGGGGTAGTCGCCGAAGTAGCCGCTCAGCCAGTCGACCAGCTCGCCGGTGCGCTCGACGCTCGCCCTGGCCGCGTCCGCGTTGTCGCCGAGGTCCTTGCTGTACGCGTTGTAGACGGGCAGCCCGCTCGGCGTGGTGTCCGTGGTGACGTCGAACTTGCCGACGGCGAGCGTGGCCAGATATGTCGCCTGGGGCTTGTTCTCGCGCCAGCTGTAGCGGGTCCAGCCGGCCTGGGAGGAGCTGCCGGTGAGGATGCCGTTGCTGATCACCTGGTTGCCGTCCGGCACCAGCACCGAGACGTCGAACGTGGCCTTGTCGCTCGGGTGGTCGTTGCTCGGGAACCACCACCACGCCGACTCGGGCTCGCCGGCCGCCACCGCGCCGTCCGGCGTGCGCAGCCAGGCGGTGAAGCCGTACTTCTTCACGGTGGACGGCACTCCCTTGTAGCGGACCACCACGGTGGCCTGGCTGCCCTTGGCGAGCGGCCGGGCGGGGGTGACCTCCAGCTCCTGCTCCCCGCTGGTGGCGAACTTGGCCGCCCGCCCGTTGACCAGGACCTCGGACACGTTCAGCGCGAAGTCGAGGTTGAACCGGGAGAGGTCCTGGGTGGCGGTGGCCAGGATGGTGGTGGTGCCTTCGAGTTCATCGGTGGCGGGCTGGTACTTCAGCCGGATGTCGTAGTGCGAGACGTCGTATCCGCCGTTGCCGTAGGTCGGGTAGTAGGAGTCGCCCGACCCGGCCGCGCCGGGTCGGAAATCGGATGCCGAGGCGGGGACGGCCAGGAACAGGCTCAGGGCACTGGCAGCGGAGACGATCAGCCTCTTGCGCACGTGGTCCTCCAGGGATCACCGGAACGATGGGTTGGATCGATCCTTGTCCCCGCGACCCCCGCCCCACTCCCTGATTGTGAGATGTTCATGAAAAGAAACGCGCCGAAATGACACCGTCGCAGCAGCGCCGCGACGGTGTCACGTCACCCCCACCCGCCACTCAGGCCCCGAGCGTCACCGGCGCCCGCACCAATGAGCCGTACTCCGTCCAGGAGCCGTCGTAGTTCTTCACGTGCGGGTACCCGAGCAGCTCGGTGAGCGCGAACCAGGTGTGCGCCGACCGCTCGCCGATCCGGCAGTAGGCGATCACCTCGCGCTCCGCCTCCACCCCCTTGCCCGCGTACAGCGCCCGCAGCTCCTCCACCGACCGGAACGACCCGTCGTCGTTGGCCGCCTGGGACCAGGGGATGTTGACCGCGCCGGGGATGTGCCCGGGCACCTGCGCCTGCTCCTGCGGCAGGTGCGGCGGCGCGATCAGCTCCCCCCGGAACTCGGCCGGCGAGCGCACGTCCACCAGCACCGCGTCCGCCCCGGGCTTGGCGAACACCTCGGCCTTGGCCAGCACCTCGTCCCGCAACGCCCGCAGCTCCGGCCGCTCGGCCCCGGTCAGCCGGTACCCGGTGTGCTGGTAGTCCATCACCTCCGGGGTGAGCTCCCGGCCCTCCAGCTCCCACTTCTTGCGCCCGCCGTCGAGCAGCCGCACCGGCCCGAAGCCCCGCAGCCGCAGCAGCCAGTAGGCGTACGTGGCGAACCAGTTGTTGTTGCCGCCGTACAGCACCACGGTGGTGTCGTCCTCGACCCCGGCCGCCCGCAGCAGGTGCTGGACGCCGTCGCGGTCGGCGTAGTCGCGGCCGACCCGGCTGTGCAGGTCGGTGGTCCAGTTCCAGCCGACCGCGCCGGGGATGTGGTCCCGGTCGTACGCGGTGGTGTCCTCGTCCACCTCGACGACCCGGATCGTCCCGTCGTCCAGGTGGCGGGCCAGCCACTCGGTGTCGACCAGCGCCTCGGGGTGTGCGTAGCCGTTGCCGGTCATCCCGTGCCCTCCTTCACTCGGCCAGGGCGGTACGGACCGGGCCCCCGGGCGCGCACGCGCCGGCGCACCGCGAACGGGCCGGACACTTCGAACGTACGTCTCCGGCAGCCCCCGGGCCACCCCGCCCGCGGACCGTCCGCCTCAGGCCCCGGAAGCCGGCCGCGCCACGTAGTACAGGTTCAGGATGTCGCCCTCGACCCGCTTGGCCTCCACGGACCGGAACCCGGCCTCGGCCAGCATCCGCCGGGCGGTCTGCTCACCCCAGACCGTCCCGAGCCCCTCGCCGCCCTCACCGAGCGAGACCGTCATGCAGTAGAAGGTCGAGAAGGTGTAGAGCGCGGGGGCGAGCGGGTGCTCGATGTTCTCCTCCAGCTTGCTGCTGGCGGCGATGTCGCCCATCAGGAAGACGCCGTCGGGCCGCAGCGCACCCGCGACGGCGGCCAGCGTCCGGGTCGGCCGGGCCAGGTCGTGGATCACGTCGAAGGCGGTGACCAGGTCGTACTTCCCGCTCAGTTCGGCGGAGTCGGCGACCTCGAACCAGGCGTTGTGCAGGCCCAGTCCGGCCGCCGATTCCCGGGCCGCGGCGATCCCCTCGGCGGAGATGTCGATGCCGGTGAAGCGGCTCTCCGGGAACGCCTTGGCCAGCACGGTCACGGCGTGGCCCTGCCCGCAGCCCACGTCCACCGCGTCGATCCCGGCCCGCAGCCGCTCGGTCAGCCCGTCCACCAGCGGCACGATCGCGTCCACCAGCGCCAGGTCGTACACCCGGGCGGTCTCCTCGGCCTGCAACCGCTGGAAGCGCGGGAAGGCCGAGTACGGCAGCCCGCCGCCGGTGCGGAAGTGGCCCAGCAGGTCCTGCTCGACCTCGCCGATCATCGACAGGAACTGCATCATGGCGCCCAGGTTGTCCGGCCCGGCGGCCCGGGTCAGCGACGCCGCGTGCTCCGGCGGCAGCGCGTAGCTGCGGCGCTCCGGGTCGTACTCGACGACCCCGCCGACGACCATGCCGCCCAGCCACTCGCGGACGTAGCGCTCGTTCAGCCCGGCAGCCCGCGCGATCTCCTCGCTGCCGGAGGGCGGGAGCCCGGCCATCAGGTCGAACAGCCCGGTCTGGTGGCCGAGGCTGGTGAGGAATCCCAGGCAGGCGTCGTTCAGCACCTGCACCATCCGCCCGGCGAAGGCCTCCTGCTTCTGCGCGTCCAGTTCCCGTACCGACATCGTTCCTCCTCCGTCGCCGGGACCAGCGAAACCCTCCCCTGGTCACGCTACGCCGGGGCCCCGCACCGCCCCACCGGGCGGCGCGGGGCCCCGGAGGCGGCTCAGGAGAAGATCACGGAGCGCAGCTTCAGCCGGTTGCCGAGGATCTTGCCCGGGTTCATCACGTAGTAGACGTCCCCGCCGCAGTCGAAGTCCAGGAACACCGTGGCGGTGGAGGTGGTGAGGTTCTCCGGCGCGAAGGCCGGGTCGTTCTCTGTGGCACCGAAGAGGTTGATGCACTTGCGGCTCTCCGGGTCGGCGATCCCGGCCGGGACACCCGGGCCGACCTTGTAGAGGAAGTCCCCGACGGCGGCGTTGGCCGAGGTGGGGACGGCGAGGACGAGGGCGGCGGCGCTGACGGCGGCGAGAACGGCGTTGCGGAGTCGCATGGATGAGGGCCTTTCAGGTGGTACGCGTCGGTACCTGCTCAATTGGTGCGAGATCACCCTAGAGGCACAAAATCCGCAGAAACGCTTCTTCAAACACACCCTTTCGAGTGGTTTACGCACCAAACCCGCGACCCCCAGCCCTCCGCTCAACTCGGCGGAGCCGTGAAGAAGTACCCCGAGTCGATCAGCACCGGCAGATATGCCTTCAGCGCCGCCACCGTCTGCGAGCGGTCCCCGCCACCGTCGTGGTTGAGCACGATCGAGCCCGGCCGGACGTCCTTCAACACCCGTTCGGTGATCGCCGAGGTCCCCGGCCGGGCCCAGTCCCGCGGGTCCACCGACCAGGCCATGTTCCGCATCCCCAGGTCGGCCGCCACCTTCAGCGAGGCCTGCGACCAGTCGCCGCCCGGCGCGCGGAACCAGGTCGGCAGCCGCCCGGTGGTCTTCTGCAGCAGGTCGGAGGTGCGGACCAGCTCGTCCCGCACCTTGGTGTCCGACAGGCTCCGCAGGTCCGGATGCGTCCACGTGTGATTGGCGATGTGGTGCCCGCGGTCCGCGATCTCGCGCACCAGCGCCGGGTACTGGACGGCGTTCTCCCCGATCAGGAAGAAGGTCGCCCGGATCCCGTACTGCTGGAGCAGCGCCAGCACCGTCGGCGTGTGCCGGGGGTCGGGCCCGTCGTCGATGGTGAGCGCGACGACCTTCCGGGCCGCGTCCAGCTCGTACACCGGTTTGCTCTCCGCCTCGGTGAGCGCCTTGCGCACCGGCACCACGCTCGGCGCAGCGGCCGACGGCGCGGCCGGCACCGCACCCGGCGCACCCTCACCCCCGGCCGGCTGCACCGGAAGGGCACTCTCGGCGACCCCGACCTCGGTCCCGACCTCGGCCTCGCCTTCCCCGTCCCCAGCGTTCCAGGGGCTCCGACACCCGGCCGCGGCCCCCAACAGGGACATCCCGGCGGCAACCAGCAACAATCTTCGCGAAGTAATCTGACGATCTGACAGCATTCCGAATGCTTCCCCCGGCCGCCGCCACCGCTCCCGGCCGTCACCCCTCGCAGCCCCGATCACCACTCCGACGGCCCAACACGCCCATACGGGCCGCTACGCTGTGCCTTCCCCAGTGTGATGATCTGCCATCAGAGGACGTGGCCATGACGACAAGTCAGGACTTCCCCCAGCAGGGCCCGCAGGACGACGCCGCCGAGCTGAGCCAGTGGGAACGTTTCGGTGTCGACACCACCACTCCGCACTCCGCACGCGTGTACGACTACTGGCTGGGCGGGAAGACCAACTTCCCGCCGGACCGCGCCATGGGGCAGGCCATCGAGGAGGCGGTGCCGAGCGTCAAGCAGATGGCCAAGGCCAACCGCGCCTTCCAGGGCCGGGCCGTCCGCCACCTGGCCCAGGAGCACGGCATCCGCCAGTTCCTCGACCTCGGCACCGGCATCCCCACCTCGCCCAACACCCACGAGATCGCCGAGGCGGTCAGCCCCGGCACCCGGGTGGTCTACGTCGACAACGACCCGATCGTGCTCGCCCACGCCCGGGCACTGATGGTCTCCAGCCCGGCCAGCCGCACCACCTACATCCACGCCGACCTGCGCAAGCCCGAGGAGCTGTTCGCCGACCCGGCGCTCACCTCCACCCTCGACCTCACCCAGCCGGTCGGCCTGCTGATGATCGCCGTCCTGATGCTGATCGCCGACGAGGACGACCCCTGGGGCCGGGTCGCCGCGCTGCGCGACGCCCTCCCCCCGGGCAGCTGTCTCGCCCTCACCACCCCCACCGCGGACTTCGCCCCGGAAGCGGTCGGCAAGGTCGCCGAAGCCGCCCGGGCCGGCGGCATGACCCTCGTCCCGCGCGGCTACGACGACGTGCTCCGCTTCTTCGACGGCTGGGACCTGGTCGAGCCCGGCCTGTCCCCGGTGCTGGCCTGGCGCCCGGACGGCGAGCCGCCGGCCGACCCCAAGGCCGCCTACTACTGGGGCGGCGTCGCCACCAAGCGCTGACCCACCCGAGGCGGGGCCGCCCGTGCCCCGCCTCACTTCAGCAGCCGCGACATCCGCCGGTCCGCCAACGGCTTGCCCCCGGTCTGACAGGTCGGGCAGTACTGCAACGACGAGTCGGCGAACGACACCTCCCGCACGGTGTCCCCGCACACCGGGCACGGCTGCCCGGTCCGGCCGTGCACGCGCAGCCCGACCTTCTTCTCCGCCTTCAGCTCCCCCGCCGCCAACCCGCGCGAGCGCTCCACCGCGTCCCGCAGCGTGCTGCCGAGCGCCTCGTACAGCCGCGCCGTCTCCCCCTCGGTCAGCGTCGAGGCGATCTTGTACGGCGACATCCGGGCGGCGTGCAGCACCTCGTCCGAGTAGGCGTTGCCGACCCCCGCCAGCACGCTCTGGTCCCGCAGCACACCCTTGATCCGCCGCCGCTCCCCCCGCACCAACGCGGCGAAGGCCTCCACCGAGAACCCCTCGTCCAACGGATCCGGCCCCAACCTCGCCACCCCCGGCACCTCCGCCGGATCGTGCACCACGTACACCGCCAGCCCCTTCTTCGTCCCCGCCTCCGTCAGGTCGAAGCCACCCCCGCCCTCCAGCCGCACCCGCAGCGCCAACGGATTCCTCGGACTCGGCCGCGGCGGCTCGGCGGGCAACTCGTCCTTCCACCGCAACCACCCCGCCCGGGCGAGATGGATCACCAGGTGCAGCCCACCCGCCTCGACGTCCAGGAACTTCCCCCGCCGACCCACCGCCCCGACCGTCCGCCCCTCCAACGCCGTCACCGGCGGGTCGTACGTCTTCAACGCACTGATCGCCACCGGCAGCACCCGGGCGATCACCCGCCCGGTCAACCGCTCGGACAGGAACCCACTCAACGCCTCGACCTCAGGCAACTCCGGCATGCGCCCAGTCTCCCCCACCCCCACCCCACCCGCACCCGCCCCCACCCGCACCCTCCCACCCCACCCCCGCACCCGCCCCTCCCTCCCACCCACCCCCTCCACCCCCTCCCCCGCCCCAGCGAGAGGGACGCGCTGCGGGAGGGGCGGTGCAGGGGGTGGCCCGGAGAGGGGCGTTGCGGGTGATTTTCAGACTGCCAACGGTCTCAACCCCCACCCCACAAACCCGGCAGTCTGAAAATCATCCAGCCCCTCGGAGCGGCCACCCCCGGAACCGCCCCGCACCCACCCTCCCGAGAGCCCCCCGACCACAACAGCCCCCGCGCAGCGGCCCCCCTTTGCCTCCCTCCCCCCAAAAGCGCAGGCTGGGTCCGGAGGAGGCCCCACCCATGAGCACCCTTGAGGAACAGATCGACATCGCCGCCCCCGTCCTCGCCGCCTGGGAGCAACTGCACCGGGTGCACGACTACCCGCGGTTCGTCGACGGCGTCCGCAGCGCCCACCCGCACGGGCGGAACCTCGCACACCTCGGCGTGGCGGTCGGCGGCGGCGAGCGCTCGGTGGACACCGAGATCACCGATCGCGGCCGGGGCCGGGTGATGGCCTGGCGGACGCTGGACTCCCTCCGGCTCAGCGGCGCCTTCGCTCTGCTGCCGCTCGACGCCCGGCACACCCGGCTGCAGATCCGGGTGGAGTACGACCCGGAGGCCGTGCACCAGGCGTTCGGCGGCCCCCGCGGCTTCGCCCAGGCCGGGGCGATCGAGCGGACGGTCCGCGAGGACCTGCAGCACTTCCGGGAGCTGGTCGAGGCCCGGATGCCCCCCGCCGACCACCAGCCCTCGGACTCGGGCCCATAACCCGAATCCATGACCCGAATCCATGACCCGAACCCGTAACCCGGCCCCATAAGAAGCACATAAGCCCAGCTCAGCAGGGTTGGTGAGGCTCTTCACAGCCCCCCGCCAACCCGACCGTTCCCCTTTCAACCTGTGGCAGACTCGAATGCCATGGACATCGGCCCGGTCACCAGGACGCTCCGCGCGGCGGTCTTCGCCGCGCTGGTCGTGCTGCTCGCCGGGCTCGGCCAGGTGCTGGTCACCGGCCGCACGCTGCCGCTCGGCCCGATGGCCCTGGCCGCACTCGCGGTCTTCGCGGTGGCCTTCGCACTCGCCGGCCGCGAACGCGGCTACCCGGCGATCGCCGCGGTGTTCCTGCCGCTGCAGCTGGGCGCCGGCGCGCTGTTCGATCTCGCCCAGACCACCTGCCCCTCCCTCCCGCCCGGCGCCGGCGCCGCTCGCGGCCTGGAGCCGCTGCTGTGCGGCGGCGGTTCGCTGGGCGGCTTCCTGCTCGGGCACGGCGTCTCCGAGCGGACCGGCGTCATGCTGCTCCTGCTGCTGCACACGCTGATCGCCCTGGCCGGTGCGTACTGGCTGCGCCGCGCCGACGCCGCACTGGCCGGCCTCGCCCGGACCGTCCGGATGCTCGGCGAGTTCCTGCACCGGCACCTCCCGGCCGCGGCCCGCTGGCTGCTGCTGCTGTCCGCGCCCGTCCCGGCCCGCCCGGTGGCCCGGGTGCCGTTCCCCCCGGCCAGCCGCGCGCTGGTGCCCGCCGAGGACGTCGTCGTCCGCCCGGCCGTCCGGCGCGGTCCGCCGGCGTTCGTCCCGGCCGCCTGAGCCCGCGTCACCCACGCCCGCCCACCCGGCCGTCTCACTCTCCCCTTCCCCAGGCCCTGACCGGCCCGCGCCCGCGCCCGCGCCCGCGCAGGACCCAACCCGGCCCACGCCCGCGCAGGACCGAACCCGGCCCGCGCCCCCGCAGGCCCGAACCCGGCCGCGCCCCGCCCGAGAGCACAGGACGACACCCCATGAGCAACACCCGCAAGACCGCCCAGAAGACCTCCGCCACCGACCGCATGCGCGCCGCCCGCGCCCAGGCCGAGCGCTCCGACCGGATCCGCCGCCGGGTGGTGGTCGGCGCCGCCTCGGCCGCGGTGCTCGCCCTCGCGGCGGGCGTGGCCTTCGCCGTCGGCGGCTCCTCCGGCTCCGGCTCGGACGCCACCGCGAACGGCCCGCTGGTCGTCCCGGCCAACGCCACCGGCGACGGCGGCACCGTGATCACCTACGGCAAGGCCGACGCCCCGCACACCCTGCAGGTCTACGAGGACTTCCGCTGCCCGTTCTGCGAGCAGCTGGAGACCACCACCGGCACGACGATCCAGCAGCTCGCCGACGCCGGCACGTACAAGATCGAGTACCACCTGGCGACGTTCCTGGACAAGAACCTCGGCGGCAAGGGCTCCCGCACCGCGCTGGCCGCGGCCGGCGCCGCGCTGAACGAGGGCGTGGACAAGTTCAAGCAGTTCCACGACGTGCTCTACGCCAACCAGCCGGACGAGCGCAGCGATGCCTTCGGCGACGTCAACCACCTCCTCGACCTGGCCGGCCAGGTGCCCGGGCTGAAGACGGACGCCTTCGTGAAGGCCGTCCAGGACGGCACCTACGCGCCGTGGGCGGCCAAGGTCAACGAGGAGTTCGACAAGAGCGACGTCACCGGCACCCCCACCGTCAAGCTGGACGGCAAGAAGCTGGACGTCCTCACCAACGGCAAGGCCGCCACTCCGGAGCAGTTCACCGCCCTGGTCAAGCAGGTGACCGGATGACGGCCGCCTCCCCCACCGACGACGCCCCCACGGCAACCACGGCGACCACGGCGACCACCCCCATCACCCCCACCCCCACCCCCCGGACGGCCTACGGCGCGAGCCGCCCCTTCGCCTGGCTGCTGCTGATCGGCGGCGCGGTCGGCCTGGTCGCCTCGGCGGTCCTCACCCTGGACAAGATCCGGCTGCTGAAGGACCCGTCGTACGTCCCCACCTGCAACATCAATCCGATCATCAGCTGCGGCTCGATCATGCGCAGCGAGCAGGCCGAGGCCTTCGGCTTCCCCAACTCGCTGATCGGGCTGGTCGCCTTCGGCGTCGTGGTCGCGGTCGGCGCCGGGCTGCTCGCCGGTGCCGCGTACCGGCGCTGGTTCTGGCTCGGCCTGCAGGCCGGGACGGTCTTCGGTGTCGGCTTCGTGACCTGGCTGATGTACCAGGCGCTCTACCGGATCGGCGCGCTCTGCCCGTACTGCATGGTGGTGTGGGCCGCGGTGATCCCGCTGTTCTGGTACACCACGCTGCACAACCTGCGCACGGGCGTGATCCCGGTGGGCCCGCGGCTGCGGGTGGTGGTCCGGGAGGCGGCCCGCTACCACTGGGTCGTCCCGGCGCTGTGGTACGCGGTGATCGCGCTGCTGATCCTCAACCGGTTCTGGTACTACTGGAGCACCCTGATCTGATCCCCCGCCACCAACCCCGCCCGACCGCCCTCCCGTCCCCCGGGCGGGCGGCGGGCCCTCCCCGGTCGAGGTGTCATGCGACGCAAGATCGTCCTCTTCGTCTCCCTCTCGGTGGACGGCTACTTCGAGGGCCCGGACCACGACCTCTCCTGGAACCTCGTCGACGACGAAGTACACACCCACTTCAACCGTGAACTCGCCCGGATGGGTGGTTTCATCTCCGGTCGGGTGACGCACGAACTGATGGCCTCGGTCTGGCCGACCGCCGACCAGGACCCGGAGGCCGACGCCCCGATGATCGAGTTCGCGGGCATCTGGCGCGCGATGCCGAAGGTCGTCTTCTCCCGCACCCTCGACCACGCCGACTGGAACACCACGATCGTCCGCGAGGTCACCCCCGAGTCGGTCGCGGCCCTCACCGCCGGCCCCGGCGGCGACCTCTCCCTCAGCGGCGCGAACCTGGCCGAGTCCTTCCTCGCCCAGGACCTGATCGACGAGTTCCGCCTCTACGTCCACCCCGTCGTCCTCGGCCGCGGCACCCTCTTCTTCCGCCCGGCCGACCACCCCCTCCCGCTCACCCTCACCGAGACCCACCGCTTCACCAACGGCGTCACCCTGCTCCACTACGTCCGGGACCGCGGGGCTACGCCCGCAGCCCCGTCAGCTCGGTGAAGGCCGCGGTGCCCGAGTAGCCGATCAGGAAGCCCACCAGCACACCGCCCCAGAAGTCCTCGACGGTGACGAACGACGGCGCCTCCGACTTGCGCGCGGCGAAGACGATCGCCGCCCCGCTCAGGATGACCGCCAGCACCAGCGAGCCGAGCGTGGTCCCCAGCGGCTGGTGGGCGAGCGCGCTGAGGCTCTGCGCCTCCTGGAGCGACCGGCCGAGACTGCCGACCAGACCGCCCGCCACCCCGCCGGTCATCACGTTCCACAGCGCCGCCTTGAGCGGGACGGTCAGCGCGGTGGTGTTGGCGAAGACCCGTCGGCGCTCGGCCCCCGGCGTCCCGGGGAGCGGACCGCCGATCTGCTCCGGCGCGAGCGCGTACACCACGTTGAGCTGCAGACGGTAGCTCGCGGGGACGAAGAACGGGTTGCGCGGGGTGCCGAGGCGGATGGTCCAGACGTCGGTCGACCCCGGCTCCAGCGCGACCCCCCGGGGCAGCGACCCGATCAGTGGCACGCGCTCCCGCTCGGCCGGACCGTCGGCCAACACGGTGACGGTCGACCCCCCGCTCACATGGACGTTGGTCCGACCGGCCCGTCCGTGCAGGTTGAACGTCGACCCGCCGGAGACGTGCACGTCGAGCCGGTCGTCGGCGCCGTCCAGCCGGGCCTGGTCCCTGGCGTTCGCCTCCCGCAGACGGTCGATCTCCTCGTTGATCCCCCACGTCTCCTCGACGCGCTCCTCCGGGATCTCGGCCGCCTCCTCCGTCAACCGCCGGATCCCGGCCTCCCGCTCCGTGACGGCCGCCATCAGCCGTGCGGCCTCGGCCTCGGGGAGGACCGGTGCCGCCGGTGGCTCGGGCTGCTCGGGTTTCCGCCAGAACAGCTGGGTCGGCAGGCTCATGTCCACCTTGTCGATCCACACCGGCACCGAGAACGGGTTCTTGATGTGCAGGTAGACCGTGAAGTCCGTGCCGGAGTACACCTGCGGGACGGAGAGGTCGACCGAGAGGTCGAGCAGACCCAGTTGGGCCGGGGGCTCCGGCGGCGGGGTGGTCACCCGGACAGGCTAGCCAGCCAGGCCCGCCCGGGTGGGTGCTTTCCCCGATCCACCCGTCCGCCCGCCGCGAGCCCCGTCGGCCCGCCGCCGGCCAGGCGCCCGCCGCCGGTCAGAAGACGAACTCCTCGACCTCCGCCAGGAGTTCGGCACGCCGTCGCTCGTCGATGAAGGAGGCGCGGAAGGAGTTGGCCGCCAGCCGCCGCAGGGTCTCCTGGTCCAGGCCGAGGGCCTCGCGGACGGCGCGGAAGTTGTCCTCGACGTAGCCGCCGAAGTAGGCCGGGTCGTCGGAGTTGACGGTGACCAGCAGGCCGGCCTCCAGCATCTCGCGCAGCGGGTGGTCGGCGATCGTGTCGATGCAGCGCAGCCGGACGTTGGAGAGCGGGCAGAGGGTCAGCGGGATCTGCTCGCGGACCAGGCGGGCGACCAGTTCGCCGTCCTCCAGGCAGCGCAGCCCGTGGTCGATCCGCTCGACGCCGAGGACGTCCAGCGCCTCGGTGATGTACGAGGCCGGGCCCTCCTCGCCCGCGTGGGCGACGCGCCGCAGCCCGGCCTCGGCGGCCCGGCGGTACACCTCGCGGAACTTCGCCGACGGGTTGCCGACCTCCGCCGAGTCCAGGCCGATGCCCGCGATCAGGTCGAAGTACGGTCGGGCGGCCTCGAAGGTCTCCAGCGCGGACTCGGCGGACTCGTCCCGCAGGAAGCACATGATCAGCTGGGTGCTGATCCCGTACCGCTCCTCGCTGCGCGACAGCGCCCGGCTCAGCCCGTCGACCACCGTGCCCAGCGGCACGCCGCGCGCGGTGTGGGCCTGCGGGTCGAAGAAGATCTCCGCGTGCCGCACGCCCTGTTCGGCGGCCCGCGCCAGGTAGGCGTCGGCGAGGTCCTCGAAGTCGTCCTCGGTGCGCAGCACGGCCATCAGCGCGTAGTAGAGGTCCAGGAAGGACTGCAGGTCGCTGAAGGAGTAGGCCTTCCGCAGCTCCTCGGTGTCGGCGTAGGGCAGCCGCACCCCGTTGCGGTCGGCGAGCTCGAAGGCGAGTTCGGGCTCCAGGGTGCCTTCGATGTGCAGGTGGAGTTCGGCCTTGGGAAGCGGCATCAGCGATCTGTCCGAGTCGTGGTGGGGGAACCCGAAGGTACGGAAGGATTCATCCTACGATCCCGTGGATCAAGGACGCGGTTCCGCCGCCCGCACGGCGCCCTCCCCTGTCGGCAGCTCCCGTGTCGGCAGCTCCCGTGTCGGCAGGTCCCGGACGGTGCGCAGCGGCGACAGCAGCGGCAGCACCGCGCACAGCGCCAGCAGGCCGGTCATCACCCCCATGGTGGCGCGCAGCCCGATCGCCGCGCCCAGGGCGCCGCCGGTCAGGGCGCCCAGCGGGATGGTGGCGTGGTTGGCACACATCGAGGTGGCGGCCACCCGGCTGAGCAGCTCGGGCGGCAGGTAGGACTGCCGGAAGCTGTTGAGCACGACGTTGCAGAACACCACCCCCGCGACCACCAGGAGTGCCCCGACCAGGTAGAGCACCGTGCCGGGGCCGGGCCCGGCCAGGGCCATCAGCATGCCGAAGGGCGACAGCGCGAGCAGCACGATCCGCACCGCCCGGGCGGTGCCGAGGCGCCGGCACAGCGGCCGGACGGCCAGGGCGCCGAACACCCCGCCGACCGCGCCGGCCGAGGCGAGCCCGCCGACCCAGCCCGGGGCGATCCCGGCCGACCGGATCAGGAACAGCGCGGTGATCGACTGGTAGCCGGTGAGCGCGAAGTTGGCGGTGGCGCCGTACAGCGTGAAGGAGCGCAGGTAGGGGTCGCGCAGCAGGAAGGCGAGGCCCTCCCGGGCCTGCCGCAGCAGCCCGTCCGGTGCGGCTTCGGCCGCGACCGGGCGGGGCCCGGTCCGGATCCGCAGCAGGGTCACGGTCGCGACCAGGAAGCTGACGGCGTCGGCGAGCAGCCCAGCCGTCGCCCCGAGCAGCTGGACGGTCAGCCCGGCCAGGCCGCGTCCGGCGACGGCGGCGGCCGAGGCGCTGCCCTGCAGCTTCGCGTTGCCCTCGATCAGGTGCTCGGGCGCCACCAGCTCGGGCAGGTAGGCCTCGAAGGCCGCCTCGAAGAACACCGAGGAGACTCCGGCGAGCAGGGCGACCACCAGCAGCTGCGCCAGGGTGAGCACCCCGAACCAGCCGGCCACCGGGACGCTCGCGAACAGCGCGGCGGAACCCAGGTTGCAGGCGATCATCACGGCCCGCCGGGGCACCCGGCCGACCCAGACCCCGGCGGGCAGGCCGAGCACCAGCCAGGGCAGCCAGACGGCGGCGGTCAGCACGCCCGCCGCGAGCGGCCCGGCGTCCAGCACCAGCACCGCGACCAGCGGCAGTGCGACGGAGGTGATGTTGTTGCCCAGCTGGCTGACGGTCTCGCCCACCCAGAGCAGCCGGAAGTCGCGTTCGGCGAACAACCCCCAGCGGGAGCGGACTTCGGGGGAGCCGGGCGGGGCGGGGGTGGCGACGGCGCTCACGGCTTGGCCGGGACGCTGTGGGCGAAGGCCAGCACGGTCTCCCGCTCCCGCCCGTCCTCGGGCACCGGGCGGTGGGCCCAGCGCTGGATCACCGCGTGCAGGTCGGCGGCCAGCTCCCGGGCCTCCTGCGGGGTGAGCCGCAGCCAGGTCTGGGTGGCCACCGAGCAGCCGTCCCGCCAGTCGGGCGGGTAACCGCCGCGCCGCACCGCCCATTCGCGGACCAGTTCGACCTGGCGCTCCAGGAGGATCGAGCCGGCCGCGTCGGCGACCGCCTCGGTGACCGGATCGCCGTCGAAGTCGGCCCTGGTCCAGCTGAGTTCCCGGTCGGCGAGCCGCCACCAGCGCTCGCGCCGGTTCCGGGCGAGTTCCGGCGCCTCCTCGATCAGCCCGCTCTCGGCGAGCACCTTCAGGTGGTGGCTGACGTTGCCGACCGCCTGCTCGGTGCGTTCGGCCAGCTTCCCGACCGTGGCCGGGCCGTCCACCTTGAGGACGTCGAGCAGGCGGCGGCGCAGCGGATGGGTGAGGGCGGCGAGCACCCGGGAGTCGGAGATCTCCCGGGCGCCGCGCGGTTCGTCCGTCGTGTCGGTCGTGTCGGTCATACCCGGAGAGTATCGACAAGAGCTCTTGTACGACACACCTTTTACAAGTCGCCTTGTACGAGGGCGGCGGCGACCGGCGCCCGACGCTCCGGTCGAACGGGTGTACCGCCGACGGCCACCGGGCACCCCGTAGGAGGGGGCTTCCGTCGAGGAGGTACCGAGATGCGGCACGCCGACGCCACGCACATCCGGCCCGAGGGCATCTCCCCGCACGCTCTGGGCAACGACACGCTCCTGCACGAGCTGGAGCAGCTGCACCGCACGCGCCACGAGACCTTCCTGTACGGCTCGGAGGAGGCGCTGAAGCGGCACACGCTGCGCACCGGACAGCTGGAGGCCGAGTACCTGCACCGCTTCCCCAACCGGCAGGTGACCGCCGGACGGACCAGGGCCGGCGCCCGCGCCCGGGAGGCGGCGGCCCGGGTGGAGTCGCTGCCGGAGTGACGGACCGGGAAGGGCTGCCCGGCGGGACACGCCGGGCGCGCCGTGGCGTGCCCGGAGCCCGGCCGTCGGGGAGGGTGTGAGGGCAGACGCACCGGACCCAGACCCCCCTCGGGAGCCCCGCATGCCCATCGCCAGCGTCAACCCCGCGACCGGCGAGACCCTGGAGACCTTCGAACCGCTCGACGCGGCCGGGATCGAACAGCGGCTGGCCCGCGCCGAGGCCGCGTACCAGAGCTACCGCCACACCCCGTTCCCGGCCCGCGCCGGGCTGCTGCTGCGCGCCGCCGACCTGCTGGAGGAGGACCTGGAGGCGGTCGCCCGCACCATGACCCTGGAGATGGGCAAGCCGCTCGCCGCGGCCCGGGCCGAGGCCGCGAAGTGCGCGAAGGCGATGCGCTGGTACGCCGAGAACGCCGAGGCGCTGCTCGCCGACGAGCAGCCGGCCCCGGCCGACGTCAGCGACTCGGGCGCCGCCCGCGCCTATGTCCGCTACCGCCCGATCGGCCCGGTGCTGGCCGTGATGCCGTGGAACTTCCCGTTCTGGCAGGTGATCCGGTTCGCCGCGCCGGCCCTGATGGCGGGCAACGTCGGCCTGCTCAAGCACGCGTCCAACGTGCCGCGCACGGCGGTGGCGATCGAGGAGCTGTTCCGCCGGGCCGGGTTCCCGGAGGGCTGCTTCCAGACCCTGCTGATCGGCTCGGGTGCGGTCGAGGGAGTGATCCGGGACCGCCGGGTCGCCGCGGTCACCCTCACCGGGAGCGAGCCGGCCGGGCGCGCCGTCGCCGCCACCGCGGCGGACGAGGTCAAGAAGGCCGTGCTGGAGCTGGGCGGCAGCGACCCGTTCGTCGTCCTGCCGAGCGCCGACGTGGACGCCGCGGTGGCCACCGCCGTCCGGGCCCGGGTGCAGAACAACGGCCAGTCCTGCATCGCCGCCAAGCGCTTCATCGTGCACACCGACGTCTACGACCGCTTCACCGCCGCCTTCACCGAGGCGATGCGGGCGCTGAAGGTCGGCGACCCGATGGACGAGTCCACCGACGTCGGCCCGCTGGCCAGCCGCCAGGGCCGGGACGACCTGGAGGAGCTGGTCGAGGACGCCCGGGCCCACGGCGCCCGGGTGGAGTGCGGCGGCGGACGGCCGGAGGGCTGGGACACCGGCTGGTTCTACGAGCCGACGGTACTGACCGGCATCACCCCGGCGATGCGGATCCACCTGGAGGAGACCTTCGGCCCGGTCGCCACCGTCTACCGGGTGGCCGACCTGGACGAGGCGGTCGCGGTCGCCAACGACACCCCGTTCGGCCTCAGCTCCAACGTCTGGACCACGGACGCGGCCGAGCAGGAGCGCTTCGTCCGCGACATCCAGGCCGGCGGGGTGTTCTTCAACGGGATGACGGCCTCCCACCCGGCGCTGCCGTTCGGCGGCGTCAAGCGCTCCGGCTTCGGCCGGGAGCTGTCCGGGCACGGGATCCGGGAGTTCTGCAACGTCACCACGGTGTGGATCGGCTGAGGCCTCCCGGACCCCCGCTCACCCCCGGCCGGGTCAGGCTGCCATCCGGTGCCTGCCCGGGCCGGGCGTCATCCAGCGGGCGAGCACGCCGATCATGGCGACGACCGTCAGACCCCAGAAGATCGCCATCGGCACCAGCACCGGCAGCAGGCTCACCTGGGTGGCGACCATGCCGAGGCCGACCGAGAAGGCGATCATGAACGTGACCACGGTCGGGCTGAGGGAGAGCAGCCAGTGCCACCCGCGTTGCGCGAAGCCCTGGTCCTTCGGGGCGTCGGGGCCGGCTTCGAGTTCCTTGTAGGTCAGCAGGTCCATCGTGGATTGCCTCCAATGCTGGACGGGAGGGAGAGCCTGGCCCGAGGGGTCAGGAGGCCTTGCGCGGAGCGGCGGTCTTCCGACTCGTGGTCTTCTTGGCCGCCGCGGTCTTCTTCGTCGCGGCGGTCTTCTTCGCCGTGGTGGCTCCGGTGGCCGTCGTGGCCTTCGTGGTGGTCTTCCCGGCGGCCGGCGCGCTCTTCTTCGCGGGGGCGCGCTTGCGCGGAGCGGGCTTCTCCTCGGCCGGCTCCGCACCCGCTCCCGCTCCGGACCCGCCGGCCGGCCCGTGCCCGCCCTTGGCCTGCTTGAGGCTGCTGCGCAGCGCCTCCATCAGGTCGATCACGTTGTCCGGCGCCTCGCCGGCCTCCTCCTCGTGCGGGATCTCGACGCCCTCCAGCCGCGCGGTGATCACCTGCTGCAGCGCCTGCTGGTAGTCGTCGTGCAGCTGGGACAGGTCGAAGTCCTCGGAGAGGGTGTCCATCAGCGACCGCGCCATCTTGAGCTCCTGCGGCCGGACGGTGACGTCCTCCTCGGGCGCGATCCCGGCCACCGGACGCACCTCGTCGGGCCAGATGCAGGTCTGCAGCACCAGCGTGTTGTCGTGCACCCGCAGCACCGCGGGCGACTCCCGGGTGCGCAGCGCGATCTTGGTGACGGCGATCTGCCCGGACTCGGTGAGCGCGTCCCGCAGCAGCGCGTACGGCTTGGCGGCGGCCTTGTCGGCCACGCCCACGTAGTAGGCCTTGGAGAACATCAGCGGGTCGATCTCGCCCTCGTCGACGAAGGCCAGCACGTCGATGACCTTCTTGCTGGGCAGGGGCAGGTCGGCCAGGTCCTCGTCGCTGAGCGTGACGGTCCGCCCGTCGGGGGACTCGTAGCCCTTGGCGATCTCCGCGTACGGGACCTCCTTCTCCTCACGCTCGCAGTACCGCTTCATCCGCACCCGGCCGCCGTCCTTGGCGTGCACCTGGTGCAGCGGGACGTCGTGCTCCTGGGTCGCGGAGTACAGGTGGACGGGGATGCTGACCAGCCCGAAGCTGATCGTCCCCTTCCAGGTGGTCTGCATGGGGTCGCTCCTGTCCGGCGCCGGGAACCGGCGGGCGCCGAGCACGCTCGGGCGGTGCTCCGGCGCATGCCCCGAGGTTTCCACTGTGCCCGGGTTTGCCCTGATCGGCCACACCGCGCCGACAATGGGCCGAGGAGGTCGATGCGGATGACCGCGACAGGCCGGCCCGGCCCCGCGCCGCCACCGGACCGTACGACGTACCGGGTGACCTACGCCGTGTCCGGCGAGGTGCGCCGGGACGAGGTCACCGTGGTGCCCGGGTACTCGCGGGAGGACGACATCCCGCGGATCCTCGCCGCCCGGCTCGCCGCGCGGCCCGGGGGCCGCCGCTCGGCCCGTCCGCCCGAGGTCGTGGTGCTGGATTTGAGGGAGATCTGACCTCGACCGGCCTCGCCCGACCTGACGATGGGTCAGATCTGAGCTTTCCGGACCCCCTCCATACCCACCCTGACCTGGTCTTTTGCGTCCGGTGAGCGAACAGTTATCAAAGCATTGTTCCGATACTCGGGCGTAGAAGTTAGGTTGCACCGCAATGCGCGGGTCTGTCCCCCCACCCTGTGGCACGAACGAGCCGAGGGTCGCCGCGCGGGAAAGGCACAGGGCACCCCTAGATGAGTGCGAACACCACCAAGCCGGCGGCGACCGCCACGGCCCCCGACCAGGCGGGGCCGCACGGACACGGCGGCGACGGCCACCTGAAGGCCGGGCTCAAGAACCGCCACCTGTCGATGATCGCCATCGGCGGCGTGATCGGCGCCGGCCTGTTCGTCGGCTCGGGCGCGGGCATCGCGTCGACCGGCCCCGGCATCCTGCTCTCCTACGCACTGGCCGGCGCGCTGGTCGTGCTGGTGATGCGGATGCTCGGCGAGATGGCCGCGGCCGACCCGCAGAGCGGCTCCTTCTCGGCGTACGCGGACCGCGCGCTGGGCCGCTGGGCCGGATTCACCATCGGCTGGCTGTACTGGTTCTTCTGGGTCGTGGTGCTCGCGGTCGAGGCGACGGCCGGCGCGAAGATCCTCAACCAGTGGGTGCCCGGCGTGCCCCAGTGGGGCTGGGCGCTCATCGTGATGGCGGTGCTGACCTCCACCAACCTCTTCTCGGTCGCCTCGTACGGCGAGTTCGAGTTCTGGTTCGCCGGGATCAAGGTCGTCGCGATCGCCGCCTTCCTGGTGATCGGCACGCTGGCCGCCTTCGGCCTGCTGCCCGGCACCCACGCCGTCGGCGCCACCAACCTGACCGGCCACGGCGGCTTCCTGCCGCACGGGGTGGGCGCGGTGTTCACCGGCATGCTGACCGTGGTCTTCGCCTTCATGGGCAGCGAGATCGTCACCCTGGCCGCCGGCGAGTCGGAGGACCCGCAGAAGGCGGTCACCAAGGCCACCAACAGCGTGATCTGGCGCATCGGCATCTTCTACCTGGGCTCGATCCTGCTCGTGGTCACCCTGCTGCCCTGGGACTCGGCCGAGGTCAAGGCCAGCCCGTACGTGGCGGTGCTGGACCACATCGGCATCCCGGGCGCCGGCCAGGTGATGGACGTGATCGTGCTGACGGCCGTCCTCTCCTGCCTCAACTCCGGGATGTACACGGCCTCCCGGATGGCCTTCTCGCTCGGCCAGCGCGGCGACGCCCCGAAGGCCTTCGCGAAGGTGACCGAGCGCGGCGTGCCGCGGGTCGCCATCCTGTCCTCGGTGGTCTTCGGCTTCGTCGCGGTGTTCTTCAACTACACCTCGCCGGACACCGTGTTCGCCTTCCTGCTCAACTCCTCCGGTGCGGTCGCGCTCTTCGTCTGGCTGGTGATCTGCGCCACCCAGCTGCGGATGCGCAAGATCATCGAGCGGGAGATGCCGGAGCGGCACACCGTCAAGATGTGGCTGTACCCGTACCTGACCTGGACCGCGATGGGCATGATCGGGTTCGTCATGGCGTACATGTTCACCGACGAGGACGGGCGCAAGCAGATGTACCTGTCGCTGGTCGCCGCGGCGATCGTGCTCGCGGCCTCGGCCGTGGTGGGCCGCCGGCGGCGGGCCGCGGTGGCGGCGGGGTCCTGAACCCGCCCGCCCCGTGCGGGAACGCCGGGCCCGGGAGCCGTTGCGGAGGCTCCCGGGCCCGGTTTCCGTTTCCGGGGCGGCCTGGAATCGGTTTCCGTTTCAGGGGCGGCCCGGGATCGTGGACCCCGCCCGGCCGCCCGGGCCCGGTGCGACCCTCCGGAACAGTTTGACCAAGGCACGTCAAGGGGGATACCTGGGCATGGCGCTCCCCCACGAGCGCTCCCCCACCCCCACCGGGAGACCCCGTGCCGCCCCGACCCGCCCCCACGTCACCTCCGCCTGCCCCGCACCGCGCGGAACCCGAGTCCGCCCGGCTGCGCTTCGGCCGCCGGCTGCGCCACTGGCGCGAGGCCCGCGGCCTCAGTCAGGCGGAGCTCGGCCGCCTGCTCGGCTACCACAACTCCCTGATCAGCCGGGTGGAGAACGCCCGCCGCTGGCCACCACCGGGAATGCCCGCCCGGGCCGAGGAACTCCTGCTCGCCGGCGGTGAGTTGGCGGACCTCTGGCAGACCGTCCGGCAGGAACGCGAACGCCTCGGCGAACTCGCCGCCGCCACCCGGCCGCCGCTCACCGCCGACACCGCCCCACCGGACGCCGCCACCGTCGAGGTGCTCGCCCACCTGCTCGCCGTCTACCGCGCCGCCGCCGGGCGGATCGGCGGCGAGGAACTGGCCGCCGTCCTGGAGCACCACGCCCGCACCCTGGGCGGCCGGCAGCACACCGCCCCGCCCGAGCGCCTCGCCGCCGTCCGCTCGCTCGCCGCCCAGTACGCCGAACTCGCCGGCTGGGCCCACTTCGAGGGCGACCGCCGCACCCGCGCGCTCGGCTGGTACGCCACCGGACTGGAGTGGGCCCGCGCCACCGGGGACCAGGCCACCGCGGCCGCCCTGCTCACCCGGCAGAGCACCCTGCAGTGGTGGTGCGGCGACCCGTCCGCCGCACTGGCCCTGGCCGAAGCCGCCCGCACCACCGCCCCCGCCCTGCCGGGGCTGCGCGCCTGGGCCGCCGTCGCCCGGGCCCACGCCCACGCGCTGGCCGGCGAGGCGCCCCAGGTGCGCCGGGCGCTGGCCGAGGCCCGGAGGCTCGCCGACGCCGCGCTGCGCGCCGGCGATCCGACTCCCTGGACGGCGCGCGCCGAGCTGGTCCTGACCGTCGCCCACGGCACCTGCCGACGGGACCTCGCCGTCCGCGCCGACCGCACCACCCGCGCCCGCACCGCCCACGCCCGCACCGCGACGGCCCGGCTGGAGGCCGCCCTGCCGCTGCTCGATCCGGCCGCCCACCCGCGCGACCACGCCCTGGTCACCGCGCGCCTCGCCGGCGCCCACGCCCTCGCCGGCCGGCCCGACGCCGCCGCCGCCCTGCTCGCCCGCCTGCCCCCGAACCCCACCGGCCGCATCGCCCACGAGCGGCGCCGGGCCGAGGAGTGGCTGCGCGGGTGAAGGCCCGGGCGGGGCGGACCCGGCCCGGGCGCCACGGCCGCGGTCCGGCCCCCGGTCGGGCTCGCGGTTCGGCTCCCGGTTCAACGCGGCGGGACCGGCCACCACCTGCGGGTGTGGTGACCGGCCCCGCCGGGTCGGGTCGGCCGCTCAGAGGCCGGCCGCCGCCGCGGCGATGTCCGCCGCGTAGGTGCTCACCTGGGTGTAGACGCCCGGGTAACCGGCGCGGGCGCAGCCGTTGCCCCAGCTGACGATGCCGACCTGGACCCAGCGGCCCGCCGCGTCCCGGTTGACCATCGGGCCGCCGGAGTCGCCCTGGCAGGTGTCGACGCCGCCCTGGTCGACGTAGCCCGCGCACAGCGAGCCGGCCGTGTTCAGGCCCGGGTAGGCGCTGGAGCAGGTCGCGTCGTCGACGAAGGGCACGGTGGCCTTGAGCAGGTACCGCTGCTGGGCGCCGCCCTCACGCGCGGCACCCCAGCCCATGATGGTGAAGGTGCCCTTGTCGTAGGCGCTGGAGGTGGCGATCGGCAGGGTGCTGACCTGGCCGCCGCTGACCGGCGAGGCCAGCTTGATCAGCGCCCAGTCGTCGCCGTTCTCCGCGCCGGTGAAGGCCGGCGACTGGTAGACGTAGGTGGAGCGGACCTTGACCGCGCTGCCGCTGCGCAGGTCGACCGCGCCGACGGTGGCGGTGATGCCGCTGTCGGCGCCGGTGCCGTCGACGCAGTGGGCGGCGGTGAGCACGATCTGCGAGGTGTAGAGCGCGCCGCCGCAGCCCATCGAGAGCCGCACCATGAACGGGAACTCGCCCTGCGCCGCCCGGGTGCCGCCGACCACGGTGGGGGACGGCGCGGGCGAGGCGGCGGCGGGCAGCACCAGCGCGCTGCCGCCGAGCACCAGGGCGGCCAGCAGGCCTACGACTCTGCCGAGTTGACGCTTCATCGGGCTCCTCCTTGACAGGTGGGGGAACACCGAGAGTGGCCCGAGGGGCGGCGCGGCAGGAGGGCCTCGGCCTTGCCGATCCAATCTGGCAGGAACACGGCAATGTGGGGTTCCGGGCCCGGAAGCCCTAGGGTGATCGCCCATGCGGGATCTTGTGGCGGGGATGAAGTACCTGATCGAGGGCCAGAAGTGGGTCGGCCGGCACGGCCGCCGGTGGGGCTTCGGAATGCTGCCCGCGCTGATCGCCCTGGTCGGCTACGTCGTCGCGCTCGCCTTCCTCGGCGCCTGGTCCGTGGACCTCGCGGCCTGGGCCACCCCGTTCGCCGACCACTGGGGCTCGCCCTGGCGGAGCCTGCTGCGCGACGCGCTCGCGGCGATCGTCTTCGGCGGCGGCCTGCTGTTCTCCCTGCTCACCTTCACCGCCGTCACCCTGCTGGTCGGACAGCCCTTCTACGAGGCGCTCAGCGCCACGGTGGACGAGACCGAGGGCGGCGCGCCCACCCCGCCCGACACCCCGCTCTGGCGCGAACTGCTGATCGCGGTGCGCGACAGCCTCGCCGTACTGGTGCGGGTGGCCGGGTTCGGCGTGCTGCTGTTCGCCGGCGGGTTCATCCCGGTGGTCGGTCAGACGGTGGTCCCGGCGCTGGGCTTCCTGGTGTCCGGCTTCTTCCTGACCGTCGAGCTGACGGCCGTCGCCCTGCAGCGCCGCCGGGTGCCGCAGCCCGAGCGGATCCGGCTGCTGCGCGCCCGGCTCGGGCTGGCGCTGGGCTTCGGAACGCCGCTGGTGCTGGCCTTCCTGGTGCCGCTGGTGACGGTGCTCGCCATGCCAGGGGCCGTCGCCGGCGCCACCCTGCTGGCCCGCGACCTCGTCCCGACCCCGTCGGGGGAGGGCTCGACGGAGGACGCCGCGCAGGAGGCGGAGCACGACGCGCACCGGGTTCCGCCGGCGGCGAAGTCCACCCCCGGAAACCGGTACACGCCTCCCGGCGCGTGACCCTCCGGTCACCCTGCGCCGACCTCGCACCGGCAGACGTGTGAGGCCGCCCACAGGGGGATCGGCGTCTACGACCCCCGATAGTGGACCGGCGCCCTGCGGGCTCCGGTCCGGCTCCGGCACCCGGCGACCCCGGCGCCGACCCTGGCGGCGTCCGACCTGAAGAACGCTGGCCACCGCGAGTGTCGCCCTTGCGTTCCTCCGATGTCACCGGCGCGTGACCCCCGGAAGAGCGATCCGGACAAAACACATCAAATCCACCACTCGACCTCGGCGTGACCTCGCCACGGCCACTACTCCGCGTCGTAGCACGCGGCTTTGCGACCCGTCGCGGGCCCTGCCAAGAATGGTCCGTCGCCAGGCAGCGCGGCCCGTCCGACCCGGATCCGCCGCGCAGCCCGCCCGCCCCGCCGCTTCCGCCGGGGCGCCTCGGCCGTCCCGGACGGCCGCGCGGGCCTCGCTCACCCGGAGCCCGCGCGATGCCCCGTGCCCGGCAGACCGGCGCGGCCCCCGACGGAGAAGGAACGCCGCTTCATGCAGCTCAGCCATGCCCGCCGCAACTCCCTGATCACCGGCGTCGCCACCCTCGTGGTCGCGAGCGCCGCCACCGCCGCCCTCGCCATCCCGCAGGCCGGGAACACCGTCGAGGCCGCCGCCCCCGCGGCCGCCGTCTCGGTGGACGGCAAGCCGGTCGCCGACCAGGCCCAGGCCGACACCGCTGCCGCTGCCGCCGCCGCCCAGCAGGCCGCCCAGGAGGCCCAGGCCGCCCAGGCCAAGGCCGAGGCGGACGCCGCCGCCCAGGCCGCCGCCCAGGCGCAGGCCGAGGCCGAGGCGAAGGCCCAGGCGGACGCCAAGGCCAAGGCCGACGCCGAGGCGGCCGCCTCGCGCTCCCAGGAGCGCCAGAACCTCGCCGCGACCACCTACTCCGGTACCCCGCAGCAGATCGCCGCGCAGATCGTCCCGGCCGGCCAGCTGCAGTGCTTCAGCAACATCGTGTTCCGCGAGAGCAGCTGGAACCCGCTGGCCGTCAACGCCTCCTCCGGCGCCTACGGCCTGGTGCAGGCCCTGCCGGGCTCCAAGATGGCCTCCGCCGGCGCCGACTGGCGCACCAACCCGGCCACCCAGATCAAGTGGGGCCTGAACTACATGAACACCCGGTACGGCAGCCCCTGCGCCGCCTGGTCGTTCTGGCAGGCGCACCACTGGTACTAGGCCGACCCCCCTGGGCCGCCCCACCGGGCCGACCCGCCCCTCGGCACCCCCGGGCCCGCGGCGCAGCGCACGCGTCGCGGGCCCCGCGCGTTCCGGTCCCGGTTCCGATCCCGCGCCGTACCGGCCGGTACGCGGGGGCGGCGCGGCCGGTTCACGTCTGTCGTGGACGCGTCCGGAAGGCCGCGTGAAGATATGGCGCACGGTCGTACGATTTGCCGCCAATTGGCAGGAATTACGGGCCGTCAGGGCTTTGCCACCGTTCGCGGACCCTCTTACGCTCCGGCGTCATGCCCTCACCCCTGATCAGCGTCGTGCTCCCCGCCTACGACCGGCACGAACAACTCGCCTCCTGCCTGGACTCGCTGCTCGCGCAGTCCCTGGCCGACGTCGAGGTGATCGTGGTCGCCGACCGCTCCCCCGAGACCGCGGGCGGGCTCGCCGACGCGTACGCGGCACGCCACCCGCAGGTGAGCGTGCTGCACCTGAACGCGGCGGTCGGGGTCGGGGTGAGCCGGAACGCGGGGGCGGCGCGGGCGACCGGCGAGTACCTGCTGTTCCTCGACGCCGACCACCTGCTGCCCAGGGACGCGCTGCAGACCCTCGCCGACCGGCTCAAGCAGACCGGCCCGGTGGACGTCCTGCTGTTCGGCCACTCCCGCCGGCACAAGGACCGGGACTGGCCGGGCGGGGCCGAGGCGCTCCTCGCCGAGGCCGGCCCCGAGGTGTTCGCGCCCTTCGACCGGCCCGCGCTGTTCGGCGCGCCGCCGCTGGTCTGGGACCGGCTGATCCGCCGCGGCCACTGGGAGGAGCTGGGGCTCGCCTTCCCCGACGGCCGCTACGAGGAGGTCCCGGTGGTGCACGCCGCCCTGCTCGGCGCGCGCAAGGCCGCCGTGCTGGCGCGCGAGTGCGTCCAGCTGCGCCGCCGGGAGACCGTCCACCCGTCGGGTGGTCCGGGCAGCAGCGTCTTCGACCTCTTCGAGCAGTACGAGCGCAGCTTCGCCCTGCTGGAGGAGCAGCCGCACCTCTACGCGGTGCGGGACGCCCTGTTCGTCCGGATGATCCGGCACTACCTGTTCGTCTTCGACCTGGCCGGCTGCGTCGCCCGCGCCGAGCGCCCGCAGTTCTTCCACCGCGCCGCCGAGCACCACCGCCGTTTCCAGCCGCCCGGCCACCGCCGGCCGGGCGGCCGCGAGGGGATCAAGTTCTCGCTGCTCGCCGGCGGCGCCTACCCGGCGTTCGAGGTCGCCAAGCTGTCCCACATCGCGAAGGGCACGCTCACCGGGCGCAAGTGACCGGCTCCCCGCGTGCCCGGCGCCCGGACGGCGCCCCGGCTGCGATCATCGGCGGAGCCGTGTCGCCGCCGTACCGCCCGGGAGGTCCCCGTGAGCCGTCCGTCCGCCGTACCCGGGGCCGAACTGGCCCGTGAGCTGGGCGCCGTGCTGCGCGGGGAGGTCCGCTTCGGCGCCGCCGAGCGGACCGTCTACGGCCATGACGCGTCCAACTACCGGCAGCTGCCGCTCGGCGTGGTCAGGCCCGCCGACCTCGACGACGTGCGCACCGCGCTGGCGCTCTGCCGCGCGTACCGGGTGCCGGTGGTGGCCCGCGGGGCCGGTACCAGCATCGCCGGGCAGGCGATCGGCCCCGGCGCGGTGGTGCTGGACTTCCGCCGCCACCTCGGCGAGGTACTGGAGGTCGACCCGCAGGCCCGCACCGCGCGGGTGCGGCCCGGCACCGTCCTGGACGACCTGCAGCGCGCCGCCCGGCCGTACGGACTGCGCTTCGGCCCGGACCCGTCCACCCACAGCCGCTGCACCGTCGGCGGCATGATCGGCAACGACTCCTGCGGCTCGCACTCGCTCGCCTGGGGCCGCACCTCCGACAACGTCGAGCGGCTGGAGCTGCTGCTCGCGGACGGCACCGAGCTGACCGTCGGCGGCCGGCTCGGCCCCGCTGAGCGCGCCGCGCTCACCGCGCGGCCCGGTCGGACCGGCGAACTCCACCGGCAGCTCCAGGAGTTCACCGACCACAACCTCACCACCATCCGTCAGGGCATGCCGCGGCTTCCGCGCCGCGCCTCCGGATACCCGCTGGACGCGCTGCTGCCCGAGCACGGCCACGACCTCGCCCGGGCGCTCACCGGCACCGGGGGAACCTGCGCGCTGCTGCTCGGCGCCACCGTCCGCCTGGTCGAGGAGCCGCCCGCCCGCGCCCTGGTGGTGGCCGGCTACCCCGACGAGGGCGCCGCCGCCGACGCGATCCCCGCACTGCTGCCGTTCCGGCCGCTGACGGCCGAGGGCCTGGCGGCCGACCTGATCGCCGCCCTGCTCGCGGCCGGCCCCCGCCCGCCCGCGCTGGACCGGCTGCCCGCCGGCGAGTGCTGGCTGTTCCTGGAGACCGCCGGCGCCACCCCGCTGGCCGCCTACCAGGCCGCGCGCGAACTCGCCGACGCGGTGCGCCGCGAGCACGCGGCCACCGTCGCGCTGGTCACCGATCCCGTCGAGCAGCGCGGGCTGTGGGCCGTCCGGGAGGCCGGCGCCGGGATCGTCACCCGGCTGCCCGGCGGCGGGGAGGCCTGGCCCGGCTGGGAGGACTCCGCCGTCCCGCCCGAGCGGCTCGGCGACTACCTGCGGGAGCTGCGCGCCCTGCTGCGCCGGCACAGCCTGCGCGGCGTCCCGTACGGGCACTTCGGCGAGGGCTGCGTGCACCTGCGGATCGACTTCCCGCTGGACCGGCCCCACGGAGTGCTGGTCTTCCGGGAGTTCCTGGAGCAGGCGGCCGACCTGGCGGTCTCGTACGGCGGCTCGCTCTCCGGCGAGCACGGTGACGGGCAGGCCAGGGCCGAGCTGCTGTCGCGCATGTACCCGCCCGACGTCATCGACCTGTTCGGCGCGTTCAAGCGGATCTGGGACCCGGAGAACCTCCTCAACCCGGGCGCCCTGGTCGACCCCCGCCCGCTCGACGCCGACCTGCGCTTCGTCCCCCCGCCGCACCGGCCGCTGCCGCTGGCTCTCCCGTTCGATCAGGACGGCGGCAGTCTGGCCAGGGCGGTGCACCGCTGCGTGGGCGTCGCCAAGTGCGTGGACCCGACCACCGGGGTGATGTGCCCGAGCTACATGGCCACCGGCGAGGAACGGCACTCCACCCGGGGGCGGGCGCGGCTGCTCGCCGAGATGCTGCGCGGGATGGCGGCCCCACCCGGCGCCCCGGCCGGGGCCGCGATCACCGACGGCTGGCGGTCCGAGGAGGTCCGGGAGGCGCTCGACCTCTGCCTGGGCTGCAAGGGCTGCGCCGGCGAGTGCCCGGTCCACGTCGACCTGGCGACCTACAAGGCCGAGTTCCTGCACCAGCACTACCGGCACCGCCCGCGCCCGCTCCCGCACTACTCGATGGGCTGGCTGCCGCTCTGGCTGCGGGCCGTCGCACTCGCGCCGGCCGCGGCCAACACGCTGGCCCGCTCTCCGCTCGGCGGGCTGCTCAAGCGGCTGGGCGGGATCGACCCCCGCAGGGTGCTGCCGGTCTTCCCGCCGGAGACCTTCACCACCTGGTACCGGCGGCACCGTGCGGCGCACCCGGCCCCGGCCGGCGCGCCACCGGTCCTGCTGTGGCCGGACACCTTCTCCGAGCACCTCCAGCCGAACGTGCCGCGCGCGGCCGTCGAGGTGCTGGAGCACCTGGGCTTCGACGTCCGGCTGCCCCCGGGCCCGGTCTGCTGCGGCCTGACCTGGTACGCCACCGGACAACTCGGCACGGCACGAAGGGTGTTGCGGCGCAGCCTGCGAACACTGGCCGCCGCCGGCCTGCCGGCCGACACCCCGGTGGTCGGCCTGGACCCGAGCTGCACCGCGACCCTGCGCGAGGACCTCCCCCGGCTGCTCGGCGCCGACGGCCGCCCGCTCGCCGAACGCACCCGCACCTTCGCCGAGTTCCTCGACCGGTACGCCCCCGACGCCCCGCTCCCCCGCGTCCCGCTGGACGCCGTCACCCAGACCCACTGCCACCAGCACGCCGTGCTCGGCAGCGCCGCCGACCGCCGGGTGGAGGCCCGACTCGGCCTCGACAACCGGGTGCTGGACTCCGGCTGCTGCGGCCTCGCGGGCAGCTTCGGCTTCGAGAAGGGCCACTTCGACGTGTCCGCGGCGATCGCCGAGCGCGTCCTGCTGCCCGAGCTCCGCGCCGCCGGTCCGGACACCGTGATCCTCGCCGACGGCTTCAGCTGCCGCACCCAGATCGCCCACCTCGCCGACGGCCGCCAGGCCCTGCACCTGGCCGAACTGATCGCCCGGGCCCTGCGCACCGCGGAGTGACGACGACGCGCCCCGCCGACGCCCGTGACCTCCGGCGCCACCTCGACACCCTGGCCGCGCCGAACCCCTGACAGCGCGCCGACGCCACCGCCACAATGGCGCGATGACCCTCACCACCGCCGAGGCTGACAAGCTCCTGGCCGACCACTTCGCCCCCTGGGTGCAGGCCCTCGGCCTGTCGACCGTCGAGACCGGCGAGCAGTACGCCGTCCTGCGCCTGCCCTGGTCCGGCCAGCTCGCGCGGGAGGGCGGCGGGCTGTCCGGCCAGGCGCTGATGGCCGCCGCCGACACGGCCTGTGTGATCGCGCTCTCCGCGGCCCGCGGCGGCTTCGGCCCGATGACCACGGTCCAGCAGTCGACCAGCTTCCAGCGCGCCGTCCTCGACCGGGACGTCCTGGTGCGCGCCCGGATCACCAAACTCGGCCGCCGGATCGCCTTCCTCGACGTCACCCTCACCCCCGAGGACGCCGAGGACCCCGCCGCCCACGCCACCGCGGTCTACGCCTTGGGGTAGCCCGCGTGCGTCTCCCGGTGATGGGGCAGGCCCACACCGGTCGGCTCACGCCCTGGGGCGACCGGGAGGAGCGCTCCCCGCAGGCCCACGGCGGCTCCGCCCCGGCGGCCTGACCGTTCCGACACGGCCGCGGTCCCCACCCTCGCCGGGGTGGGGACCGCGGACCGCGCGCACGGACGACGGGGTCAGCCCAGGGCGGCCTTACTGGGGGCCTCCTCCGAGCAGACCGCCGACACGAACTCGGCCAGCCGCGCCTGCGGCAGACCGCGCGCGATGTCCGCCTCGCTGATCATGCCGACCAGCTTGTGCTCCGGGTGGTTGATCACCGGCAGCCGCCGCACCTGGTACTGCTCCATCACCCGCAGCACCTGCTCGGCGTCCTCGTCGGCCTCCACCGTCATCGGCCGGCCCTGCGCCAGCTCGCCCGCGGTCACGGACGCCGGGTCACGGCCCTCGGCCACGCAGCGCAGCACGATGTCACGGTCGGTCACGATGCCGAGCAACCTGTCGTTCTCCCCGCAGATGGGCAGTGCGCCCACGTGTCGTTCCCGCATGATCCGGGCGGCGGCCGCGAGCGTCTCGTGCTCGCGGATGCACTCCGCGCCCGGGTGCATGATGTCGCCGGCTGTGGTCATGGTCCGCCTCCTGACCTGGCTGCCTTCCCCCGTCCATCCTGCTGCGGCCGGGTGGCCGACGCCACCGGGCACCGCTCAGGGCTCCGCGTCCGCCTGGGTGCCGGCGCCGTGCTCGGCCCGCCCGTCCGGCGACGAGCCCGCGCCCTCCAGCGGCGAGCGCTCCAACAGTTCCTCCAAGGGCGGCAGTTCGTGGCGGGGCGGCTCCTTCTCCACTTCCCCCTCGGAGACCTCCCCGCTCTCCACCGCCTCCTCCGCCGCCTTCGCGCCGGCCGCCGCCGCGGCCGCCGTCAGCAGGTTCCGCTGCTGGGCCTCGGTCGCGCTCTCCAGGAACCGCAGCAGCTCCACCGGGAAGGGCAGCACCAGCGTCGAGTTCTTCTCCGCCGCGACCTCCACCACGGTCTGCAGCAGCCGCAGTTGCAGCGCGGACGGGGTCGCGCTCATCACCGCGGCGGCCTCCGACAGCCGCTCCGAGGCCTGGTACTCGCCGTCCGCGGTGATGATCCGCGCGCGCCGTTCCCGCTCGGCCTCGGCCTGCCGGGCGATCGAGCGCTTCATCGACTCCGGCAGAGCGACGTCCTTGATCTCCACCCGGTCGATCTCGATGCCCCACCCGAGCGCCGGACTGTCGATCATCAACTCCAGCCCCTGGTTGATCGGTTCGCGGTTGGCCAGCAGGTCGTCCAGCTCGCTCTTGCCGATGATCGAACGCAGCGAGGTCTGCGCGACCTGGGAGATCGCGAAGTGGTAGTCCTGCACGTTGACCGTCGCCTTCACCGGGTCCACCACGCGGAAGTACACCACCGCGTCCACCCGCACGGTCACGTTGTCCCGGGTGATGCCCTCCTGCGCCGGGATCGGCATCGTCACGATCTGCACGTTCACCCGGCGCAGCCGGTCGGCGACCGGCATCAGCGCCACCAGCCCGGGTTCGCGCACCTCGTCGCGCACCCGGCCGAAGCGGAACACCACGCCCTTCTGGAACTGCTGCACCACCCTGATGCTCAGGCCCGCCCAGATCGCCCCCAGCCCCACCAGCCCCCCGAGGGCCCCCAGCACCGCATCGACGATCATCGCGGCCTCCTCGCGGCCCGCGCCCACCGGCGTCTCCGACCGCCACCCACCCGGCCCGGGCAGGCGTCATCGGAGCAACTGCTTCCACGCTACGTCTGCCCGCCACGGCCGGATCGAACCCATCCGGACCAGGACGAACCGGGATCAATGACCCGGCCTTCCGGGAGCACCCCGAGGCTTCCGGGCTCGCCCTAGGATCGGGACATGCCGAGCCTGGCCACCCCGCCGTCCCCCGCCGACGACCCCGGCGACCCGCGACACCCCGCCGAGGCCTCCGCCCGCGCCGACGGGCTCCCCAGCCTCGACCGCGTGGTCACCGGCTGCCGGGCCTGCCCCCGCCTGGTCGAGTGGCGCGAGGAGACCGCCCGCACCAAGCGCCGCGCCTACCAGGGCTGGGACTACTGGGCCCGCCCCATCCCGGGCTTCGGCCCGCCCGACGCCCCGCTCGTCCTGGTCGGCCTCGCCCCCGCCGCCCACGGCGCCAACCGCACCGGCCGGATCTTCACCGGCGACCCCTCCGGCGACCTGCTCTACGCGGCCCTCCACGAGCTCGGACTCGCCAACCGCGCCGCATCCGTCCGCCACGGCGACGGCCTGGAGCTGTACGGCGTGCGGATCACCGACCCGGTCCGCTGCGCCCCGCCCGACAACAGGCCCAGCACCGCCGAGCGCGACACCTGCCGCCCCTGGATCACCCGCGAACTGCAGCTGCTGCGCCCGACCGTACGGACCGTGGTCGCCCTGGGCGGCTTCGCCTGGCAGGCCCTGCTCCCGGTGATCGCGGACGCCGGCTGGCAGGTCCCCCGGCCCCGGCCCGCCTTCGGCCACGCCGCCCGGGTCACCCTCCCGGCCCGGGACGGCGGCCCACCGCTACGGCTCTACGGCTGCTACCACGTGAGCCCGCGCAACACGAACACCGGCCGTCTGACCACCGCGATGCTCCGGGACCTCCTCCGCGACGCGGCCCGCTCGGCAGGCCTCGACCCCCGGTAGTCCCCGAACCGGCCCACCGCGTCCTGGGGCCCGTCTTCAAACCCCCGCCTGCGGGCCGACGGGGGTGTGAAGACGGGCCCTAGCCGAACCGCGCGAGCTTCGGCTTCCCGGCCCGCTTCCACACGCCCGGCAGCCGCTCGCGCGCCGCCTGCTCCGCGGCCAGCTGGCGGCCGTACAGGACGCCGTAGCCGAAGGGCTCGCCACCGGCCGAGGCCTGGGCGGCGAGGGCGGCCGCGGCGACCACGGCGTCCTGGTGCTCGCCCAGGACCTCCTGGACGGCCTTCATCCGCTCCGTGTAGCGCTCGGCCCGGCGGCCGGCCGCCGGGGCGGCGGTCTCCCCGGCGTAGCGGGCGCGCTTGGCGGCCTTGCGGGCCGCGTGCAGGGCGCCGTCGCGTTCCCCGGGACCGGCCGCGAGGGCGGTCCGGACGCGGTCGGCGGTACGGCGCTGCTCGCGGGCGGCGATCCGGGACAGCTCGGCGACCGCGGGGCGGTCGGCGCGGCGGCGCAGCGGAGGGTCGGCGAGGAGGGCGGCGAGGGCGTCGCCGAGGTCGCGGCGGCGGGGGCTGTCGAGGGCGGCGACCACCTCGGGCCAGACCCGGCGGTACTCGGTCTCGCCCCACCGTTCGAGCGCCGCAGCGACCCGCTCCGGCCCGCACCCGGCGGGCAGCTCGCGGGCCTGGGCGGCCAGCCGTTCGGCCAGCACCTCGCGGTCGCGCGCGCCGCCGAGGGCGCCGCCCAGCCAGCGCAGCTCCGCGACCAGCTCGTCCGTCGCGCCGGGGGCGAACAACCGACGGAAGGTACGCAGGGCGCTGCGCAGCCGTCGGCAGGCGACCCGCATCCGGTGCACCGCGTCCGGTTCGTCCGCCCGGACGGCCTCGTCCAGGCCGGCCAGCACCGCCGCCTGCTCCTCGACGCGGGCCAGCACCACCTGCCCCACCGTGGTCTCGGGTTTCGCCATGCGCGCCATCCCCTCAGTCGGGGCACCGGGATCGCTTCCAGGCTAGTCGGGCAGCGAGGGCTGTCGACCCCGCGCCCGGTTGAGGGGTGGTCAGGAGAAGCGCAAGGGTCCACGCGCCCTCGTGCCGGGTGTGAGCGTCATGGCATACTCCGGGGCGTGACGACCTCCACCCATGCGACCAGGGCCCTGCGGGCCGCGGTGTTCACCGCGCTCGCCGTGCCGATGGCCGCGTTGGGCCAGGTGGTCATCACCGGCCGCCCGCTGCCGCTGTCGCTGGTGGCCTCGGCGTGTGCCGTCGTGTTCCTGGTCGCGGCCGTCCTGGCCGGTGGGGAGCGGCGGATGCTGCACATCTCCGCCGTGATGGTGCCGGTCGAGCTGCTGCTCAACACGACCTTCAACCTGGGCCAGACCGGCTGTGGGCCGGTGTTCTCCGGTCAGGTCCCCGCTCGCGGGGTGAACCTGCTGGTCTGTGGCGGCGGTTCGATGGACGGGTCGCTGCTCTCGGGGCCGCTCGGCCACGCCGGGCAGTTGGCGCCCGCGCTGACCCAGCTGCTGCTCCTGCTGGTGCACCTGGTGATCGCGCTGGCCGCCGCCGCCTGGCTGCGGCTGGGCGACTCGGCCCTGTCGGGTCTGGCCCGCGCGCTGCGCGCGCTGCGGGAGTCGCTGGCCCGGCCGCTGCGCGCCCTGGTCGTCCTGCTGGCCCCGGCCCCGGCGCGGCCGGTGCTGCGGGTGCCGCTGCCGGTGTCGGACCGCGCGCGGCCGCGCCGTGAGGACGTGGTGCTGAGCCCGGCGCCCCGCCGCGGCCCGCCCGCCTTCGCGCCTGCCTGCTGACCGCTTCCGCACCGGTTCGCCCCGGATTCCCCGGGCTCCTCGGATTCCCCGGGCGGCGGTCCCTTCCGTCCCTGGGGTCGGGCCCCCGGCCCCCGGACGCCCGCAGGCAGTGCGCACGACTCCCGCGTTCCCCGATCCCGCCGCACCCGGTGCGGTTTCCCGCGCGCACCCGCGCGCCGCGTACAGGAGTTGACTTCCCATGGCTCAGGCCCCCAGCAAGCAGCAGGCCAAGCGCATCAGTGCCCGTGAGCGGATCCAGGAGGCGCAGCGCCTGGAGCAGCAGGCCGCCAAGCGCCGTCAGCGGATCGTCGTGACGGTCACCGCCGTGGCGGTGCTGGCCCTCGCCGGCGGTACCGCCGTCGCGATCAACTCGGCGTCGAAGAAGAGTGACGCGGCCGCCGCGGCCGCCACCTCGGCGCCGCTGGTCGTCCCGGCGAACGCCGGCGGCCCGAACGGCACGGTGATCACCTACGGCAAGGCCGACGCCCCGCACACCATGGAGGTCTACGAGGACTTCCGCTGCCCGGTCTGCAAGCACTTCGAGGCGGCGAACGGCGAGACGGTCAAGAAGCTCACCGAGGACGGGCAGATCAAGGTGGAGTTCCACCTGGCGGCCTTCCTGGACAAGAACCTCGGCGGCAAGGGCTCGCGCACCGCGCTGGCCGCGGCCGGTGCCGCGCTGAACGAGGGCGTGGACAAGTTCAAGCAGTTCCACGACGTGCTGTACGCCAACCAGCCGGACGAGCGCGAGGACGGCTTCGGCGACGTCAACCACCTCCTGGACCTGGCCGGCCAGGTGCCCGGGCTGAAGACGGACGCCTTCGTGAAGGCCGTCACCGACCGGACCTACGCGCCGTGGGCGGCGAAGGTGGCGGACGCGTTCAACGACAGCGGGGTGACCGGTACCCCGACGGTGAAGGTGGACGGCAAGCCGATCACGCTGTTCAGCGGCAACGCGGCGGCCTCGCCCGAGCAGTTCACGGCCCAGGTCAAGCAGGCCGCCGGCCTGCAGTAACCCCCGGCCCGACCACCCCCAGCACGGCACCACCGGCCCGGCCGAACTCCCGGCCGGGCCGGCCCCTCCCAGCCAGCCACCGGAGTGTGCTGCCATGTCCGCCGCTTCCACCGTGCACCTCTCCCGCCCCGTTCCCGACGCCGCCGACCGGGCCCCGGTCGGGGCGGGCCGGGCCTTCGCGCTCCTGCTGTTCCTCGGCGCCCTGGTCGGGCTGGCCGCCTCGGCCGTCCTGACCTTCGACAAGCTCCGCATCCTGGAGAACCCGTCCTACGTCCCCAGCTGCAACATCAACCCGGTGATCAGCTGCGGTTCGGTGATGCGCACCGAGCAGGCGGAGGTGTTCGGCTTCCCGAACCCGCTGCTGGGCCTGGCCGCGTTCGGCGCCCTGGCCGCGATCGGGGCCGGGCTGCTCGCCGGTGCCGCGTACCGGCGCTGGTTCTGGCTGGGCCTGCACGCGGGCACCGCGCTGGGCGTGGTGTTCGTGCACTGGCTGGTCGACCAGGCGCTGTACGACATCGGCGCGCTGTGCCCGTACTGCATGGTGGTGTGGGCGACGGTGGTGCTGCTGTTCTGGTACACCACGCTGCACAACCTGCGCACGGGGGTGATCCCGGTCGGCCCGCGGCTGCGGGTCGTGGTCCGGGAGGCGGCCCGCTACCACTGGGCGCTGCCGGTGCTGTGGGCGGCGGTGATCGCGCTGCTGGTGCTCAACCGGTTCTGGTCCTACTGGAGCACCCTCCTCTGATCGGACCGTCCGTCACCCCAGGTACCCCGCCGAGTGCAGCAGCGCGGCGGCGCCGGTCCGCCGGGCCTCCAGAGCCCCGGTGAGCCGGCGCGCCGCGCAGGGGTGCAGCAGGGCGGCCGCCCGCGCGGGGGCGAACCAGCCGTAGTCGGCGATCTCCTCGACCTGCAGCCGGACCACCGCGCCCTCCTCGACCGTCCCGCCGTCGAACATGAACTGCACCGCGGGGTGGGCGTGTTCGCCCTGGTCGGGGATGACGTCCCGCCACTCCACCACGAGCAGCCTCAACTCCCGCGCGGCCAGGCCGGTTTCCTCGAACAGCTCGCGGGCCGCGCACTCGGCGGGCCCCTCCCCCGGGTCCATCCCGCCGCCCGGGAACTGCCACTGGTCCCGGTAACTGGCCTTCAGCAGCAGGACCTTGCCCTCCGCGTCGGTGAGCAGCACGCTGCAGCCGACGTAGGCGCGCACCATCCGGGCGAGCCACTCCTCCTCCGAGAGTGCCCAGGTGTCCGTCATCGCGCCTCCTCCGCCGGGTGCCGTCATTCGAGGTCAATCTGCCGCGATCGCCGCCCCGCAAACGGTGGTTCGCACTCGATCACCCGAACGAGTGCCCTCCCCTCCTCAGCCGAAGACCGACCGCCGGAAGGCGTTGCGCAGATCGGTCAACGGCTGGGTGACCCGGTCGTGGTGCACCTTGTTGGTGAGCAGCAGCGCCCACCGCCCGAGCCGCCGGGAGACCCAGAAGCCCGTGCCGGTGAAGCCGTAGTGGACGAAGGTGCCCTCGGCCGGCTCGGTGCCGGGGGCGTACAGCCAGGACAGGCCGCGGGCCGGCCGCAGCCCGCCGGTCTGCTCGCGCAGCGACTCCTCGATCCACGCCCCGCCCCAGGGCAGGGCGGGCGGCGGGGCGAGCAGCGCGGTGAGGAAGCGGCCGAGGTCGCGGGCGGTGGAGAAGGCGCCGGCGTTCCCGGAGACCCCGCCGAGCAGCCGGGCGGACGGGTCGTGGACGACGCCGCGCAGGTGGCCGCCGGTCGATTCGTCGTACTCGGTGGGCGCGGTCCGGTCGAGGAGCGCGGCGTCGAGCGGCCCGTACCGGGTGTCGGCCATGCCCAGCGGGTGCCAGGCCCAGCGGGCGGCGAGCACGTCCAGCGGCGCGCCGCCGAGCTCCTCGACCAGGTGGCCGAGCAGCACCGCGGCGCGGTCGGTGTACTCGACGGCCGTGCCGGGCGCGCGGTGCAACGGCGCGGCCAGCACCCCGGCCCGGATCGCCGCCGGGTCGCGCCCGTAGAGCTGCTCGAAGCGGGTGTACGGGAGCATCCCGGCGGTGTGCGCGAGGAGCTGCCGGACGGTGACGGCGCCGGCGGCGCGCCCGGACGCCGGCGGCCACCACCGGCCGAGCGGTTCGTCCAGTGGCAGCCGGCCGGATTCCCACAGCACCCCGGCACAGGGCCAGAGCGCGACGACCTTGGTGAGGCTGGCGAGGTCGTAGAGGGTGTCCGGCCCGGGCACGAGCCGCGCGTACGGGCCCCGCCCGAGCACGCCGTGACCGCCGCCGCCGAGCCCGCCCCCGGCGTCGCCGACGGCCCACACCGCGCCGGCCCCGACGGTGCGGACACCCGCGCCGACCAGCCGGTCCAGCTCCCCGCCCGGCGCGGCCAGGGCGGGGAGCCGGTCGGCTCCGGGTGCTCGGTGGCTCATGCCGTCCCCCCGGGGCGTGGCGCGTCGTCAGGGCGACGGGAGCCTACCCGGCCGCGCGGCCGCTCAGACCGCGGCGAGTTCCTTGCCGAGGCAGATGGCCAACGGGTGGTCCCGGTAGTAGCCGAACTTGCGGATCGGCGCGTAGCCCTCGGACTCGTACAGCGCGACGGCCTCGGGCTGCTTGCTGCCGGTCTCCAGGATGAACCGGGTGTGCCCGGCCTCGACCGCGGTCAGCTCCAGGCGGCGCAGCACCGCCCGGGCCAGGCCCCGGCCGCGGGCGTCCGGAACCACGAACATCCGCTTCAGCTCGGCGTCGCCCTCACGCAGCTCGTCCGGGCCTCCGGCCTCCTTGGCCCGCCAGCCGCCGCAGGCGACCGGGCGGCCGTCCAGGTAGGCGATCAGGAACAGCCCGGCCGGCGCCTCGAAGTCATCGGCGGACATCTCGGTGAAGTCGGGGTCGCCGTAGCGGCGGACGTACTCCTGCTGCACCTCCGCCGAGAGGGCCTGGGCGTCGGGGTGGGCGTAGCCGGTGATGCGGAACTCGACGGTCCCGGTGTCCCGGGTGGCGGTGGTCTCCATGGTCGAAAAGCCTACGAGCTCCGCTCAGCGGGCCTCGAACCGGGCGACCAGCTCGTCCTTGCCGAACATCCGGGCGGTGTCGACGGCGCTCGGGGTCCCGGCGTTCGGGTCGGCACCGCCGGCCAGCAGGGCGGCGAGCACGTCGTCGGCGCCCTTGAAGACGGCGCCGGCCAGCGGGGTCTGGCCGCGGTCGTTGGCGAGGTTCGGGTCGGCGCCGTGCCGCAGCAGCGCCTCCACGGTGGCGGCGTGGCCGTGGTACGCGGCGAGCATGACGAGGGTGTCGCCGCGGTCGTTGGTGAGGTCGGCCGGGGCGCCGGCGTCCAGGTAGGCGGCCAGGGTGTCGGTGTCCCCGGCGCGGGCGGCGTCGAAGAGCTTCCCGGCGAGCGCGATCACCTCGGCGTCGGGGGCGTCGGCGGGCTGCTGGCTGGCGGCGTCGGTCATGGCGGGCGGCCTTTCCGGTCGGGTCGTCGGGCGGTCACGGGCTGCGCCCAGGGCACGGTAGCGGCCGGTGCGGGAGCGGGCCAGCCGGTGTCCGAGATCCGGATGACGGCCCGGGCGCGCCACGACACGCGGCCGCGCGGGTTGCGCGGCCATCCGAGCGAACTTCGCGGACCCCCCGGAAACTTCCCGCCCGCCGTCAGGGAATGCCTCGGCGCACCGATTCCCCACGGCGACCGCCCCCACCCCGGCCGGTTCGCATACCGCCGTCCGGCTACCGGAACGGCATGGAACGGCAGAACCACCCATTTGCCCCGTTCCATCATCTATTACTTTTTGTCACGATTAGTGCACTTTCTGTAACACCCCCTCGCTTGTCCCCCCTCCCGAGGAGCGGAACGTGATCCTCTCGATTTCCGGCATCGTCCTGTTCGGCACCATCGCCTTTCTCTACTTCCGCAGGGACGGACTAAAGGTCTCCCACGCCCTGGTCTGCGCCCTTCTCGGCTTCTACATCGCCGGTTCGTCGATCGCCCCGAGCATCAACGCGGGCGGCGCCAGCCTCGCGAGCCTGCTCAGCGGCATCAGGTTCTAGCCGCCGCCACTCCCCCGTACCGGCCCGGGCGCGGATCCCACCGCCCCGGGCCCCGTCGTACCCCTCCGCCGCACCCCTTCCGTCCCATCCCGTCCCACTCGCCCGGGGAGACAAGGAATGCCGCTCCAACGCCACCTCAGCAAGGGCCGCGAGATCGCCCGGACCGCCGGGGACCACGCCTCCGACATGTTCGCCCCGCTCTCCGTCATCGGCCGGGGCCTGCGCCACCACGTCGGCTGGGCCAAGTCCCGCTGGAACGCCACCCCGAAGGAACGCCGCGGTCCGACGCTGTTCCTGTCCGCCGCGATGCTGGTCGGCGTCTACCTGCTGCCGCACGGCCTGCTGTTCGCCCTGATCGCCCTGATGGCCAGCGCCGCCTGGGCCGGCCGGGCCCCCAAGGCGCCGCCCGCCCCGCCCGCCCCGGACGTCGCCGACGTGAAGCTGAGCGCCCTCTACGCCGCGCTCACCCCCTACCTGTGCGGCCCCGACGACGCCAACCCGCTGTACCACTTCGAGGGCGGTTACAAGAACGCCTTCGGCTCCTGGGAGTTCGACGGCGAGGGCCGGCTCTCCCGGCTGGAGCTGAGCTACCCCGCGTACTTCACCGACACCGAGCCCGCCGCCCGGGCCCGGATCGAGCAGGTCGTCCAGGGCAAGGCCGGGCGGGCCCGGGAGTACCGCTTCGACTGGGACGAGGAGTCCAACCGGCTGCGGATCGCCGCGCTCGCCCCGCTGCCCACCGACGTGGTCGCCCAGCGCTTCGTGGCCGCCCCCGGCGAGATCGTGCTGGGCTTCACCGACGAGGACGGCACCGCCCGGACCATCCCGGTCACCCAGGGCGGCACCGTCGTCCAGCAGCCGCCGGTGGTCTGGCGCACCGGCCCGCGCTCCTCCGAACCCCACCTGCTGGCCCTCGGCGTCACCGGCTACGGCACCTCCAGCCTGCTCCGCTCGATCGCGCTGCAGGCCCTCCCGTACGCCGACCTGGTGGTCGTCGACGGCGCGGGCACCGGGGAGCACGCCTGCCTGGTGAACCGGCCCGGCGTGCACACGGTGGAGACCAGCCTGCACGGCGCGCTGGCCGCACTGGAGTGGGCCGCCCAGGAGACCGAGCGCCGGCTCACCGCGCTCAACGCCGCCCGGCAGGCCGGCTCCGCCCCGCCGGAGGACGTCACCCGGCCGCTCTGGCTGCTGCTGGACCACCCGACCGAGCTGAGCGAGCTCGCCCAGGCCGAGGGCCGCCCCGACCCGCAGGACCTGCTGGAGCTCCCGCTGCGGCACGGCCGGGCAGCCCGGGTCACCGTGGTGATCGCCGACGACATCGAGGCCCGGGACCGGCTCACCCCGACCGTCCGCGCCACCGCCCGGGCCCGCGTCGTGCTCGGCCCGGCGGGGCCGGACGAGGGCCGCGCCGCACTCGGCGCCCCGCTCGACATCGTGCCCGCCGCGCACGCCCCGGTCGGCCGCGGCTACGCCCGGATCGGCAACGGCACCCCGCTCCGGCTGCAGGTGCCCGCCACCGTCGACCCGCTGGACGACGAGGCGCCCGCCCAGCTGCGGGACGCGGTGATCGCCCTGCTGCCGCACCGCGACACCCGCACCGAGGCGGCCGCCGGCGTGCCGCCCCGCCCGGAGCGCCCGCCGGTGGTCGCGCCGGTCGACCCGGCCCCGCGGGCCCGCCCGGTCGACCTGGCCAAGGACCAGCCGATGATCCGCTCACGCCCCATCTCCTGACCGGCCCGGCGGCCCCGGACCGGGGCCGCCGGAGGCAGTCGGAACCCGTCCCGGTACGCTCGACACGGAAAGGCCGCACGATCGCCCGATGTGAAATAGGTGACACCTGGAGTGATATCACCGGCCAGATGTGACAAATCGGGCGCAGGTGGGTACAAACAGGGGCGGCACGACAGACGACGCATGTCCCGGGACGGGAATCTTCGTCGGAAGCCGAGCGTTGACCGAACGACGAAGAACAGCGACCACTAGTCCTGTGGGCCATAAGCCCGGGAGGCACGATTCATGAGCGAGCGAGCTCTCCGCGGCACGCGACTCGGGGCCACTAGCTACGAGACCGACCGTGGTATCGATCTGGCTCCCCGCCAGACCGTCGAGTACGCATGTCAGAACGGACACCGATTCGAGGTTCCTTTCTCGGTCGAGGCGGAGATCCCCGCGACCTGGGAATGCCGCTTCTGTGGCCAGGAGGCAGCGCTTCTCGACGGCGACGAGCCGGAGGAGAAGAAGGTCAAGCCGACGCGCACCCATTGGGACATGCTGATGGAGCGCCGGACGCGCGAGGAGCTGGAGGAGGTGCTGGCCGAACGGCTGGCCGTGCTCCGCTCCGGTGGGATGAACCTCGCGGTGCACCCGCGGGACACCCGTAAGAGCGCCTGACATCGCTCCCGCCCCGAGCGGGAGGACGCGAAAAGGGACCCTGGTTTCCAGGGTCCCTTTCGCGTTGTCGCGGTGTCCGGGGTCTCGGTGTCCGGGGTGGCGCTGTCCGGGGGCGGCTCCCGGCGGGTCGGTTCGCCTCGGCGGGGCCGGTTCGCCGCCTGCGGCTCCCCGGACGGCTCGCGGCCGTCCGGGGGACTGTCGACCGGGGAACCGGCCGGCGACCGGGTCAGCCGGTGATCGGCGGACGGTAGGTGGTGTCCGGGCCCTGCGGGCCGCGCGGGCCGGCCTCCGGCTCGACGACCTCGCCCTGGATCACCTTGCCGTCCGGACGGTGGATGCGCAGCTGCTCCTGCAGCCGCACGGCGTCCGCGAACGGGTCGGCGCCGACGCCGGCGGTGCTGCGCAGCGCCTTGTCGGCCAGCCGGCGTCCGCCCGCCCGCCACAGCGCCCGGGTGGGCGGGAACAGCAGGGTCAGGGCCAGCAGGTCCGACAGGAAGCCGGGGACGATCAGCAGGACGCCCGCCAGCACCGTCATGCTGGTGCCGGTCTGCGGCTGCTGGGACTGCGGGTTCTTGCTCTGCTCGATCGCCGCCGACAGCGCCTTCAGCCCGGCCCGCTTGATCAGCGAGCCGCCGATCAGCGCGCCCGCGATCAGCAGCAGCAGGACGGTCAGGCCGCCCAGCCACGAGCCGACCAGGACCAGCAGCCAGATCTCCAGCACCAGCCAGGCGGTGATCAGCAGCGGCAGCACCCGGCGGAGCCTGCCGCGCGGGGCCGGACGGGTGGGGGTAGCTTGCTGCGTCACGGTACGGATCCACTCCAAGCGGTGCTCTGCGCGCCGCACGGGAGGTCCGGGCCGGCTACGGCACCACCTGGTCCAACGGTTCCCGCTCGGCAGGTGTTCCGGCGTCGGGCTTCCGACGGCGTCCGACCAGCACCGCGACGCCGCAGGCCAGCAGCCCGCCGATGGCCAGGGTCCACTCCGGGGCGGCGCCGACCCGGTCGGCCACCGTGGTGCCGTCGCGCAGCGGGACGGTCGCCGAGAGCTCGGCCGCGGTCAGCTCCTGGGTGCGCTGCTGGACGGTGCCGTCCGGGGCGATCACCGCGCTGATGCCGCTGGTGGCGGCGATCAGCACCGCCCGGCCGTGCTCGACGGCCCGCAGCCGGCTCATCGCGAGCTGCTGCTCGGGCTGGCCGGTCTTGGCGTAGGTCGCGTTGTTGGTCTGGACGACCAGGACGCGGGCGCCGCTGTCCACGGTGTCGCGGACGATCTCGTCGTACGCCACCTCGAAGCAGATGACGTCGCCGATCCGGGCCGGGCCGAGCTGCATCACGCCGTTGTGGTCACCGGGGTAGAAGTCCCGGGCGACCCGCTGGAGGCGGGTGATCACCTTCATCAGCTGGGCGCGGAAGGGCACGTACTCGCCGAACGGGACGGGGTGCTGCTTGGTGTAGGAGGCGCCGGGGCCGGTCTGCGGGTCCCAGACGATGCCCTCGTTCTGGACGTGCTGCGCGTCCGGGCCGTCCACCAGGGTGCCGACCAGGGTCGGCACGCCGATGGCCCGCACGGCCTCGTCGATGCGCCGGCGGGCCAGCGGGTCGCTGAACGGGTCGAGGTCGGAGGAGTTCTCCGGCCAGATCACCACGTCGGGGCGCTCGACCTTGCCCGCGTCGATGTCGGCGGCGAGGCGCTCGGTGGCCGAGGCGTGGTTGTTGAGGACCATCATCGGGCGGCCCAGGAAGTCCATGCCCGGGTTGGGCACGTTGCCCTGGACGATGGCGACCTTCACGGTGTCGGCCGCGGCCGTGGGCACCGGGACGAGGTAGCCGGCCAGCAGCGCGGCCACCGCGCCGAGCGCCGCCAGCGCGGCGGCCCGGGGGGCCTTGCGCGGCCCGCGCAGGCGCAGCGCGGCCCAGGCGAGCAGGGTGCCGGAGAGCGCGACCGCGAAGGTCACCAGCGGCGCGCCGCCGAGCGCGGCCAGCGGGGTGTACGGGGTGGCGGTGTTGGCGAAGGCGAGCCGGCCCCAGGGGAAGCCGCCGAGCGGCAGCCGGTCGCGGGCCCACTCCTGGGTGATCCACAGGCAGGCCGCCCAGAGCGGCCAGCCGGGGAGCCGGGAGGTGACGGCCAGTCCGCCGCCGAGCAGGGCCAGGAACAGCGCCTCGACGACGGACAGGCCGACGGTGGCGTCCCAGCCGACCACTCGCAGCCAGCTGAGCAGCATCAGGAAGAACGGCAGCCCGAGGGCGAAGCCCGTCCACAGGCCCTGGCGGAAGGTGCGGCCCCGGGTGAGCAGCGAGAGGGCGGCGACGCCGAGCAGCGACAGCGGCCAGAGGTCGTACGGGGGGAAGGCGAGGGCGAGCAGCAGACCGGCCAGCGCCGCCAGGCCGGTCCGGGGCAGACCGGCGCGGACCTTGGCGACGGCACGGGCGCCGCGACCCGGCCGGGGCGACGGCTCCTGCGGCTCGGAGGCGGCCCCGGGCCGCTCCTGGGTGACGGGAATGGCCACCGGCGCACCATCTTCCTGGGTCGTGCTGTTCGGACGCTGTGCGAAGAAGGTACCCCGGAACGTCGGAGGGGCGTGAGGTGAGGGTGCTACCCCCTCGGCCGCCCCGGCGGGCCCGCGCTCGTCGGACCCGCTCGTCAGGCCTCGTCAGGCCCGCTCGTCAGGCCCGCTCGGCGTAGCGGACCGGGCCCAGCGGCCAGTGCTCGGCGAGCCAGGCGGAGACGGTGCGGTGGAGCGGGGCGTCCAGCTCGGCGCGGTCGGCGCGGACCCAGGAACTGACCGAGACCACGGACGGGTCCTGGCGGTCCGGGTAGATGTACACGCAGCCGATCACCTCGTCCCGGTCCGGCTCCAGGACGGTGTAGGTGAAGCCGGTGCGGGCGGCGAAGTCGGCGGCGTGGCGGCGCAGATCGGCGAGGTTCAGCTCCGGCGACATGCCGTCGACCGGGGGCCAGTCGCGGCCGACGAAGCCGGGGGTGGCCCGGATGTGCGCGATGCTGCCGGTCCAGGCGGCGTGGTCGGAGGCGTTGTGCTGCTCGCCCAGGGGCTCCAGGCGGAATTCCGGGGCGAGCAGCTCGCGCGGGACGGTGAAGTCGGCGGGCACCAGGGGTTCGGTCGTCATGGTGATCAACCTACGGGCCGGTGCGGCGCCGGTTCATCCGGTTTTCGCGCTGGTTGGGGGGTGGTCAGCGCCGGTGCACGGTGCGGCCGCGGACCACGGTGCGCAGGCAGGTCGGCAGGGGGTGGCCCGGGGTGAGGTCGGGCAGGCCGGGGGTGCCGGAGCGCGGGTCGGTGGACCAGCCGGCCACCCGGGAGTCGGGGGCCTGGACGACCAGCTCGGCCGCCGCCCAGATCGCGTAGCTGGCGACCGCACCGGGCACCAGCACGCCGTCCTGGTCGCGGCCGATCGCCCGCCAGCCGCCGCGGGTGTGCGCGGTGAAGGCCGCCCGGACCGAGATCCGGTGGTCCAGGGTCCGGTGGAAGGCCGCGGCCCGGACGGTGCCCCAGGGGTCGAGCGGGGTGACCGGGGCGTCCGAGCCGAAGGCCAGCGGGACACCCGCCCGCAGCAGTGCGGCGAAGGGGTTGAGGGCGGCCGCCCGCTCGGCGCCCAACCGCTGGACGTACATGCCCTCCGGGCCGCCCCAGGCGGCGTCGAAGGCGGGCTGGACGGACGCGGTGAGGCCGAGCTCGGCGAAGGCCGCGATGGACTTGTCGTCCAGGGCCTCGGCGTGCTCGACGCGGTGGCGCAGGGCCTTGACCCGGCCGGCGCCGACCCGCTCGCCGGCCGCCCGGACGCCCTCGATCACGGCCGTCACGGCGGCGTCGCCGATGGCGTGGAAGCCGGCCTGCAGACCGGCCTCGGTGCAGGCGGCGACGTGGTCGGCGACCTGCTCGGCGGTCAGGTAGGCGGCGCCGGTGTGCGCGGCGTCGGCGTACGGGGTGTGCAGACAGGCGGTGTGCGAGCCGAGCGCGCCGTCGACGAAGAGGTCGCCGCCGGCGCCGACCGCGCCGAGCCGGCGGGCGGTCTCGACGCCGCCCAGCTCGCCCCAGTAGCCGAAGACCTCGGGGCCCTCGCCTTCGGCGGCGAGCTCCAGCAGGGCGGCCAGGTCCTGCTCGGAGGAGATCTCCGGGCCGGCGCACTCGTGCAGGGCGCCGATGCCGAGTTCGGCGGCGCGGGCCAGGGCGGCGCGCTGGGCGCGGCGGCGCTGCTCGGGCGTCAGGTGGGCGAGGGCGGTCCGGCGGACGGCGTGGTGGGCGTCCTTGGTGAGCGGGCCCCCGGCGTCGTACCCGGGCCGCTCGGCGAGGCCCTCGGTCAGGGTGCGCAGGGCGGTGGTGGCGAGCGCGGAGTGCACGTCGGTGCGGGAGAGGTAGAGCGCGGCGCCCCGGGCGGCGGCGTCGAGTTCGGCGAGCGTGGGCGGGCGGCCCTCGGGCCAGCCGGTCTCGTCCCAGCCGTGGCCGATCAGTACCCCGCCCGGCTCGGTGCGGGCGTCGACGAACGCGGTGACGGCCGCCAGGGCGGCGGCCAGCGAGGGGCTGCCGGTGAGGTCGAGGCCGGTGAGCGCCAGGCCGGTGGCGGTGGCGTGCACGTGGGCGTCCACGAAGGCGGGGGTGACCAGGGCGCCGTCCAGCTCGACGATCTCGTCGGCCGTCGCGGCGTACGCCTCGGCGGCGCCGTCGCTGCCGACCCAGGCGATGTGCTCGCCCTCCACGAGCATCGCGGTGGCGAAGGGGTCGGCGGGGCTGTAGACGGCGCCGCCGCGCAGCAGGACGGTCCGTGGGGTGCGTTCGGTCATGCGGCCAAGTCTGCACCCCGGTGCTTCGGCCTCAGAGCTTCGGGGGTCGCGCCTCGTACGGCGTGGAGAGCACGACGGTGGTGCGGGTGGAGACGCCGGCGGCGCTGCGGATGCGGGCGAGCAGGTCCTCCAGGTCGCCGGGGGCGCCGACGCGGACCTTGAGGATGTAGTTCTCGTCCCCGGCGACGCTGTGGCAGGCCTCGATCTCGGGCAGGCCGGCCAGGCGTTCGGGGGTGTCGTCCGGGGCGCTGGGGTCGAACGGCTTGACCGAGATGAACGCGGTCAGTGCCAGGTCGACGGCGTCCGGGTCGATGATCGCGGTGTAGCCGCGGATCACCCCGCGCTGTTCGAGGCGGCGCACGCGCTGGTGCACCGCCGAGGTGGACAGGCCGGTCGCCTTGCCCAGGTCCGTATAGCTCATCCGGCCGTCCTCCAGGAGCAGCTGGACGATGCGTTGGTCGAGATCCTCCACAGTCGGCAAACCTACCCGGTCGGGAGCACGGGGGGCGCACGAGGTGGCACGGGGAGCGATCGCAGGTGCCGTACGGGCACGTGCCGGGTGAATGTGGCACCGGGTGTGGCCAAGGACACACCCGGTGCATCACGGTGCACACCACCGCAGGGTTATGAGTCCGGATCGCAGGGAAGTGCTGGTTGTGGCCCTGGATGACCACGCCGGGCCCGATCCTAGGGGGATCCACATGCCTGCTACTGACGAGCGCGCGCTCGCTGCCGACGAGACCGACGATATGACCGGCCGCGACGACCTCGCGGTCGACCACTCGCCGGGCACCGACCCCGGCGAGGCCGAGACCTGGGACATCTTCCGGGTCAACTGCCCCGAGTGCAGCCGCCCGATCGCCCTGGTGGCGGACGAGGAGCGGCTGCCGCAGCACGCCCTCCTGCCGACCGCCTGGAACCCCTTCGCCCCCGCGATCTGCCCCGGTTCGGGCACGCCCACGGACGACCTGGCGGAGGTGGAGGCTCCGGAGGACGCCGAACCGGCCGGGTTCGGCACGCTGGTCAAGCTCCCGACCGGGCTGGACTGGCGCACCCAGCCGTTCTCGCACGCGGTGGCGCACCGCCCGGTGCGGGTCGCCGCGATCGACTCGACGGTCCCCGCCGTCCCGGTCGTCCCGACGGTGGCCGCGCTGCGGTCGATCCCGGAGCAGCGCCGCCGGATCGCCCGGACCTCGCTGACCGCCCGCTCCGCACGGGCGAGTTGACGCTCCGACAGGAACGCCTCCGGCCGTCACTCCGCACCCTGGAGTGACGGCCGGAGGCCGTTGCGGGGGGAGGCGCCGGGCCCTCGCGGGCACCGGCCCTCCGTCGGGCGTCAGCCCTTGGTGAGGTGGCGGCCGATCACCAGGCGCTGGATCTGGTTGGTGCCCTCGACGATCTGCAGCACCTTGGCCTCGCGCATGAAGCGCTCCGCCGGGAAGTCCTGGGTGTAGCCGTAGCCGCCGAGCACCTGGACGGCGTCGGTGGTCACCCGCATCACCGTGTCGGTGCAGAAAAGCTTGGCCATCGCCGCCTCCTTGGAGAACGGCCGGCCCGCGTCCTTCAGACGCGCCGCGGACAGGTAGAGCGCGCGGCCGGCCTCGATCTGGGTGGCCATGTCGGCGAGCATGAAGGACAGGCCCTGGAACTCGGCGATCGGGCGGCCGAACTGGCGCCGGGTGCGGGCGTAGTCGACCGCGAGGTCGAGCGCGGCCTGGGCGACGCCGATCGCGCAGGCGGCGATGCCGAGGCGGCCGGAGTCCAGCGCGGCGAGCGCGATCTGGAAGCCCTGGCCCTCCTCGCCGATCAGCCGCTCGCGGGGCACCCGGGCACCGTCGAAGTGCAGCTGGGCGGTCGGCGAGGAGCGCATGCCCATCTTGTGCTCCGGCTGGGCCGCCGACAGGCCCTGCTGGGTGCCCGGGACCAGCAGGCAGCTGACGCCCCTGGCGCCCTCGCCGCCGGTACGCACCAGGGCGCTGTAGAAGTCGGCCTGCCCGCCGTGGGTGATCCAGGCCTTGGTGCCGTTCACCACGTAGGCCTCGCCGTCGAGGTCGGCGCGGGTGCGCAGGGCGGCCGCGTCCGAGCCGGACTGCGGCTCGGAGAGGCAGTAGGCGCCGAGCTGCTCGCCGGAGAGCATGCCGGGCAGCCACTTGTCGCGCTGCTCGTCGGTGCCGAAGGTGGCCAGCGCGTGGCAGGAGAGGGTGTGCACGCTGACGCCGAGGCCCACGGCCAGCCAGCCGGCCGCGAGCTCCTCCAGCACCTGCAGGTACACCTCGTAGGGCTGCTCGCCGCCGCCGTACCGCTCGTCGTACGGGAGGGAGAGCAGGCCCGCCTCCCCGAGGGTGCGGAAGACCTCCCGCGGGAAGCGGCCGGCGGCCTCGTCCTCCGCCGCGCGCGGCTGCAGCTCGCGCTGGACCAGGTCCCGGGTGAGGCTCAGCAGCTCGCGGGCCTCCTCGCTGGGCAGCTGGCGCTCCACGGCTTTCAGAGGGGAGGGGGTCATGGCGGCGGTCGCCTCCTCGTTCGGGGCGCCGGACCGGGGGTGTGGCTCGGTCCGGGGCGTGGTGTGGCAGGTCGCCCGACCGGCACCGGGTTGCGGTGAACGGCCGTTCACATGCGTGGCGATGCGAGTATGCCCGAATCCGCTCCCGCCGTCACGACCTGCACGGATCAACTGTCCGCAGTGGTGGGATACGGCACCGTAGGGTTGACGATGTGGCTGCTTCCGGAACCCTCCCCACCCATGCTCCGCCCACTCCCCGTGACGGGCTGGGCGCCCTCGCGGCGGAGCTGCGCGCACTCCCGCCGTCCTGCGGGCCGGTGCGGCTGGTCGCGGTGGACGGGCACGCGGGCTCCGGCAAGACCACCTTCGCCGGGCGGCTGGCGGCGGAGCTCGGCGGGGCTCCGGTGGTGCACCTCGACGACCTGGCCACCCACGAGGAGCTCTTCGGGTGGACCGGGCGGCTGCGCGAGCAGGTGCTGGAGCCGCTGGCGGCCGGGCGGGACGCCGCGTACCGGGTGTACGACTGGACGCTGCGCCGCTTCGCGGGCACGACCGAGGTGCCGGCCGCGCCGGTGGTGCTGGTCGAGGGCGTCGGCGCGGGGCGCCGGGCGGTGCGGCCCTGGCTGGCCCGGGTGATCTGGATGGAGCTGGACGCCGACGCGGCCCGGCGGCGCGGCGAGGAGCGGGACGGGCCGGATCTGGCCGAGTTCTGGGCGGGCTGGGCCCGGGCCGAATCGGCGCATTTCGCCGCCGACCCGAGCCGCCCGTACGCCGCGACGCGGGTCGACGGGGTGACCGGCCGGATCGCACCGGGCACCGTCGGTGAACCTTCAACAACCGCCTTGACCTGCGACATCACCAGGACCTAGGTTCTCCTCAGCTGCCGGAACGAAAGCTTCCGGCCGCTCGGACCCGGCGTCCCCGGCTTGTTCCCCCGTGAGCCGGGGGCGCCGTCCGGTCCCCTTCCGAATCTCGTTCCCCCGCCGCCCGTTTCGGCCCCCGGGGGCTCAACGGCCGCTCGCACGATCGCATTTGACCCTGTGCGGCACCCTTCCGGATCAGCCCCGCCCCGGTACGATTCCTGGCAGGCGCATATGCGCCGCAGGGGCTCGACGACCACCGGCCAGGCCTGCGAAGGCGACTCGTCGGCCGAGCCCCGGGCCACACCGCGGGGGGCGTGAGTGACGACGGTGGACAGTTCCGACAGCACGGCGGGCGGCCCGGACCGACTCGCCGACCGGGCCTGGCTGCGCGCCATGGACGCCTACACGGCCGGCGCCTACGCCCGGGCCGAGGAGGAGTTCCGGGCGGCCGTCCGGCTGGACCCCGGTATGGCCGACGCCTGGCTCGGCCTGCACGCGCTGCGCAGCGACACCTCGGCGGCACTGCTCGCGATGTACCGCAACCAGAAGCGGTTCGGCGAGCAACGGCGGCTGCACCGACGGCCGCTCAGCTCCTGGTACTGGCTGGGCTGGTGGGTGCAGCCCGTCCTGGAGGACGCCCGCGACCTCGCCCTCGCGCACGCTTCGCACTGGCTGGACGGCCGCCACCTGGCCGAGCTGGACCGGGCCCTGGAGCAGTGCCCGGCCCCGAGCGAGGACCCGTCCGCCCGCTTTCTGTACGCCTGCCGCTCCTACCTGCTCAAGGACTGGGAGCAGCTGATCCGGGACACCGACCGGCTGCTGGACGACCCGCTGCTGGGCATCGAGGCCGGGCTGTTCGCCGGCATGGCGCGGGTGCGGCTCGACATGTGCGCGCAGGCGCAGGCGCCGCTGGCCGCCTCGCTGGCCCGCTGCCGCTCCGAGCAGCCGCAGCGCAAGGAGCTGCGCTACTGGCTGGCGCGGGCGTACGAGGGAGCCGGGCGCAGCGCGGCGGCGCTGCCGCTCTACCGGGCGGTGCACCGGGCGGACCCGGCGTTCATGGACACCGCCACCCGGCTGGCCGCCATCTCGGCCGAGGACGGGCTCGCGGACGGGTTGGTGGCGGACGGGCTGATGGCCGACGGGCTGCCGGCCGACGGACGCTCGGGCACGGCCGAGGACGGCGGGCCGGGCGTCGAGGCGGGGTTCCTGGACGACGCGGGGTACCCGGCCGACCCGGGGTGCGGCGAGGACTTCGGCGACGGGGACGGGAGGGACGGCGCGACCGTCTCCGGCGACGGGGTGCTGAACGGCGGGGCGTCGAACGCCGGGGTGCCCGGCAGCGGAGTACCCGGCGGCGGAGTGCCCGGCGGCGGGGTGGCGGGCGGCGGAGTGGCGGGCGGCGGGCCGTCGGTGGACGCCAGTCTGGTGGACGGAGGGCCGGCCGAGGCGCTGCCCGACGGCGCGCTGCTCGACGGTGCCCTGTTCGACGGCGCTCCCCAGGCCGCCGGGGAGCGCTCCGGCTCGGGAGCACCGACCGCACCGACCGGGCCCGCCGCGCCGCCGCTGCCCGTCCGCGGCCAGCCGCAGTCCCGGGCCGCCGTCGGGCCCGCGCCCCGGGCCGGCGGTGACGAGCGCGGGCTGGACGCCGCCCTGGCGGAACTCTCGCTGATGGTCGGCATGGAGCCGGTCAAGCGCCAAGTGCGGGCTTTGTCAGCCCAGTTGAGAATGTCGCGGCTGCGGGCCGCGCAGGGCCTGCCGGTCCAGCCGCCCAAACGCCACTTCGTCTTCTCCGGCCCCTCCGGCACTGGCAAGACCACCGTGGCCCGCATCCTCGGCCGGGTCTTCCACGCCCTCGGCCTGCTCTCCGGCGACCACCTGGTGGAGGCCCAACGGGCCGACCTGGTGGGCGAGTTCCTCGGCCAGACCGCCGTCAAGGCGAACGAACTGATCGACTCCGCACTGGACGGCGTGCTGTTCATCGACGAGGCGTACAGCCTCTCCAACTCCGGCTACACCAAGGGCGACGCCTACGGCGACGAGGCGCTGCAGGTGCTGCTCAAGCGCGCCGAGGACAACCGGGACCGGCTGGTGGTGATCCTGGCCGGCTACCCGGAGGGCATGAACCGGCTGCTCGCCACGAACCCCGGCCTCAACTCCCGCTTCACCACCCGGGTCGACTTCCCCAGCTACCGGCCGGGCGAGCTGACCGCGATCGGCGCCGCGCTGGCCGGCCGGGACGGCGACGGCTGGGACGAGGACGCCGCCGAGGAGCTGGCCAGCATCTGCACCCACGTGGTCCGCGAGGGCTGGATCGACGAACTGGGCAACGGGCGGTTCATCCGCACCCTGTACGAGAAGTCCTGCGCCTACCGGGACCTGCGGCTGTCGCTGCTGCGCGAGCCGCCGGGCCGGGAGGACCTGGCCACGCTGCGCCTGCCGGACCTCGTCCAGGCGTACGGCGAGCTGATCGACGGCCGGGGCTGACCCCGGCCGGTTGACCGGCTCCCCGGCTCTTCCGTGCGGCAGCGCGGTCTCAGCCCCCGAGCAGCGCGGCCTCCCGCTCGGGGTCGAGCCCGGCCCTGATCCGGTCGCCGCGCTGTGGGGCGTCGCCGCCGATCGACCGCAGCCAGGCCCAGGTGTCCTCGACCGTCTCGGCGACCGGACGGCAGTGCAGCCCGGCGCCGATCGCGCGCTCCACCGAGCCGGTGTGGAGGAACGCGTACAGCTCACCGGGTGCCAGCCAGACCGGCAGCTCGGTCCACGGCTCGACGCCCGCCGCCAGGATCCGCTCCGGGTCCGTCCAGCGCAGTTCGGCGTCCGAGCCGGTGGCCCGCACGCAGGCCTCCAGCAGCTCCCCCATGGTGGCGTGCCCGGACGGGCTGACCACGTTGTACGGGCCGGCGAGGCGGGCCACCGCCGCGTCCAGCGTCCAGGCCGCGAGGTCGCGGACGTCGATGTACTGCAGCGCCAGCTCGCGCGGCCCGGGGGCGAGCACCGGGCCGCCCCGGGCGATCCGGTTCAGCCACCAGGGCAGCCGGCCGATGTCCTCGTGCGGGCCGAGGATCAGCCCGGCGCGGACCAGCAGGGCCCGTCCGCCGAACTCCGCCTCCAGGGCCAGTTCGGCACCGCGCTTGGCCTCGGCGTAGGGCACCTCGCCGGTGAGGTCCGGGGAGGAGTCGACCACGTTCGCCGACTCGCCCGGGCCGCCCACCGACGGGTAGTCGTACACCGACCGGCTGGAGACGTACGCGTAGTGGCCGACCCGGCCGTGGAGCGCCCGGGCGCTGTCGCGCACCGCCGCCGGGGCCCAGGACCAGGTGTCCACCACCGCGTCCCACTCCCCCGCCCCGAGCGCCGCGAGCCCGTCCTCGGCCGTCCGGTCGCCCTTCAGCACCCGGACGCCCTCGGGGGCGGGCTGCGTACCGCGGTTGAGCGCCGTCACGTCCCAGCCCCGGGCCAGCGCCTCCTCGGCGACGACCCGCCCGACGAACCCGGTTCCACCCAGCAGGAGAAGTCTCATGCCCACCACTCTCCCCCGGGGGCGGCCGGCGGGGAACGGCTGCCTGCTGTGGGCAGAATCGCCCCGGGCGAACACGCCGTCGGCGGAAGCGGGAACGCCGGACAGCGGGAAAGCCGGGGCGATCACCCCGGTTGCCGGACGGGCGGGTGACCGGACGGTCGGGTCGCCAGGCGGTCGGGGCGCCAGGCGGTGGGTCGCTAGGCGGTGGCCCGGTGGTCCGGGTCGTGGGTCTCGCCGATCAGCTCCTCCAGGACGTCCTCCAGCATGACCACGCCGAGCGTGCGCCCGTCCTGGTCCAGCACGGCGGCCAGGTGGCAGGCCGCGCGGCGCATCGCGCCGAGGGCGTCGTCCAGCGGGAGGCCGCCGCGCAGCACCGTGATCGGCCGCCACAGCCGGGCCGGGATCGGGGCGGACGGGTCCTCCACGTCGAGGATGTCCTTGAGGTGCACGTAGCCGAGGTAACCCTGGCCGGCCGGGTCGCCGTCGGTGACCGGGAAGCGCGAGAAGCCGGTGCGCAGGGCGAGCTCCTCGACGTCGGCGGCGGTCGCCTTGGTGTCCACCGTGACCAGCTGCTCGGGCTCGAGCAGCACCTCGGTGACCGGGCGGCGGCCCAGCTCCAGGGCGTCCTCCAGGCGCTCCTGGCGGTCCTCGTCCAGCAGGCCGGCGTCCCGCGAGTCGGCCAGCAGGTACATCAGCTGCTCGGTGGTGAAGACCGACTCGACCTCGTCCTTGGCGTCGACCCGGAACAGCTTCAGCACGCCGTTGGCGAGGGCGTTCAGCAGCCGGATCACCGGGGCGAGCCAGCGGGCCAGCCGGTCCAGCGGCGGGCCGAGCCAGAGCGCGGCCTTCTCCGGGCCGGCCATGGCCATGTTCTTCGGCACCATCTCGCCCATCACCATGTGCAGGAAGACCACGACGGCGAGCGAGATCCCGTACGAGAGCGGGTGCATCAGGCCGGACGGGACGCCGATCGCGTGGAACGGCCCCTCCAGCAGGGAGGCGATGGTCGGCTCGGCGAGGGCACCGAGGCCCAGCGAGCAGACGGTGATGCCGAGCTGGGCGGCGGCCAGCATCGCGGAGACGTTGGACAGCGCGTGCAGCACGGTGCGGGCACGCTTGTGCCCGGCCTCCGCGAGCGGCTCGATCTGGCTGCGGCGCACGGACACGACGGCGAACTCGGCGCCGACGAAGAAGGCGTTGCCGAGCAGCAGCAGGACCGCGACGGCCAGTTGGAGCGCGGTCATCGGACGTCCTCCCCGTCCTCGTGGAACGAGGCGGGCGCGGTGGTGCGCTCCACCCGGACCTGGCTGGTGCGGTGGCGGTCGACACCGGTCACGGTGAACCGCCAGCCGGGCAGCTCCGCCTGCTCGCCCACCGCGGGGAGCTTGCCGAGCAGATCGGCGACCAGGCCGGCCAGCGTCTCGTACGGGCCGTCGGGGGCGTTCAGGCCGATCTCCTCCAGCTGGTCGATCCGGGCGCGGCCGTCGGCCTCCCAGACCGGCAGGCCGTCGACGGGCGGCAGCGGGAGCAGTTCGGGGTGGTCCTCCGGGTCGTGCTCGTCCTGCACCTCACCGACGATCTCCTCGACGATGTCCTCGACGGTGACGACGCCGGCGGTTCCGCCGTACTCGTCGACCACGATCGCCATCGGCTGGAGCCGGCGCAGCCGGTCGAGCAGCACCTCGGCGGACAGGGTCTCGGGCACCAGCAGCGGCGGCGAGGACAGCTCGGCGACCCGCACCAGGCCGCGGCGGGCGGCCGGGACGGCGAGGGCGTCCTTGAGGGTCACGGTGCCGGTGACCTCGTCCAGGCTGTCGGAGTAGACCGGGAAGCGGGACAGTCCGGTGGCCCGGGTCAGGTTGAGGACGTCGGAGGCGGTGGCGTCGCGCTGCAGCGCGACCACGTCGACGCGCGGGGTCATCACGGACTCGGCGGTCAGCTCGCTCAGGCCCAGGGTGCGGACGAACAGCGTCGCCGACTCCTCGTCTATCGCGCCGGCCCTGGCCGAGTGCCGGGCCAGCGAGACCAGCTCGGCCGGGGTCCGGGCGTGGCCCAGCTCCTCCTGCGGCTCGACGCCGAAGGCCCGGACCGTACGGTCGGCGGCGCCGTTGAGGAAGCTGATCAGCGGACGGCAGGCGAAGGAGAAGGCCATGTGCGGAGCGGCGACCGCACGGGCCACCTGGAGCGGGCGGGAGATCGCCCAGTTCTTCGGCACCAGCTCGCCGATCACCATCTGCACGACGGTGGCCAGCACCATGCCGACGATCACGGCGACGCCGCGGGCGGCCGCGTCGGGCACGCCGAGGCCGGACATCACGGGGGCGAGCAGCGTCGACAGGGCCGGCTCGGCGAGCATGCCGACCACCAGCGAGGTGACGGTGATGCCGAGCTGGGCCCCGGAGAGCTCGAAGGAGAGGTGCCGCAGGGCCCTGGCGACCCGGCCGGACTGGGCGTCGCCCGCCTCGGCGGAACGTTCCACCGCCCCGCGCTCGACGGTCACGAAGGAGAACTCGGCGGCCACGAACAGGCCGTTGGCCAGGATCAGGAGAACGGCTGCGAACAACAGCAGCCAGGCGGTGATCACAGTGCCGCCTGCCTTCCGGGGGCCGGAAGTGAGGCGGCGCAGGTACTACCGGACGGATCGTCCATCGAGGGGGAGTGTCACTCCTCAGGTCGGTGCGGGCGGTCGCTTCGGCGGCGCTCTCGGCGCGCGCTCCGGGGCAGGGCGGCCTTTGCCCTGCTTTTACCAGCGTAGACCATACCCGGACGGGCGTCGGAGGAGTGTTCGGGGGCCCGGCGGGGACGCCGGGCCGGTGCGGCAACGCCGGGGCGGGGACGTCGGACCCGGGCGTGGTGCGTCACGCGTGGGCCTGGTGCGTCAGGCGCGGGCGTGGTGCGTCAGGCGTGGGCGTGGTGCTCGACGAGGTCGCGCAGCGTGCGGGCGGCCGCGATGGCCTGGGCCTTGCCGACCCCGGACTGGATGCCGACCGCGGCCAGCGAGGTGCCGTCGGCGAGGTCCAGGGTGGCCCACGGGTCGCCCTGGCGGAAGTTGACCCGGACGATCTCCGCCCAGGCCAGCCGGCGGCTGCGCACGAAGTTCACCACCGTCACGCCGTCCGCGTCGGCGGTCACCCGGGGGCGGGCCAGCATCAGGCCGACGCCGGCGAACGCGACACCGCTGACGACCATCATGATCCGGTCGTTGAGCTGCCAGTTCTCCGGGAGCAGCACCGCCAGCACGGCGAACAGCACCACCAGCAGGACGCAGACCGGCAGCAGCACGATGCGGGTGCGGCGCGGCGCCCAGGTGACGGGGAACTCGACGGACGGCGTGGACACGTGGGGTCTCCGGGTGGTTCTGGTGGCGGCGGCCGGTTCCGGCGGAGGAAGCGCGACGGGGCGGGGACGCCGGCCGGCGTCCCCGCCCCATTGAACCGTCCTTTACTCGCGGACGTGCGAGCAGGTCAGAGGCGGCAGGCGTGGATGTTGGTGACCAGGATCGCCCGGGCGCCGATGCCCCACAGGTCGTCCATGATCCGCTGCGCCTCCTTGCGGAGCACCATCGCGCGGACGGCGACCCAGCCCTCGGTGTGCAGCGGCGAGACGGTCGGCGACTCCAGGCCAGGGGTGAGGCCCACGGCGGCGCTGACGTTCTCCGCGCGGATGTCGTAGTCCATCAGCACGTAGCGGCGGGCCACCAGCACGCCCTGGAGACGGCGCAGGAACTGCTCCACCTGCGGGTCGTCGCCGGCGCCCTTGGGGCGGATCACCACGGCGTCCGAGATCAAGATCGGCTCGCCGAACACCTCCAGGCCGGCGTTGCGCAGGCTGGTGCCGGTCTCCACCACGTCGGCGATCACGTCGGCGACGCCCAGCTGCACCGCGGTCTCGACCGCGCCGTCCAGCTTGGTGACCGTCGCCTTCACGCCGTGGTCGGCCAGGTGCTGCTCGACCAGGCCGGTGTAGGAGGTCGCGATCCGCAGGCCCTCCAGGCCCTTGACGTCCTCGACCTCGACGCCCTCGGGGCGCGCGAAGCGGAAGGTCGACCCGGCGAAGCCGAGGGCGAGCACCTCCTCGGCGTTGGAGTGCGAGTCCAGCAGCAGGTCGCGGCCGGTGATGCCGACGTCCAGGCGGCCGGAGCCGACGTAGACGGCGATGTCGCGCGGGCGGAGGAAGAAGAACTCGACCTGGTTGTCCGGGTCGACGAGGACGAGCTCCTTGGGATCCTTCCGCTGCCGGTAGCCGGCCTCATGGAGCATCTCCGCCGCGGGACCCGAGAGAGAACCCTTGTTGGGGACGGCGATGCGCAGCATGGGAGGTTGCTTCCTTACCTGTTGGGAGCGGGGTGCTGGGGGGAGCGGCTTAGAGGTACTTGTAGACGTCGTCGAGCGTCAGCCCGCGGGCGACCATCATCACCTGAAGGTGGTAGAGGAGCTGCGAGATCTCCTCCGCCGTCTGCTCGTCCGACTGGAACTCGGCGGCCATCCAGACCTCGGCGGCCTCCTCGACGACCTTCTTGCCGATCGCATGGACGCCCTGCTGGACGAGCTGCGCGGTGCGGGAGGACGAGGGGTCGCCGGTGGCGGCCTTCTGCTGGAGCTCGGCGAAGAGCTCCTCGAATGTCTTCGAAGCCATGATGGGGCCACCTTACGGCGTGCGGGCGGACGGACGGTAAACGGTCCCGGACCGTGGACAGTCCGGTGGACGTCCACGGTCCGGGACCGCTGGGGCACTGCGGCGGCGACCGTACGGGCCGGGGGTCAGAGCGCGGCGCGCAGCACCGCGGCGGTGGCGACGGCGGCCGTGACGGCCTCGTGGCCCTTGTCCTCGGCGGAGCCCGGCAGCCCGGCGCGGTCGAGCGCCTGCTCCTCGTTGTCGCAGGTCAGCACGCCGAAGCCGACCGGGACGCCGGTGTCGACGCTGACCTGGGTCAGACCGACGGTGGCGGCCTGGCAGACGTAGTCGAAGTGCGGGGTGCCGCCGCGGATCACCACGCCGAGGGCCACCACGGCGTCGTAGCCGCGCTCGGCCAGGCGCTTGGCGGCCACCGGGAGTTCGAAGGTGCCGGGGACGCGCAGCACGGTCGGCTCGGCGATGCCCAGCTCCTTGAGCGCGCGGTGGGCGCCGTCCAGCAGGCCGTTCATCACCTGGTCGTGCCACTGGGCGGCGATGACGGCGACCTTGAGGTCGGCGGCGCCGTCGATGGTCAGCTCGGGGGCTCCGTGGCCGCTCATGTTCTTCGTCCGTTCTCTCGTGCGTTCGCTCGTACGGGTGGGGTGGGGTCAGGAGCCGAGACCGGGCAGGTCGTGGCCCATCCGGTCGCGCTTGGTCCGCAGGTAGCGCAGGTTGTGCTCGCCGGGCGCGATCTCGACCGCTTCACGCCCCTTGACCTTGAGGCCGTGCTCGGTGAGCGCGGTCAGCTTCTGCGGGTTGTTGGTGAGCAGGGTGAGCGAGCGGACGCCGAGGTCCACCAGCATCTGCGCGGCGATGCTGTAGTCCCGGGCGTCGGCGGGCAGGCCGAGGTCCAGGTTGGCGTCGACGGTGTCGCGCCCCTGCTCCTGCAGCTCGTACGCGCGCAGCTTGTGGGCCAGGCCGATCCCCCGGCCCTCGTGCCCGCGCAGGTAGAGCACCACGCCGCGGCCGGCCGCGGCGACCCGCTGCAGCGAGGCCTCCAGCTGCGGGCCGCAGTCGCAGCGCAGCGAGCCGAGGACGTCGCCGGTCAGGCATTCGGAGTGGACCCGCACCAGGACGTCCTCGCCCTCCGGCAGCCGTCCGTCCGCGTCCAGGCCCCCCGCCACCAGGGCGATGTGCTCGACGCCGTCGATGGTGCCCTGGTAGCCGACGGCGGTGAACTCGCCGTGCACGGTGGGCAGGGCCGTCACGGCGGCCCGGTCGACGTGCAGCTCGGTGCGGCGGCGGTAGGCGATCAGGTCCTCGATGGAGATGATCGCGAGGCCGTGCTCGCGGGCGAAGACCACCAGCTCGGGCAGTCGGGCCATGCTGCCGTCGTCGTTGACCACCTCGGCGATCGCGCCGGCCGGCGGCAGCCCGGCGAGCCGGGCCAGGTCGACGGCGGCCTCGGTGTGGCCGGGCCGGACCAGCACGCCGCCCTCGACGGCGCGCAGCGGGAAGACGTGCCCCGGGCGGGTGAGGTCGCCGGGCTCGGTGCCGGGCGAGGAGAGCAGCCGGACGGTGCGGGCGCGGTCGGCCGCGGAGATCCCGGTGTCGACCCCCTCGCGGGCGTCCACCGAGACGGTGTACGCGGTGCCCTTGCGGTCCTCGTTGACCTGGGTCATCGGCGGGAGCTTGAGCCGGTCCAGCTCCTCGCCGGTCATCGGGGCGCAGATCACGCCGGAGCTGTAGCGGATGGTGAAGGCCATCAGCTCGGGGGTGGCGGCGGAGGCGGCGAAGACGATGTCGCCCTCGTTCTCGCGGTCCTCGTCGTCGACCACGATCACCGCGCGGCCGAGGGCGATGTCGGCGATCGCCCGCTCGACCGGGTCGAGGACGAGCTCGGCCTCGGTGGTGCCCTTGTCGGACTGGTTCTCGGTCATGCCGTGGCTCCCTGCGGGACGGTGGCGGACGTGGCGCGCGGTTCACGGGTGCTCAGCCACCACGAGCGCAGGCCGAGCAGCACCAGGACGAAGTAGACGGAGTAGGTGAGGCCGGAGAAGGTGTAACCGCTGTTGAAGGCGAGCGGGACGCCGACGACGTCCACGGCGATCCAGGCGAACCAGAACTCCAGCCAGCCGCGTGCCTGGGCGACCATCGCGGCCAGCGTGCCGACGAAGATGTAGGCGTCCGACCAGGGGCTCCAGGAGAGGCTGGGGTAGGACGTGAACAGCAGGGCGAGCGCGACCGTGCCCGCCGCGGTGCCGGCCACCAGCGCCAGCCGCTCGGGCCAGCGGGCGAACCGTACGGCGATGGTGCCGGTGTCCCGGCGGCCACGCCGCCACTGCGCCCAGCCCCAGGCGGCGGTGGCGATCACGATCAGCTGCTTGCCGATCAGGCCGGGGACGTGGCCCCCGAGGTAGGCGGTGATCAGCACCGCTCCGGACAGCAGCTGGACCGGCCAGCTCCACACCGAGCGGCGCCAGCCGAGCGCGAGGCCGCCGAAACCGAGCAGGTTGCCGATCATGTCGGCCCACTTCACGTGTTCACCGAGGACGGTGAACGCTTCTCCGCTGAGCCAGCTCACTTGGACTCCTCCGCGGCTGCGTCGGTCGGCAGGCCCGGGAGGCCCGGGAGGCCGGGAAGGTTCGGGAGGGTGCGGGACTCCAGGAGGCGCTCCACGTACTTGGCGAGCACGTCCACCTCCAGGTTGACGCTCTCGCCGACGGTCTTGGCGCCCAGCGTGGTCAGCGCGAGGGTGGCCGGGATGAGGCTGACGGTGAAGCTGTCAGCGGCGGCCTCCACCACGGTGAGGCTGACGCCGTCGACCGTGATCGAGCCCTTCTCCACCAGGTAGCGGGAGATGGTTCCGGGCAGCGAGAACCGCAGGACCTCCCAGCGCAGTTCGCCGGCGGCGTCGCGCTCGCCGGGCTCACGGCTCAACAGCCGCCCGGTGGCGTCGACGTGGCCCTGGACGAGGTGGCCGCCGAGGCGGGCGCCGAGCGCCATGGCGCGCTCCAGGTTGACCCGGGAACCGGGCTTCAGCTCGCCCAGGCTGGAGCGGTGCAGCGTCTCGGCCATCACGTCCGCGCTGAACTCACCGGTGCCCTGGGCCAGTTCCTCCGGGCTGTCGACGACGGTCAGGCAGACGCCGTTGACCGCGATGGAGTCACCGTGACCGGCGTCCGCACAGACCACCGGGCCGCGCAGGCGGATTCGCGAGGAGTCGCCGATCTCCTCGATCGACACGACCTCGCCGAGCTCTTCGATGATGCCGGTGAACACCCGGGTTCTCCTCGCGCTTGGGGCGCGGACTCCGGGGCGGCAGGGGGAGATGACACGGACGGGCACCGGTGCGCGGGCCCGCGGCACCACCCGTCTGCGGGGTTGCCCGAGCCGCCGGGAGATCGCTCGCCCGGCCCGGGAGAGACTGCTCCCCCGGCGTTCACCTCACCGCGGTCCGGTCCGATGACGGTGGACCACGGGTACTGCTCTTCGTCCGCCCGCGCACGCCTCCCATCCGGACTTTAACCGTCGGTCCAGGAATTTCACCTGGTCAACCGGCCGCTGGCTGCGGACGGGTCGCGGACTGTAACCGCCGGTTCGGATTTTCACCGACCCCGGAGTGCGCTGAACGTCACTGCTGATGCCGTCATTCTGCCACGGTCGACGCAAGCGCAGGGAGTGGCATCCGCTGTGGTCTGTTTCACGGACTTGCGGGGAATGCGCGGCGGGGTGGTACGCGGTGGCGGAGGCCGACGGCCGGGGAGAGGCTGGTAGGTGGGGTCCTGCCGGCGACGCGGCGAAGCGACGGAGGCGAGCGCGATGGCGAAGTTCATGGACGTCCACCACGGGATGGCCGGGATCACGGTCGAGCAGCTCAAGGAGGCCCACGCGGCGGACCTGGCGGTCCAGGGCGAGGAGGGCGTCCAGTTCGAGCGCGCCTGGGCGGACCCGGAGTCGGGCACGGTGTACTGCCTCTCCGACGCACCGTCCAAGGAAGCGGTGCAGCGGGTCCACAGCCGGACCGGGCACCCGGCGGACGAGATCCACCCGGTGCCGCTGTCGGTGTGAGGCCGCTCGGCCGGTATGGGGCTGCGGTGTGTGCTCCCGCTGTGAGGGCCGCGGTGCTCAGAGCGTGGCGGGTGCGCCGATCTGCAGGAAGTGGGTGACCTCCGGAGGGTGGGCCAGGTAGCGCAGCTCGCCCTCCGCCCACACCGGCCTGATCCGCCACATCGGCCCGGCGTACCCGCGCAGGGCCTCCTCGTCGCGCCAGCGGCTCACCACCAGCACCCGGTGCCCGTTCTCGTCCGACACCGAGCGCAGCAGCTCACCGCCGAGGCAGCCGTCCGTCCGCCCCAGCTCGGGGAGCACCTGGGCGGTGAGGTGGGCACAGAATTCCTCGATGCGACCGGCCAGCACCTGCCCGGCCCAGATTCTGACGATCACGACCACCACCTCCGGACGGCTGGAGCCCCTGGCCCCATTATGAGCGGAAAACCGCTGGTGGCGAGGGGTCCGGCCGGTCTTCTGCCGGGGGCCCGGGGTGGTCGGCCGACGGGGGCGCCGAGGGGCCTCGGCTAGATTCCCGGTATGACCACCACACCGGAAGCTGTCGTTCCGTCAAGCACCAGTCCGGCCCGGCCGAACAGCCTGTTCGAGGCGCTCGGCGCCGGAGCCCTCAGCGATCCCGACCAGCTGCGCGAGGTCTACGAGCAGCCCGGCGACCATGCGCGCCGCAAGCAGGTCGACCGCCTGCACGAGGTCGCGCAGCGGCTGATCGCGTGCTCCTCGCTGGTCTTCGTGGCCAGCTCCGACGCCGCCGGCCGCTGCGACGTCTCCCCGCGCGGCGGGCCGGCCGGGCTGGTCTCGGTGCTGGACGAGTACACCCTGGCCATACCGGACGCCACCGGCAACAAGCGGCTGGACACCCTCCACAACATCCTGGAGAACGGCCGGGTCGGGCTGCTCTTCGTCGTCCCGGGCCGGGACACCACGCTGCGGGTCAACGGCCGGGCCTGCGTCTCCACCGACCCGGAGCTGCTGCGGCAGCTGACCGCCGTCGGCAAGCCGCCGCGCAGCGCGATCGTGGTCGAGGTGGAGGAGGTGTACGCGCACTGCCCGAAGGCCCTGCTGCGCTCCTCGGCGTGGAAGCCGGAGAACTGGCTCGCCAAGGACGAGCAGCCGACCTCGGCGGAGGTCACGCTCTCGCACCTGCGGGACGAGTCGCTGACCATCGAGATGATCGAGCAGAACGAGCGGGAGTCCTTGCTGTACCGGTACGAGTGAGCCGTACCGGTACGTGCCGCCGGAGTCCTCGTGGTCCTCGAAGGTGCCCGACATCCGGGCCACCTCCTCGTGGGGCGCGCGGTGCGCGCCGGCGGGGCGGGGCGCTCGGTGCGCCCGCCGGTCGGCCCCCCCGCGGCACCGTGCGCCCGGCGGCGGGGTGGCCGCACCCGGTCGGCGGCCGGTCGGGTGAAGCGGGCCCCGGGGCGGTTTGCCGGGGTGCCGCGGCGGACGGCGGTGGCTTGAATGGACGGATGGACTGCGTCTTCTGTGCGGTGGTGGCGGGCGAGGAGCCCGCGCACCGGGTGCTGGACGACGAGGTGGCGGTGGCCTTCCTGGACCGCAGGCCGCTCTTCCCCGGACACGTCCTGGTCGTGCCCCGCACCCACCACCGCACCCTCGGGGACCTCCCGGCCGAGCAGGTGGGGCCGTTCTTCCTGCGGGTGCAGCGGGTGGCCGCGGCCGTCGAGCACGGACTGGGCGCGGCGGGCAGCTTCGTGGCGGCCAACAACCGGATCAGCCAGTCGGTGCCGCACCTGCACGTCCACGTGGTGCCGCGCAATCCGAAGGACGGGCTGCGCGGGTTCTTCTGGCCCCGGGGGAAGTACCCGGACGAGGCGGGGGCGGCGGAGGTCGCGGCCAGGCTGCGGGCAGCGCTGGCGGGGTGATCCCGGTTCCGTGTAGGGGCGGTCGCGCCGCAGGGGGTCCGCGGGTCGGGACCGTACCGTGCGGGGCGCAGCCGGGCGTACGCCTGGAGGAGCATCGGGAGCGGGCGGAATCGTTTCCGAGGCGGACGGATCGGGCCGGTCGGCGCGCCTAGGCTCGCTGCCATGAACGAACTCGCGCGCGTCGTGCAGCAGACGGCCGACCAGCTGGCGGGCCGGCACGTCGGGGCGGTGGTCGCCGGGCTGGCCGGAGGCGACACGGAGATCCGCGGTGTCGGGAGGACGCGCGCGGGCGGCGGCCCGCCCGGGCCTGACACCGTGTTCGAAATCGGTTCCGTCACCAAGGTGTTCACCTCCCTCGTGCTCGCCAGGCTGGCGCTCGACGGCACGGTGCGGCTGGACGAGCCGCTCGCCGGGGTGCTCGCCGGGGCGCCGGGCGGCGGTCCGGCCGTCGTCCCGAGCAGGGGCGGGCAGCCGATCACGCTGCGGCACCTGGCCACCCACACCGCGGGGCTCCCCCGGCTGCCCCGCGGGATGGTCGCGAAGGCGCTGGTCAAGCCCAACGACCCGGACCCGTACGCCCATTGCACCGCCGAGCACGTGCTGGGCGGGCTCGCCCGGACGCGGCTGCGGGCCGCGCCCGGGCGCAGCTTCCGCTACTCCAACCTCGGAGCGGGGCTGCTCGGCCTGGCCCTCGCGCACCGGGCCGGCACGGGGTACGAGGAGTTGGTGGCGCGCGAGGTCTGCGGCCCGCTGGGACTCGCGGACACTCTCGTGCGGCCCGGGGCGGGACAGGCCGAGCGGCTCGCGCAGGGGCACACGGCGGGCGGACGGCCGGTGCCGTACTGGGACCTGGCGGACCTGCCGGGCATGGGCGGGCTCCGGTCGACCGCCGCCGACCTCGTGATATTCCTGCGGGCCCAGCTGGCCGCCGGCCGCGCGCCGGACGCACCGCTGGCGCCCGCGATCACCCTCACCCGGGAGACCAGGCACCGGGTCAATCCGTTCGCCTGGATGCACCTGGGCTGGCTCGGCCACCGGCTGCACACCCAGCAGGGCGGCCACCTGCAGATCTGGCACAACGGGGGCACGGGCGGGTTCCGGTCCTTCGTGGCCTTCGACCCGGACAAGCAGGTGGGGGTGGTGGTGCTGGCCAACACCCGCCGCTCGGCCGACCCGGCGGGCACGGCGCTGCTGCGGACGCTGCAGCGGGACTTCGCTTCGGCGGGGTGACGGCGGGGCCTCGCGACGGCCGGGGGCGGGGAGGCAGGGCGGGAGGACGGGACGGGGCGCGGGGGTGGGAGGCGCGGGACGGGGCGCGAGGGCGGGGGCGCGGGGCGGGGGCGCGGGTGCTCGCCCCGGCCAGAGGGCCGCAGCCCTGCCCATCGGCACCCCCGGTCGCGGTGGGCCTCGGGCGGGGGGTGATGATGGCGGGGTCGTTTCGGGCCAAAAGGTGCCGATCGACACTGTTGCCGGGTGCGGCCGACGGTCGATGCTGGGAATCCGGCAGCTGCTGTTCCGACGAGGGATCGCCGAGTGAAAGGGGGCCGACGTGGCGGTGGTGTGGTCGCCGACGCGGGCCCGGCCGGCCGGTCCGGCCGGCCAAGTCGGCCAGACGGGCCGGACGGGCCAGGGCTGCCAGGCCGGCCCTGCCGAGCGGCTCGGGCCGGTGGTACGGGTGCACCGGCGGTTCCGGCCGGTGCCCCGGTGGGTGCTGGCGTGGGTGGACGCCTGCGCGGCCGTCGTCGCCCTGGCGGCCTGCCTGGCGCTCGGCCAGTGGTGGCCCGCACCCGTGGTGGGCGCCGTCGCGGTGGTGGCGGCCAGCGGGTTCGGGTGGCTGCGCGGGCCGGCCTCCGGGCCGAGGGCCGTACGGGTCCACCAGGGCGGGCTGGTGCTGGTCGGGGCGGACGGCGGCGAGTGCCTGCTGCCGTGGGCCTCGGTGGAGGCCACCGCGTACTCCCCCGGCGGGCGGTGCGGAGCGTCCGAGCAGGGGCGAATATGGCTGGCCGGCGTGGACGAGCCGGTGGTGCTGGCGCAGCTGCGCGGGCTGGGCGGGCTGTTCCGGGAGCTGGAGGAGCGTCTCTCCCCCGGGTTCCGGGCCGCCCTCCACCAGGCGCTGCGCGCCGAGGGCAGCGTCCGGTTCGCCCGCGGCCGGCTGACGGTGACGGCCGGCGGGCTGGTGCACCGGCCCGCGCACCCGCTCGCGGCGACGGAGGCCTACCGGTGGGCGGAGGTGGTGTCGGCCCGTCCGTCCGGCCTCGGGGAGCTGGAGATCCGGACGCGCTCGGCCGGCCTGCCGCTCACCCTCCCGGTGCCCAACGCCCGCGCCGCGGCGGACTTCCTGGAGGAGCTCCGGGCCGCGGCCCGGGCCTCCTGACGGAAAGGTCCGGCGGGGCGCCGGTGGTCACGGTGCACGCGCCCGTCCTGGCCGCCCGGCAGCCGGATCGACGACCGCCGGGCGCCCGCTGCCACGGTGAGCGGCCTCCCGGGGCCGCGTGCGAAGATGGCAGGGCTGGTGGGAACGATCTCCGGACGGTTCTGGGACGGTTCTCTGGCCATGGTGAACCACGACGAACAGCGCGAGGGGGAGCCGCAGCAGGACGCCCTGCTGATGGTGCCGATCGCGACGGCGCTGATCGCGGCCGACGGGCGGATCCTGCACTGGAGCAGTGACGCGGAGGCACTGCTCGGTCACCCGGTGGAAGAGGCGGTCGGAGCGAAGGCGGCCAAGCTGCTGGCCAGCGACCAGCAGCGCCCCGAGGTGCTGCAGCTGTTCCAGCGGATCCTCGCGGGCCGGTCCTGGACGGGCGTGTTCCCGGTGCGCCACCGCGACGGGCACCTGGTGAACCTGGAGTTCCGCACCCACCCGATCCGTGGGCCCGGCGGTGAACCGCTGGTGCTGGCCGTGGCCTCCGAGGTGACCACGCTGCGCCGGATCCAGGCGGACCTGGCCGTCCTGGACGGGTTCTTCACCCAGTCACCGGTCGGCATGGCGGTGTACGACACCGAGCTGCGCTTCGTCCGGCTGAACGAGGCGTTGGCCCGGGTCAACGGCCTGACCGCCGACCAGCACCTGGGCCACCGGCTCACCGAGGTGCTGCCCGGGATCAACGGCGCCGAGGCCGAGGCGGTGATGCGCCGGGTGCTGGAGAGCGGCGAGCCGGTGGTGGACACCCGCTCGCACGGCCGCACCCCGAGCGACCCGCAGCACGACCACGCCTGGTCCGCCTCGTACTTCCGGCTGGAGGACCCGGGCGGGCGGGTGCTCGGGGTGAGTTCGACCGTCATCGACATCACCGAGCGGTTCCGGGCCGACGCCCGGGCGGCCCGCGCCCAGGAACGGCTCTCCCTGCTGGTCGACGCGACCGCCTCCATCGGCACCACGCTCGACCTGCGGCAGACCGCCCGGGAACTGGCCGACGCGATGGTGCCCCGGGTCGCCGACATCAGCGGGGTGTTCGCGCTGGAGGCCCTGGTGGCCGGCCGGAACGTCGAGCCGCCCGCGCCGGACGAAGCACAACTGGTGCGCCGCCTGGCGCTGGTCACCGCCGACCCGCTCTACCCGTCCGAAGCGCTGCCGGTGGACGCCGTGTACGAGCTGCCGCCGGACTCCCCGTACGCCCGCGCGCTGAGCACCGGGCGGACGGTGGTCACCCCGTCCTGGGAGCTGCCGATGCTGAGCGAGGGGCTCAACGAGAGCCGCCGCCAGGCCTACCTCGGCGACCGGCCGCGTTCGGTGCGGATCACCCCGCTGGTGGCGCGCGGCACCACGCTCGGCATGGTGGTGTACTCGCGGCGCGGCGAGCGCGAGTCCTTCGCCGAGGCCGACATCACGCTGGGCGACGAGCTGGCCTCGCGCGCCGCCGTCGCCATCGACAACGCCCGGCTGTACCTGCGCCAGCACCAGACGGTGCTGGCCCGCCAGCAGGCTCTGCGCGAGGCCAAGGCGGCGCAGGAGCGCCTGGCCCTGGTCAACGTGGCCTCCACCAGGATCGGCACCACGCTCGATCTCGCCCAGACCGCCCAGGAGTTGGCCGAGGTGGCGACACCCAGACTGGCCGACACGGTGGTGGTGGAGGTGCTGGAGGAGCTGGTCCGCGGCGAGCGCGAGGTACGGGCGCCGGCCGACGGCTCGGCCCTGCTGCGCCGGATGGCCTTCCACTCGGTGCACGGCTCGACCATGGAGCCGATCGCCCGCACCGGCAACGTGCACCGCTTCCAGCCGGGTTCGCCGTACGCGTGGAGCCTGGCGCACCGCAAACCGGTGCTGGTGCCGCGGATGGACGAGCAGGGCATGTCCTGGTTCGCCGACGACCCGGTGCGCACCGCCGCCGTCCGGGCGCAGAACGTGCGCTCGTTCATGGTGGTCCCGCTGATCGCGCGCGGCACCCCGGTCGGCGTCGCGGGCTTCTACCGGACGCTCGTCGAGCGCCCGTACGAGGACGAGGACGTCGCGCTGGCCGGGGAGTTGGCGGTGCGGGCCGCCGTCTCGATCGACAACGCGCTGCTGTTCACCCGGGAGCGCGACGCGGCCGCCGCCCGGCAGCGGGCGCTGGACGAGGCCTGGGCCGCCCAGCAGCGGCTGTCGCTGCTGAACGAGGCCAGCAACCGGATCGGCACCACGCTCGATCTGCACCGCACCGCCCAGGAGTTGGTGGACGTGGTGCTCCCCCGCTTCGCCGACTTCGTCACCGTGGACCTGCGCGACGCCGTGCTCAGTGGCGAGGAGCCCGGGCCCGTCCCGCCCGAGGGCCGGGTGCTGATGCGGGCGGTGGCGGTCGGTGACACCGCCTCGGACGACAGCCTGACCAACGCCGCCGACCAGGTCGGCGAGACCGCGCAGTCCGCCCAGCTGTACGCGCAGAGCCTGCGCACCCGGCGCTCCATCCTGGTGTCGCACGTGACCGAGGAGGAGCTGCGCCGGATCGTCGCCTCCCCCGACCGGGTGCAGCCGGGGCTGGAGGCCGGGGTGCACTCCTACCTGATGGTGCCGCTGGTGGCGCGCGGACACGTGCTGGGCGGCGCGGAGTTCGTCCGCACCCGCAACCCGCTGCCGTTCGGCCCGGCGGACCGCTCGCTCGCCGAGGAGCTGGCCGCCCGCACCGCGCTCGCGATCGACAACGGGCGGCTCTACCGCCGCGAGCGGGACACCGCGCTGATGCTGCAGCGCAGCCTGCTGCCGCAGGAGGTGCACCGCACCCTCGGCCTGGAGATCGCCTACCGCTACCTGCCCAGCAGCGTGGTCAGCGAGGTCGGCGGCGACTGGTTCGACGTGGTCCCGCTGTCCTCGGGGAGGGTCGCCCTGATCGTAGGCGACGTGATGGGCCACGGCATCCGGGCCGCAGCCACGATGGGACAACTCCGGACGGCGGCCCGCACGTTGATCACCCTGGACCTGGACCCGGCGCGGGTGCTGTACCGGCTGGACGAGGCCACCACCGCCGTCGGCGAGGGCCAGTTCGCCACCTGCGTCTGCGTGGTGTACGACCCGGTGGACCGCCGCTGCACCGCGGCCAGCGCCGGACACCTGCCGCCCGTGGTCGCCGACACCGAGGGGCGGGCGCACCTGGTGGAGCTGCCGACCGGCGCCCCGCTCGGCGTCGGCGGAGTCCCGTTCGAGAGCACCGAGTTCACCCTCCCCGAGGAGGGCATCCTGACCCTCTACACCGACGGGCTGGTCGAGCGCCGGGGCCGCGACCTGGACGAGGGACTGCACCTGCTGTGCCGCACGATCGCCGACCGGCACCAGTCGCTGGAGCAGACCTGCGACGCCGTCCTGGCCCGCCTCACCGGCCGCACCAGCGAGGACGACATCGCCGTCATCATGGCGCAGGTCCGCCCGCACGGCGCCGACCGGATCGCCACCCTGCCGCTCACCGGCGACCACGCGATGGTCGCCCACTCGCGTCGCTTCACCCGCGAGACGCTGGGCTCCTGGGGGCTCGGCGCGCTGGCCGACTGGGCCGAACTGCTCACCAGCGAGCTGATCACCAACGCCCTGGTGCACGCCGGGTCCCCGACCCAGCTACGGCTGTTCTGCAACCGGGTGCTCACCGTCGAGGTCGCCGACCAGGAGGCCCAGGCGCCCCGGATCCGCCGTGCCAGGACCGAGGACGAGGGCGGCCGGGGCATCCACCTGGTCAACGAGCTCGCGCACCGCTGGGGCAGCCGGCGGACCGCGGACGGCAAGGTGGTCTGGTTCGAGCTGGAGCTGCCGCCGGGGGCCTCCCCGCCTGTGTGAACAACCCGTGGTTGTCGGTCCGCCGGCCCGGTTGTTGGCCCGGCGGCCCGCCCCGGCGGTTACCTGGTGCCACGGCGGGACAGCCCCGACCGGACGGACCAGAGGAGCCCCACCATGCCGCAGCCCGACGCCCGCACCGTGGTCACCGACTACGTCAACCTCCTCGCGGCGGGCGAACGCGACGCCGCGATCGCCCTGTTCGCGGAGGACGCCACCTGGACCTACCCCGGCACGCTCGCCCTCTCCCGCACCTGGCGCGGCAAGCAGGAGATCTTCGGCGACTTCCTCGGCCAGGTCGGCACCCTGTTCGCCGCCGACGGCCTGCCCGCCATCACCCTCACCCACGTGCTCGCCGACGGCCCCCAGGCGGTCGCCGAGTGGACCACCGTCGGCACGGCCGCCAACGGCCGACCGTACGAGAACCACTGCCTGGGCGTCTTCACCGTCGAGAACGGGCTCATCACCGCCGTCCGGGAGTACCTCGACACCGACCACGTCGCCCGCACCCTGCTGGCCTGAGCACCGGCCGGGGTCGGCGCTCAGTCCGGCAGCAGGAGGTTGACGTCGCCGAACTCGTGCCAGAGGTAACGGTGTTCGACGGCGGCACGGTAGCAGGAGGTGAGCAGCGGGCGGCCGGCGACGGCGGCGAGCATCAGCAGGTGGGAGGCGCGGGGCTCGTGCCAGCCGGTGAGCAGGCCGTCGACGGCACGAACGCCGCGCCCGGGGGTGATCACCAACTCCGTCCAGCCGTCGGCCTCCTGGAGGGTGCCGTCCGGCGCGGCGGCGGACTCCAGGGCGCGGACCACGGTGGTGCCGACGGCGATCACCCGGCCGCCGCCGGCCCGGACGTGCCCGGCCAGCCGGGCGGTGGCGGCGGGGACGTGGAAGCGTTCGGCGTACGGGGCCTCGTGCGCCTCCGGGGAGGCCACCCCGGTGTGCAGGGTGACCGGGGCGACGAGCACGCCCCGGCCGGCCAGCCGGGCCAGTACATCGGCGCTGAACGGCCGGGCGGCACTGGGCATTTCACTGCTGCCGGGAACGGTCGCGAAGACCGTCTGGTAGGCCTCGACGGGCCACTCGCGGTCCACGTAGCCGTACCGGATCGCCCGGCCGTGCCGCTCAAGGTAGGGCAACAGCGCCGTGGGCAGGTCGAGTTCGGCGTACCAGAGGCGGGCGGTGAAGGCCCGGGTCAGCACCGCCGTGCCGTCGGCGGGCAGGGCGACCGGCAGGCCCGGGCGGGCCGGGGACTCCTGCGGCGGGTAGTACGCCGCCGCCTGTCCGGGCACCACCCGGCGCAGCTCGATCAGGTGGGTGCCGTGCCGGTCGGGCTGGGCGGAGGAGAGGTGCAGTGCGACGGGTGTGCCGTCGGGCAGCCGACCGGGCAGCGCGGCGGGGAGGGTGGCCGAGTTGTTGACCACCAGCAGGTCCCCCGGGCGCAGCACCCCGGGCAGGTCGGTGAAACGGTGGTGCGCGACCTCGCCGGTGGCGCGCCGGCCGACCAGCATCCGGACCCCGTCGCGGGCGGTGCCGCGCGCCTCCGCCGGTGCGCGGGCGGAGAGTTCGGCCGGCACGGTGAGGTCGAGGCCGAGGTCGGTCGGTGTGGTCATCGCCCGCCCCGCTCGGCGGCGGGGGTGGTGGGGACCGGGGCGGGCAGGTCCTCGGCCCGGTAGCGGCCGGACGGGGCGCGGAGGCCGTCACCGTCGCCGTCACTGTCACCGTCGCCGTGGTGGCCGCGGAGCAGGCCGAGCAGGACCGGCGCGACGTCCTCCGGCAGCGGCTCGCCGGAGATGTCCTCACCCGGGCTGGCCTCCTGGAGCATCCGGGTGCGCATGCTGCCCGGGTCGACCGCCCAGACCCGCAACTCGGGTTCCTCCCGGGCGAGTACGGCGGTGGCCAGGTCGAGCGCGGCCTTGCTGGCGCCGTAGCCGCCCCAGCCGACGTAGGCCTCGACGGCGGCGTCGGAGCTGATGTTGAGGATCGCGCCGGCGTGGCCGCGCAGCTGGGGCAGGACGAGCTGGGTCAGGGCGATCGGGGCGAGCGCGTTGACCTCGAAGGTCTCCAGCAGGTCCGGCAGCGGGTAGTCGGCCAGCCGGGGCAGCGGCTCGGCTCCGGGGGCGGGCGCGCCGTTGAGCGTGCCGGCGTTGTTGACCAGCAGGCTCGCGCCGCCGAGCTGCGCGGCGGCCTCGGCCAGGCGGGCGCGGTGGTCGTCGTCGACGATGCTCCCGGGCAGCGCGACGACCTTGGTGACGGCGGCCAGGTCCGCCTCGGCGGCGGCGAGTTCGGCCGCGCCCCGGGCGGTGATCACCAGCTGCCAGCCGTCGGCGGCGAGGGCGTGGGCCAGGGCCAGACCGAGGCCCCGGGAGGCGCCGGTGACCAGGGCCACGGGAGCGGTGTACGGCTGGTCGGCGTTCGGCGCGGCGGACTGCGGTGCGGCCTGGGGTGCGGCGGTGCGCTGTGCTGCGTTCATGCCGCAACCATCGCGCCGCCGGGGCGGGCGGCGGATCGGTCGCCGGGACCGGGACCGGGTGGGACGTTCGCTCTAGGTCCGAGGGCCGTCCTAGGACCCGGCTGGGACCTGGCCGGGATCCGGCTGGGACCCGGCGCGGGCGTCCTCCGGGCGGCCCTCGGACCAGGCCTGCGGGTCGGTCCAGGCGGCCAGCGTGCGGCGGCTCTCGAAGCGGCGTTCGCGGCCGGTCAGCGGGTCGGTGAACTCGACCGTCGAGGCGAGCAGTTGCAGCGGGCGGCGGAAGTCGTCCGGGGCCGGCTCGGGCAGCACGACCGGGTACACCGGGTCGCCGAGGATCGGCAGTCCGAGGCCGCTCATGTGCAGCCGCAGCTGGTGGGTGCGTCCGCTCAGCGGGCGCAGCCGGTAGCGGCCGAGACCGTCGCGGCGCTCCAGCAGGTCGATCCGGCTCTCGCTGTTCGGCGGCGCGTCGATCTCCTGGGCGGCGATCACCCCGCGCTCCTTGACGATGTGGCTGCGCACGGTGCGCGGCAGGTCCAGCTCGGGGTCGTACACGGCGACCGCCTGGTACTCCTTGCGCACCAGGCGGTCGCGGAACAGCGTCTGGTAGGCGCCGCGGTCCTCCGGGCGGACGACGAACATGGCCAGGCCCGCGGTGAGCCGGTCCAGGCGGTGCGCGGGGCTGAGCGCGGGCAGGTCGAGGGTGTGCCGCAGCCGGGAGAGCGCGGTCTCCGTGACGTGCTTGCCGCGCGGGGTGGTGGCGAGGAAGTGCGGCTTGTCGACGACCACCAGGTGCTCGTCGCGGTGCAGCACGACCAGCTCGAACGGGACCGGCACCTCCGCCGGGAGGTCGCGGTGGAACCACAGGTGGGCGCCGGGGCGGAACGGTTCGTCCGGGGCGAGCGGGCCGTGCTCGCCGACGATCTCGCCGTCGCGCAGCGCCGCGTCGATCCGCTCGGCCGGGACGGCGGGCAGCCGGTCGACCAGGTGGTCCCGCACGGTCGGCCAGGGGCCCTCCGGCGGCAGCCGGAGGTGCACCGGGGCCACGCCGTGGCGCTGCGGGAGGGGGGAGGTCGGGCGGCGGCTCTTGCGTCTCATCTCCCGCCCCAGCGTAGTGCGCGCCGGCCCCGGGCCGGACGCCGGGACGGCGGGCCCCGCCGGCGGCCGCGAGGGCGGCTCCGGCCGCGGGCCGGAACCCGCCGGGGCGGGCGCCCGGGACCCGGCCGAGGTGCTGACCGGGGGCAGTGCGGGGAGAGTGGACCGGTGGCCCTCGCTCAGCCGGGGGCCGCCGACCGTCCGGCGGCACCCCGTCCCGGGCCCGGTCGGACCCAGCCGACGCACCACTGGAGGACGCGTGACCGCCCACGGCCCGGACGGGGTGCCACCGCTGCACCTGCCCCGACGGACCCGGACCCTGCTGTACGGCTCGCTCCTGCTGCTGGTCGCCGCCGTGGTGGCCGCCCTGGCCCTCGGCCCCGGGACCACCCTGTCGCCGCTGCTCGCGGTGGCCCCCGTCCTCGCCGGGGCGACCACCCGGCAGGCCCGGGTGCCGCTGCTGGTCGGCGCGGCGGCGCTGCTCGCGGTCGGGCTGCTGGAGTCGACCAACGCGCAGCTGCCGCTCTCCGTCCGGATCAGCGTGCCGGTCACCGTGCTGGCCTCGACCCTGGCCAGCGCGGCGAGCGTGGTCCTGGTGGCCGCCCGCGAACGGGAACTGTTCCAGGTCCGGACGGTGGCCGAGGCGGCGCAGCGCGCCCTGCTGCGGCCGCCGCCCGAGCGGATCGGGCCGCTGCGGGTGGCGGTGCGCTACGTCGCGGCGGCGGCCGAGGCCCGGATCGGCGGGGACCTCTACGCCGTGATGGAGACCCGGTTCGGGGTGCGGATCCTGCTGGCGGACGTCCAGGGGCACGGGCTCCCGGCGGTGGAGACGGCGGCCGACGTCCTCGGGGTGTTCCGCGAGGCGGCGCGGACCGAGCCCGATCCCGGGCGGCTGGCCGAGCGACTGGACGCGGCGCTCACCGCCCGGCCGGACGCGGACCGCTTCGCCACCGCCGTCCTGCTGGACGTCGCGCCGGACCGGGGGCCGGTGAAGGTCGTGAACTGCGGCCACCCGCCGCCGCTGCTGCGCCGGGCGGGCCGGGTGAGCGAGCTGGAGCCGCCGTTCCCGGCGCCGCCGCTGGGGCTGCGGGGGCTCACCGGCGACGAGTACCGGGCGCGGTGCTTCGACCCGGAACCCGGCGATCTGCTGCTCCTGCACACCGACGGCGTCTCGGAGGCCCGGGACGGCGAGGGCCGGTTCTACCCGCTGGCGGAGCGGCTGCCCGCCCTGCACGGCGGGAGCCCGGCGGACCTGCTGGACGCGCTGCTGGCGGACACCGACGGCTGGGTCGGGGACGCCGGGTTGGCGGACGACGCGGCGGTGCTGGCGGTGCGCTGGGAGCCGTGACGGGCCCGGCCCGCGGGGCTGCGGCGGCTGTCGGGCGGGGGCTCCGATGCGGACTCGGGCGGCTCGGGCGGCTCGGGCTCGATTGTCAGTGCCGTGTGCCAGGCTCGGTGCACGGTGGACGGGGAGCCCACCGCCGGACCACGACCGGGACACGACCGGGCACGACCGACGCGTGCCCGGCGACCGACGATCGACGAGGGGACAGCGCCATGGGGTTCAAGGCCGAGGGATCGTTCGAGCTGGCGGCGTTCGAGCCGGTGGAGACGGAGGAGCGGGAGGGCGCGGCCTTCGGGCGGATCCGGATCGCCAAGACCTTCACCGGCGCGCTCAGCGGGACCAGCGAGGTGCGGATGCTCTCCGTCGGCGGCCCGTCCGGCGCCCCGGCCTCGTACGTCGCGGTGGAGCACGTCACGGGTGAACTGGACGGCCGGAAGGGCTCGTTCGTGCTGCAGCACGCGGCCTGGGACACCACCGGTACGACGATACGCGTGGTGCCGGGCACGGGGGCGGGCGAGCTGGCCGGGATCACCGGGGAGTTCCACCTGACCGTGGACGAGTCCGGCGCCCACACCTTCGTCCTGGAGTACGAGCTGGGCTGACGGCCGGCGCCTGCGCACATCACCGAGCGCCACCCCGCCTCGCCGCGCCCGCCCCACCTCGCCGCGCGCCGCACCCGCCGCGGGCTCGGTAGCACTGTCACGATGATGCGATCAGTGCACGATCGACATCGGAGGGTGGCGCATGCCCGGCACAGCGGTGGATCGTACGACGACGGCGGTCCCGGCCCCGATCACGGTCGAGGAGGTGGTCGTCCGGCTGCGGGAGATCGGGGCGGGGCTGCCCCCGGCCGACGGGGTGGCGGTCTTCAACCGGCTCTACCTCGACGTCACCGAGGCGGTCCGCGACCGGCTCGGCGTCGGGTACTTCGCCGACCCACGGGCCATGGCCGAGCTGGACGTGGTGTTCGCCGGGCGGTACCTGCGGGCCGTCGCCGCCGATGCGGCCGGGCAGGAGCCGCCCGCCTGCTGGCGGCCGCTGTTCGCGCTGCGCGCCCACCCGGGCGTGCACCCGCTGCAGTTCGCCCTGGCCGGGATGAACGCCCACATCCAGCACGACCTGCCGCTGGCCGTCGTGGACACCTGCCGCCGCCGGGGCTGCGAGCCCGCCGACGTCGAGCGGGACTACCACCGGGTCAACGGGCTGCTGGCCGGGGTGGAGCGGGCCGTCCGGGAGCGGTTGATGCCCGGGCCCGACCTGCTGGAGCACGCCGAGCCGCTCACCCACCTGGTCGGCGCCTGGTCGGTCGGCGCCGCCCGCGAGGAGGCGTGGAGCGCCGTCGGGGCGCTCTGGGAGCTGCGGCACCTGCCGAACGCCGCCCGGGCCTTCGCCGCCGTACTGGACGGTTCGGTCGGCCTGCTCGGCCGCGCGCTGCTGCTCCCGCTCGAACCGGCCGGAACGCTCCAACCGGTCGGACCGCTCGGCGAGCCTGACGACGGGCCGAGCGGCGAACCGTGCGACGGTGCGGGCGGCAGCCCGGGCCCCGGTACGGCGCCGGCCGGCCGGCTCCCCGAGGCGAGGAACCGGCCGGCCGGTGGATCCGCCGGGACGCCCGACGGGGCGGGCAGGGACGATCAGGCCCAGCTGGAGTGCAGCGGCTTGCCCTCGGCGTAGCCGGCCGCGCTCTGGATGCCCACGATCGCCTTCTCGTGGAACTCCTCCAGGCTGCTGGCACCCGCGTAGGTGCAGGAGCTGCGCACGCCCGCGATGATCGAGTCGATCAGGTCCTCGACGCCCGGGCGGGCCGGGTCGAGGAACATCCGGGAGTGCGAGATGCCCTCCTCGAACAGCGCCTTGCGGGCCCGGTCGTAGGTGGAGTCCTGGGCGGTGCGGTTGCTGACGGCACGGGCGGAGGCCATGCCGAAGCTCTCCTTGTACTGGCGGCCGTCGGCGGCGGTCTGCAGGTCGCCCGGGGACTCGTAGGTCCCGGCGAACCAGGAGCCGATCATGACGTTGGAGGCGCCGGCGGCCAGCGCCATCGCCACGTCGCGCGGGTGCCGCACGCCGCCGTCGGCCCACACGTGCTTGCCGAGCCGGCGCGCCTCGGCGGCGCACTCCAGGACGGCGGAGAACTGCGGCCGGCCGACGCCGGTCATCATCCGGGTGGTGCACATGGCGCCCGGGCCGACACCGACCTTGAGGATGTCGGCGCCCGCCTCGACCAGGTCGCGGACACCGGCGGCGGAGACCACGTTGCCGGCCACGATCGGGATCTGCGGGTCCAGGCCGCGCACCGCGCGCAGCGCGCTGATCATGGACTCCTGGTGGCCGTGCGCGGTGTCCACCACGAGCACGTCGGCGCCGGCCTCGATCAGGGCCTTGGCCTTGCCCGCGACGTCGCCGTTGATGCCGACCGTGGCGGCGATCCGCAGCTTGCCGTTCGCGTCCACGGCGGGGGTGTACAGGGTGGCGCGCAGCGCGGCCTTGCGGGTGAGGATGCCGACCAGGCGGCCCTCGCCGTCGACCACCGGGGCGAGCTTGCGGTGCGCGCCGGCCAGCTTGTCGAAGGCGTCGCGGGGCTCGACGTCCTCGTCCAGCAGCAGCAGGTCGCGGGACATGATGTCGGCGAGGCTGGTGAAGCGGTCCACGCCCTGGCAGTCGGAGTCGCTGACCACGCCGACCGGCCTGCCGTCCTCCACGACCACGAGGGCGCCGTGCGCGCGCTTGGGCAGCAGCGAGAGCGCCTCGGCGACGGTGGCGCCCGGGGCGAGGGTGATCGGGGTGTCGAAGACCAGGTGGCGCCGCTTGACCCAGGAGATGACCTCGGCGATGACCTCGGTGGGGATGTCCTGCGGGATGGCGACCAGGCCGCCGCGGCGGGCGACGGTCTCGGCCATCCGGCGGCCGGCGATGGCGGTCATGTTGGCCACGACCAGCGGGATGGTGGTGCCGGTGCCGTCGTTCGAGGAGAGGTCCACGCCCTGCCGGGAGCCCACGGCGGAACGGCTGGGGACCATGAAGACGTCGTCGTACGTGAGGTCGTACGAGGGCTTGAGGTCGTTCAGGAAGCGCATGAAGGGGGGCTCTCTGGCTGGGAGAAATTACACCTCGGGTGCGGTGCGGCGATGCCGCCGGGGCGCACTCGGGCGCCCGGCACCCAACGTTCGATTCTCCGTGAGGACGGGGGCAAAAGCCAGTTCGGGGAGCATTGCTGGGGCTGTGCACAAACGGTGATCAAAACTCCGCGCGTAGACATGGAGGATCATCCAAAGGACCTCTCTGACGTCCGCTTTTCGCCCCGGTAGGGACCACTCCCGTAGCATTCACGCGGTAATCGGCGTGGCGAACGGAAGCGGCAGCAGGCGTGGGCATCGGGCAGACGGACATCCGGCAGGAGCAGGTCGACGGCGGCGAGGAGGAGATCGACTACGGTCCCGGCCTCGACCCCGAGCGGCTGAAGCTCTGTCTGGACGTGCTCGCCGAGCTCGACGGGCTGCACGTCGACCACCCGGACGCGATCACCGTCCGGCAGGCCGTCGGCGGCATATTCCGCACGCTCAAGCAGCGCCGCCGCCAGGAGACCCGGGCCCGCAAGACCGCCAACGACCGCGCGGTCACCGCCCGCACCGCCACCGGCGCGCCCACCCGGATCGACGACGAGACGGCCGGCGCCTTCGGCCTGACCACCGTCACCACCACCGAGATCGCCGGGATCCTGGAGCGCCCGCGCTCCTGCTACACCTGCAAGCAGCGGTACGTCGAGGTCGACGCCTTCTACCACAACCTCTGCCAGGACTGCGCCGTCAAGAACCGCGCCCGCCGGGACGCCCGCGCCGACCTCACCGGCAAGCGCGCGCTGCTCACCGGCGGCCGGGCCAAGATCGGGATGTACATCGCGCTGATGCTGCTGCGCGACGGCGCCCACACCACCATCACCACCCGCTTCCCCAACGACGCGATCCGCCGCTTCAAGGCGATGCCGGACAGCGCCGAGTGGATCCACCGCCTCAAGATCATCGGCATCGACCTGCGCGACCCGGCCCAGGTCATGGCCCTCGCCGACGAGGTCGCCGCCGACGGCCCGCTGGACATCCTGATCAACAACGCCGCGCAGACCGTGCGCCGGCCGGCCGAGTCCTACCGCGAGCTGGTCAACGCCGAGTCCGCCCCGCTGCCGGCCGGCGAACTGCCGCAGGCCACCACCATCGGCCGCTTCGGCAGCGGCAGCGTCGACCTCCCCGCCCTCCCCCACCAGGCGACGGGCGGCGAGGAGCAGCGGCTGGCCGCCGAGGACGTCACCTCGCTCGCCCTGGTCACCGGCTCCGCCACGCCCGCCCGGATCGCGGCCGGCACCGCGATCGACGCCGGCGGCCTGGTGCCCGACCTCGCCGACACCAACAGCTGGGTGCAGACCGTCTCGGAGGTCGGCCCGATGGAGCTGCTGGAGGTGCAGCTCTGCAACTCCACCGCGCCGTTCATCCTGATCAGCCGGCTGCGCCCGGCGATGGCCGCCTCCTCCTCCCGCCGCAAGTACGTGGTCAACGTCTCCGCGATGGAGGGCGTGTTCTCCCGCGGCTACAAGGGCGCCGGCCACCCGCACACCAACATGGCCAAGGCCGCGCTCAACATGCTCACCCGCACCAGCGCGCAGGAGATGTTCCAGACCGACGGCATCCTGATGACCGCCGTCGACACCGGCTGGATCACCGACGAGCGGCCGCACCCGGACAAGATGCGCCTGGCCGACGAGGGCTTCCACGCCCCGCTCGACCTGGTCGACGGCGCGGCCCGGGTGTACGACCCGATCGTGCGCGGCGAGCGGGGCGAGGACCTGTACGGCTGCTTCCTCAAGGACTACGAGCGCGCCAACTGGTGAGCTCCGTGAAGGAGATGACGGCGAAGTGACGACCGCACCGCTGCTCGGCGCCGGGATCATCGTGCCCACCGGGGACGGCCGGGTGCTGATCGGCCGGCGCACCACGGCCGGCGAGCCGCCGACCTGGAGCCTGCCCGGCGGCAAGGTGGACCTCGGCGAGTCCTTCGAGCAGACCGCGGCCCGCGAACTCGCCGAGGAGACCGGCATCGTGCTGCCGGCCGCCGGGATGCGGGTGCTCGCCGTCCACCTCGACCACGAACTCGGCCGGCCGCGGCTGACCGCCGCCGTGCTCGCCCCGCCCAGCGTGGCCGAGGCGGTGGTCACCGAGCCGCACGCCTGCGCCGGTTGGGAGCGCTTCGCGGTGCACGAGCTGCCGGAGCCGATGTTCTACCCGTCCGCCCTGGTCCTCGGCAGCTGGCTGCCCGGGCTGGACGACGTTCGGCGGACCGGGACGCACGGGTACTCCGTCACCCGCTGAGGGCCGGCGACGGACGCGCGAGCACGGCGGACGCGCGGGAAAGCACGGACGCACGAAAGCACGGACGCACGGCAAAGCACGGACGCACGGCAAAGCAGGGGGCGGCCCCACGGCCGCCCCCTGCCCGTACCTCGGCCCGGCACCCCCACGGTCGAACCGGGCCACGGCCGCGCCCAGGCACGGGGGGCGCCGCCGATTCCCATCCTGCCCGGTGGGGACACGGCTGCCGAGGGCCGAACGTCCCGACCGCGGGACCGAGCGGCCCTGGCGGTGGGCCGGGACGCCGTGGGGCCAGGGCCGGCGGCCGTGGCGGTCCTACGAGGGCGCACCACTCTTGTGCGGGCGTGGCCGGCGGGTTGAAATGGGGTGGCTCGATCGCCGTGTGTCCCCACACCCCTGAGGAGCCCTCACGTGTCCAGCACACCCCGCCCGGCCAGGCCCGCGTCGCTCCCGCGGCGAACCGGCCGTCAGCTGCGGCGGGCCCTCGGTGCCCGGCACGAACCGCTCGCCCGCCCCCTCGACCGCGCCCGCGCCCGGGCCTGGCTGCTCGCCGCGCTCGGCGCGGCGCTCGCCGTCGCCCTCTCGGTGGGCGGCACGTACCTCCTCTACCGCCACACCGCGCCGCAGGTGTCCGGGGACCGGGCACGGCTGCACCGGGTCGACGCCGTGGTCCTCGACAGCCCGCACCGCACCGACGCCACCGGCAGCCGCTCCGCCGGCGGCTACAGCACCCGGATCGACGTCGCGGCCGCCTGGACCGCCCCCGACGGCACCCCGCGCTCCGGCATCGTCCAGGCCCTGCGCGGGACCGTCACCGGCAGCAGCGTCCCGGTCTGGACCGACCGGGACGGCAACGCCTTCCCTCCCCCGCTCGACCGCGGCGCCCTCGCCGTCTCCGCGGCCTGCACCGGCCTCGGCGTCCTCCTCACCCTGCTCGCCCTCCTGGCCCTCGCGCTCCGGCTGCGCCTCCACGCGCTCGACCGCCGCGCCGAGACCACCTGGACCGACAGCTGGGCCCGCCTCGAACCGCTCTGGAGCGGCCGCGCCGGGCACCGCCACGAGGACTGAGCGACGCCTGACGCACCGGCGGGCCGGCCCGTGCCGGTGTGCCGGTCAGCGCGGGCGGGTCCAGGAGGGGGCCGGGGTGGCCTTGGCGGCGTGGTGGGTGAGGGCGGCGACGGCGAGGAGCAGGACCAGGGCCAGCGCCAGGGCGGTGGGGACGTCGGCGTGCAGGACCAGGACCGCGCCGAGGAGGGCGCCGACGAACATCCAGACCGCGGACGCGAGACGGCGGTGGCCGGTGCGGTCGGCGGCGAGGGCGGTGATCGTCATGGTGAGCACGGTGGTGGTGAGGTCGGGCACTTTCAGCGCGCGGACCACCGCGTTCTGGCCGCCCATGGCGAAGCCCAGCACTCCGATCAGGGTGGGGCGAACCGGGTCGGAGCTGGGACCGGCGACCGCGGACAGGAGGGTGGCCCCCGCGACGAGCACCGCCTCGACGCCGACGGCGGTGGTGAGCAGCCGGCCCCGGTGCCCGGGCAGGCGGCGGGCGAGGTGGCCGCCTGCCAGGGCGCCCAGGAGGAAGGCGCCGAGGGCGGAGAGCGAGGCGGTGGCGGACAGGTCGGCCGCGCCGCCCAGGGCGAAGCCGAGGAACACCACGTTGCCGGTCATGTTGGCGACGAACACGTGGCCGAGTTCGAGGTAGCTGACCGCGTCCACCACTCCGGTGACCACGGTCAGCACCAGCAGCATCAGCACCAGCGGTCCGTGTTCGGGGTCGGGCGTCGGCATCGGGCCTCCCGGGCTGTCGGTGTGACGGTTCATCCGTTCTCCTTCCCGGGGTCCACTCCCCGGTCCATTCCCCGACGTCGGCTCCCCGGCCCCCTGTCCTCAGGCCAGCGCCGGGCTGCCCGGGTCGTCCGATTCGTCGTCGAGGTGCCAGTGCAGGTCGCGGACACCCGGCTCCAGGGACAGCCGGGTGACGACCTGTTCGAGGGCCGGGGCGACCCGCCCGGTGATCGCGACGGTGGCCCGCAGGCTGGTGGCGTCGCCCTGCTCGGTGCGGCGGGCGCGCAGGCCGGTGGGGGCGAGGCCGGAGCCGGCCAGGGCCTGGAGCAGCAGCGCCCGGATGTGGGTCTCGGACGTGCGGTCGCACTCCAGGTGGACGGTGGCGCGGCTGGTGGAGTCCGGGTCGCTGCCGGACTGCGGGGCCCGGTCGAGCAGCCGGCCGGCCGGGCGCAGCACCAGGTGGACGCCGAGCACCATGAGCGTGCCGAGGACGGCGAACTCCAGCTTGCCGGAGGCGGCGAGCACGCCGACGGCGGCCGAACACCACAGGGTGGCGGCGGTGTTGAGGCCACGGATGCCGGCGCCGTCGCGGAGGATCACGCCACCGCCGAGGAAGCCGATGCCGGAGACCACGTAGGAGGCGACCCGGGTGGGGCTGCCGGCGTCGCCGACCGCCTCGCTGTAGAGGACGAACAGGGTGGCGCCGGCGGCGACCAGGGCGTTGGTGCGCAGGCCGGCCATGCGGGCCCGCCACTGGCGTTCGACGCCGATCAGCGCGCCGCAGGCGACGCCGGTGGCGAGCCGGACCAGGAACTCGACGGTGGTCAGGGTGTGCACGACGGCACCTCCTTCACGGAGGACACGGATTCACGGGGATGCGGATGACCCGGGGCCGCGGGGCCCTGGGGCGGACCGGCGCGGACCGGCGGGCACCGGCGGGTCAGTGGCCCAGGGCGGTCTGGACGACCTTGATGATGACCATCGTCATCGCGACCAGCAGGTAGGCGCGCAGGGCGCCCATGCCGATCTTGCGGGTGGTGGACGTCACCGGCTTGTCGAGGGTCTCCAGCGGGGGCATCCGCCAGTTCTCGCGGCCGGTGCGGTCGACCGGGTCCTCCTTGGTGGCGGTGCGGCCGCTGGTGAAGGAGTACCCGGCGACCAGGACGGCCGCGACGCCGCAACCGGTCATGATCCACAGGATCGCCCCGGAGCTGATGTCCGGCCAGACGACGGCCGCGGTGAGGATCATCGAGAGCATCACCAGGACGCCCACCACCGCGGAGGTGAAGGCGTTGGTCCTGGGCCCGTTGACCCAGGGGCCGAGCACCGCCCGGTCGTTGCACAGCAGCAGCAGGAAGACCGTCGCGGAGGGCAGCAGCACCCCGGCCAGCACCTGCACGAACTGGGTCATCAGGCCCTGCGTGGAGTCGGTGGACAGCAGGGTGATCGCGGCGGCCACGACCACCAGGCCGGCGTAGACCGCGTAGAAGCCCTTGGCGCCCTTCACGCCCCGGTGCAGCGAGTGCTTGATGCCGAAGACGTCGCCGATCGCGTACGCGGTGGACAGCGAGACGGCGAACGCGCCGATGACGGAGGCGTCCAGCAGCGCGATCGCGAAGAGCACGCCCGCGAGGTGCCCGGCCTTGGCCTCGATGCCCCGGGCGACCGCGCCGGCGTCGGAGAACCCTCCGGCGGCGTCGGTGCCCGCGAAGGCCGCCGCGGTGAGGCCGATCAGTGCCGCGGCGCCGAGGATGACCACGACGATGCCGATCCACAGGTCGACCTTCTCGTACCGCAGGAAGCGCGGGGTGATCCGCTTGTCGATGACGTACGACTGCTGGAAGAACAGCTGCCAGGGGGCGACGGTGGTGCCGACGATGGAGATGATCACCAGCATCACGGCGGCGAGCTGCCCGGCGCCGCCGGGCATGGTGGGGGTCACGAAGTCGTGGGCCAGCTGCGAGGTCCTCGGGTGGACCAGGAGGTAGACCGGCACCAGCAGCAGCGAGCCCGCGCACAGCGTGATCGCGACCCGCTCGAAGCGCCGGAACGAGCCGGTGAAGGCGGAGGCGATGATGATCGCCGCCGCGAGCACCACTGCGGCCGCCTTGGGCAGCCCGAGGTAGCCGGCCGCGAGGGTGACGCCGATGAACTCCGTCACCAGTGTGAGCGCGTTCAGCAGGAACAGGTCGATCACGCTGAAGGCGCCCCAGAACCTGCCGAACCGCTCCAGGATCAGCCGCGCGTGCCCGACCCCGGTGACGGCGCCCAGGCGCAGCACCATCTCCTGGTTGACGTACAGCACCGGAACCAGCATCAGCAGCGTCCAGAGCAGGTGGGTGCCGTAGTTCTGCCCGGCCTGCCCGTACGTCGAGAACGCGCCGGCGTCGTTGTCGCCGACCATCACGATCAGCCCGGGGCCGATGATCGCGAGCAGGGTCTTCAGCCGGGCCGAGAGGCCGTGGCGCGGGGTGGTGTCGTCGAGGCGGATGGTGCCGAGCGCGCCCTTGATGTCGCCCACGTGGGCGTCGTCGAGAACGGCGTTGCGGGCGGCGGGGATCGAGGGGACCTTCGGGTCCAGCGTCACGTCGGTCATGGCGTGGCCTCCCTGCCCCCTTCCTTGAGGGGGCGTCAGGGGGCACGCGGCGGCACCCCCCTGCGGGCGCACGGCACCGGACCGTACGGCGGCGCCAGGCGACGGCGGCCGTACGGGCATGACGGTGCGTCAGATCACTCGCGTCCGGGCACGGTCGGGCCGGGACGGAGCGCCTGGTGGAATCGCAGGGGAGGTTCTACCGCGTGCCGGAGGTGATCGAGAGCAGGCGGGGGCAGGGGCAACTGTGGCCCGGACTACTGCAGTCCACGGTTCTCGCCTCCTCCCGGCCGGGGCGCACCGACGGTGCGCCGCTTCTCGACACGGCACGGAGCACACCGGCCCGCACGGGACCGGTACACCCCAACTCGTCAGAGCTTTGGCACTCCACGGCGTGTCCGACCGGTCGGCCGGAAGCCACTTGGGGTCAACCCTTAAGCCGGGAAGACCTGTCCTGAACCTGGGCGTCTCTCGACGTCGTCGGGTCAGTGGCCTGTGTCCGTGAAGACGCCTCACCGAACGAGGTGCCTCCGTTCACGGCTCCGAGCCGTGAACCTCCCCAAGCATAGACCCCACTCGAACGGCCCAGGGCACGTTTCCGGCTCTTCTTCGACAGCTTTGTAGAACTTTGACGCGGGCGCCCCCCTCGCCGACCGATCCGTCACGCCCCCGACCGACCCGCCTTGATCATCCGCTCCCGGCATATATAGTTCACCGACATATGCAGTTGAGCAGCTCACGAGGGGGAAGTGTGTCCCACACCGATCCGGCCCGACCCGCGCCCGTCCTGCGCCTGGCCGCCGTCACCCGGGTGCACGGGCGCGGCGCCGCCGAGGTGCACGCCCTGCGCGGCATCGACCTGGACGTCCACCCGGGCGAGTTCGTCGCCGTCATGGGACCGTCCGGCTCCGGGAAGTCCACCCTGCTGACCCTGGCCGGCGGGCTGGACCGGCCCAGCGACGGCGAGGTGCTGGTGGAGGGGGTCGCGCTCGGCGGCCTCGGCCGCGGCAAGCTCGCCGACCTGCGGCGGCGCTCCGTCGGCTACGTCTTCCAGGACTACAACCTGATCCCGGCGCTGACCGCCGCCGAGAACATCGCCCTGCCGCGCGAACTCGACGGCGTCCCGGGGCGCCGGGCCCGCCGCGAGGCGCTGGCCGCGCTGGAGGAACTGGGCATCGGCGAACTCGCCGACCGCTTCCCCGACGACATGTCCGGCGGGCAGCAGCAGCGCGTCGCCATCGCCCGCGCGCTGATCGGCGAGCGGCGACTGGTGCTCGCCGACGAGCCGACCGGCGCGCTCGACTCCGCCACCGGCGAGGCCGTGCTGGGAGTGCTGCGCGCCCGCTGCGACGCCGGGGCCGCCGCGATGATGGTCACCCACGAGGCCTCGCACGCCGCCTGGGCGGACCGGATCGTCCATCTGCGGGACGGCGCGATCGCCGCGGAGAGCACCGGCCGCCGCGCCGCCGGCTGCCCGGCGGCCGTCCACCGGTCCGGCGTGACGGGGCAGGTGACGCGGTGAAACTCGGAGCCTGGCGGGTCGCCCTGCGCATCGCCCGCCGTGACGCCCTGCGCGCCAAGGGCCGCAGCGCCCTGATCGCCGCCATGGTCGCGCTGCCCGTCCTCGGCGTCACCGGCGCCGACGTGGTCCACCGCAGCGGGCAGCTCAGCCCGGCCGAGCGGGTGGAGCGGGTGGTCGGCGGCGCGGACGCCCTGGTCACCGCGCTCAACCCGGGCCGCACCGTCGAGCAGGCCCCGGTCGCCGAGGACGGCGCCTTCGCCCTCGACTCCCGGCCGGACCAGCAGCCGACCGCCGAGCAGCAGAAGGCCGCGAGCACCGACCCGGTGACGCTGGTCGGCTCCCTGCTGCCGCCCGGCAGCGTGCTCACCCCGGCCCGGCCCGGACCGGAGACCGGCGCGACCTCGCCCGAGGGCGTGGTCCGCACCCTCACCACCGAGGCCGACCTCGGCGACCCGATCTGGCGCGGCCGGATCGACCTGGTCGAGGGCCGCGCCCCGGCGGCCCCGCACGAGATCGCCGCCACCCGGGCCTTCCTGGAGCACGCCGGCCTCGCGCTCGGCGGCACCACCACCGTGCAGGGCCTGGAGCGGACCACCTTCACCGTCACCGGCGTGGTGGAGCACCCGGACGAGCTCGGACGGGTCGAACTCGTCGCCCGGCCGGGCGAGTTGCTCGACCCGATGGCGGCCGCCGCGGAGCCCGGCCGGCCCGCCGCCGAACGGACGTCCACCCAGCGCGCCGCCTGGCTGGTCCGGCTCCCCGCGGGGGCCGTACTCGACTGGGCCAAGGTCCGGGAGTTCAACGCGTACGGCTTCACGCTCACCGCGCGCTCGGTCGCGCTCGCCCCGCCGCCGCGCGCCGCCGTCCCCTACTACCGCGACGCCTACCGCCTCGGCGACCAGGCGGCCGGCACCGGCACCAGGGCCGTGGTGGCCACCGTCACGGGCATGGCACTGCTGGAGGTCGCCCTGCTCGCCGGGCCCGCCTTCGCCGTCGGCGCCCGCCGCTCGCGCCGCCAGCTCGCCCTGCTCGGCGCGGCCGGCGGAAGCCGCGCCCACGTCGGCGCGGTGGTGCTCGGCGGCGGCCTGGTCCTCGGCGCGGTCGGGGCGCTGGTCGGCGTGGTGCTCGGCACCGGGCTGGTCGCCCTGCTCCGGTCGCAGATCGAACACGTCGGCGGGGCGCGCTTCGGACACTTCGCGCTGCCCCCGCTGGACCTGCTCGCGATCGCCGGGATCGGCCTGGTCACCGCCCTGCTCGCGGCCGCGCTGCCCGCGCTGCAGGCCGCCCGCCGCAGCGTCACCGCCGGGCTCACCGGCCGGGACACCGTCCGCGGGCCCAGCCGCCCGGTCAGCGTGCTCGGCCTGCTGCTGGTCGCCCTCGGCGGCGCGGTCGCGATGTACGGTGCCGGAGCCGTCGAGCGTGACCAGCCGGGCGTCGGCGGCTTCGACACCCGGACGCTGACCGTGCTCGGCGGCTCGGTGACCGCCGAACTCGGGCTGCTGCTCTGCACCCCGATGCTGATCGCCGCCGTCGGCCGGGCCGCCGGGCGGCTGCCGCTGGGGCCCCGGCTCGCCCTCCGCGACTCCGCCCGGCACCGCTCCCGCACCGCCCCGGCGGTCGCCGCGGTGATGGCCGCGGTGGCCGGCGCCGTCGCCGTCGGGGTGTACAGCACCAGCACCGACGCCGAGAACCGGCGCGACTACCGGCCGCAGGCCCCGTACGGCGCCGTACAGCTGATCAGCCACGGCGAAGGCCCCCGACTCGACCGGCTGCGCACCGACCTGGAGAAGGAGCTCACCGGGCTTGGCCCGCGCGGCGACCTCGGCGAGGTGCTGTACCGGTTCTGCGCCAACTGCTCCAGCGCCGTCCAGCTCAAGCCGCTCACCGGACCGGTGAACCCGCGCGGCCTCGGCGCCCCGCCGCACCTGGCCACCGGGGACGCCACCGTGCTGCACCACCTGTTCGGCATCCACGACCCCGCCGTCGAGCAGGCGCTGGCCGCCGGGAAGCTGCTGGTCTTCGACCGCGCCCTGGTCGGGGCGGACGGGAAGGCCGTCATGGTGCTGCGCGGCGGCAGCGGCACCGTCCAGCCGGGCGAGATCCCCAAGCCCGACGTCCAGGAGGTCCCGGTCGACGCGCTGCTGGTCGACGACCCGACCGCCGCGAACTTCGCCCAGGGCATGGTGCTGCCCTCCGCCCTGCCGCGCCTCGGGCTCTCCGAGCAGGCCACCGGCTCGGTCTGGCTGCCCGCCACACCGCCCGACCGCAAGGCGCAGCAGCGCGCCGAGGCCGCCGCGATCCGGCTGGACCGGGCCGCCCGGCTGGAGGTCGAGCGCGGGTACCAGCCGAAGAGCGACGCGCTCACCCTGGCGCTCAGCGGCTTCGCCGGGCTGGTCGTGCTCGGCGCGGCCGGCATCGCCACCGGCCTCGCGGCCGCCGACTCCCGACAGGACCAGGCCACCCTGGCCGCCGTCGGCGCGCCGCCGCGGATCCGGCGGACCATGGCGGGCCTGCAGTGCGCGCTGATCGCCCTGCTGGGCGCGCTGCTCGGGGCGGCCAACGGGTTCGTGCCGGCGGTGGGGCTGCTGAAGTCCCGGGCGAGCGGGTTCGGGGCCAAGCCCGCCCTGATCACCGCGCCGTGGGGCGAGCTGCTGCTGGTGGTGCTGGCCCTGCCGGTGCTGGCGGGGCTGCTCGCGGCGCTGTTCACCAGGACCCGGATCCCGCTCGGGCGGCGGCTGTCCTGAGGGCTGGGGCGCCGCGCGCCGCCCCCGGTGACCGCGGCGGTGGGCGATCCGCTTCGATCAGCGTGTGCACACGCTCCACTCACCGCCTGAACACCGGATGACACCGCTCGGACACCACCCGGGCACCGCTCCGCAGCCGCCGGGCGCCCGCCTCCGCCACCCGCGGGCGGGCGCCCGGCACTCGCCGTACCATGGGCCGCGTTCCGGCGGGCGAAGGGCGCCGGCGGCGGGTTCGGCGAGGGAGACAGGACGGTGCTACGGGGGCTCGGAGACCTGGAGGCCGAGATCATGGACCGGCTGTGGTCCTGGGACCGGCCGGCCACGGTGCGCGAGGTCGTGGACGACCTGCAGCGGCAGCGGGCCGTCGCCTACACCACCGTCACCACGGTCGCCGACATCCTGCACACCAAGGGCTGGCTGCGCCGCGACAAGGTCGGCCGCGCCTGGGTGTACCGGCCGAGCTGCACCCGCGAGGAGTACACCGCGCGGCTGATGCACCAGGCGCTGGAGACCACCCCCGACCGGGCCGGCGCGCTGCTCCACTTCGTCGACCGGATGACCGGGGACGAGGCCTCCGCCCTGCTCGCGGCGCTCGAACAGGTCACGGCCCGGGGCGAGGAGTGACCCTCGCGCTGCTCGGCCTCTACCTGGCCGTGACCGGCATCGCGCTGCCCCGCCGACTGGCCGGCGCCACCCGGCTGCAGAACCGTCCGGCGGCCGGCGCGGCCCTCTGGCTGGCGCTGATGGCCTCGTTCACGGTGGCCCTGCTGCTCGCGGCGCACCACGCCGTGGAGCCCTTCGCCCATGAGCCGGCCGGGCTGCTCGGCCTGCTCCCGCACACCGAACCGGCCGGCGGCGCGCTCCCGCACACCCACGACTGGTGGCTGCTGGCCGCCGCCGGTGCGGCGCTCGCCGCCCTGGTGACCGCCGTCGGCGTGCGCACCGGACGGGCCCGGCGCCGGCACCGGTCGCTGCTGGACGTGGTCGCCGTACGGGACGGGCGCTGGGACGCGCTGGTGCTGGAGCACGCGCACCCGACCGTCTACTGCCTGCCCGGGCGCCGCTCCCGGGTCGTGCTGTCGCGCGGGGCGCTGCGGCTGCTGGACGACCGGCAGCTCGCCGCGGCCGTCGCCCACGAGCACGGGCACATCCGCGGCCGCCACCACCTGCTCCGGCTGCCCGCCGACACCTTCGCCCTGCTGCTCGGACCGCTGCCACTGGCCCGCGCCGGGCGTGCGGAGGTGGCGCTGCTGCTGGAGATGGCGGCGGACGACGCGGCGCTGGCGCGGGTGTCGCGGGGTGAACTGGCCTCGGCGCTCTACGCGTTGGCGACCGCCGGCGGGGCGGCTCCAGGCGGCGCGGCGGATCCGGACGGCGGGGCGGCTCCGAACGGCGCGGCGGCTCCGGAGGGCGGGACACTCGGGGTGGCCGTCACCGGGGTGCTGGCCCGGGTCCGCCGACTGGCCCGCCCGGGCGGTGGGCGGCGGTGCCGACTCGCCTGCGGGCTGGGGTCCTTGGCGCTGCCGCTACTGCCGTACCTGCTGGCCTGCGCCCCGCATCCGTAGCGCGGGCGCCCCTCGGGCGGGCAGCCGCGGCACGCGGCCCGCACGGACGGCGAAGGCCCGCCCCCGCCGAAGCGGAAGCGGGCCGGGGCGCACACGGGCCGGAGCGGAAGCGGGCCGGGGCGGAAGCGGGCGGGGCCGGGGGTCGCCGGAGCGGCCGTACGCCGGGGGCGGGTGCCGGTCAGGCCGGGCGGACGGCGCCCATGTACGGCATCGCGGAGATCGGCAGCACCTCGATGTTCTTCCCGGTGCGCGGCGCGTGGATCATCTTGCCGTCGCCGATGTACAGGCCGACGTGGTGCAGGTCGTTGTAGAAGAACACCAGGTCGCCCGGCTGGAGGTTGGCGCGGTCGACGTGCGGGCCGTAGTTCCACTGGTCCTGCGACATCCGCGGGATCGTGACGCCCGCCGCGCGGTACGCCTGGCTGGTGAGGCCGGAGCAGTCGAAGGTGGCGGGGCCGTTCTTGCCCCAGCCGTACGGCTTGCCGAGCTGGGCCTGGGCGAAGGCGATGATGGCCGCGGCCCGCCCACTGGCGGCCGGCACCGGGGCGTTCAGGTCGGGGCGGTCGGCGGAGCGGGAGGCCCGGTCGGCCGCGCCGGCGGCGGCCTGCTTGGCCTCGGCCTTGGCCTTCTCGGCGGACTGCTGGGCGTTGATCCTGGCGCGGTCCTCGGCGCTGAGTTTGTTGAGCATCTCCTGCGCCTGCGCCAGCTTGGTCTGGATGTCGTTCTTCTGCTCCACCAGCTGCTTGCCGACCGAGTCGAGCTGGGCGAGCGTCGCCGTGGCCTCGGCGCGGTCCTGGTCGAGCCTGCGCTGCTCGTCCTGGGCCTGCTTGAGCAGGTTCGCCTGGGAGTCGGAGACCTGGTTCTGCACCGCCGCCCGCTCCAGGTAGCCGGCCGGGTCGGAGTCGAGCATCAGCTGGACCGAGGCGTCGATGCCGTTGGAGCGGTACTGGTCGGCGGCGACCGCGCCGAGCCGGGTGCGCAGCTCGTTCATCGCCTCCTGGCCGCGGACGACCTTCTCCTGGATCCGGTTGGCCTCGCCCTGCAGCTTCTGCTGCTTGTCCTGGAAGCCGTTGTAGCGCTCGATGGCCTGCTCGGCCTGCTCGTTGAGCTGGTCCACCTGCTCCTTGACGGAGGCGAGGGTGGGCGTCGGCTCGGCGTGCGCGGTGCCGGAGGCGAGGACCGCGCCGCCGGCCGCCACGGCCGTGGTGAGGACCGCCATGCGGGCCCGGCTCGGGGGGCTGGGCTTGCGGCGTTTTCCCATCGCGGCGGCTCTCCTTCGGGGGAATCTGGGGAGGGGGATCTGGGAGGGGCTCGGGGGACGGCTCGGTCGGGCCGGGGGACGGCTCGGTCGGCCGGGGCACGGCGAAGACGGGCAGGACGAGCAACGGGGGGATGCCGCCCCGCCCGCCTTCTTCGAAGTAACTTAATAGATGAGGGCAGGGGTTCCGCAATCCCCCTGATCATGACGTTTCAGGGCCATGACGGGACATCGACCGCGTTCCGTGCCATCGGTGTTGACTACGGACGCCGCGCGGTCCGGGGTTCAACCGCCGCCGGCGCCGTGGCCGCGGCTCGCGGCACTCCCCGCCGCACGGAGTGCTGAGAACACGCCAAATCGAGGGAAAGGTCACACGGATCTCCCCTCCTGCGGCTATGCGAACGGGCGCTAACCTGCGGACATGAAGGTCCCGCCCGAAGGGCTCCCCCTCGCCGCCGAGTTCCCGGCCGCGCACCGTGAGCAGTGGCAGCAGCTCGTCCAGGGCGTGCTGCGCAAGTCCGGTGCCCAGCCCGAGGACGGCGCCGCGGCCGAGCAGGCACTCACCAGCAAGCTCCAGGACGGGCTCAGCGCACGCCCGCTGTACACGGCCGAGGACACGGCCGTCGACCCCGGCTACCCGGGCTTCCCGCCCTTCGTCCGCGGTGGACGGCCGCAGGGCTCGGCCGTCGCCGGGTGGGACGTCCGGCAGCGGCACGCCGACCCGGACCGCCGGCGCGCCAACGAGGCCGTCCTGGCCGACCTGGAGAACGGTGTCGGCTCGCTCTGGCTGGAACTGGGCGGCGAGGCCCTCCCGGTGGACGCCCTGCCCGAGGCGCTGACCGGCGTGTACCTCGACCTGGCCGCCGTGGCGCTCGACGCCGGACCCGAATTCACCGCCGCCGCCGAGCAGTTGTTCGAGCTCTACGCGCAGCGCGAGGTCTCCCCCGCCGCCGCCTCCGGCAACCTCGGCGCCGACCCGCTGGGCCTGCAGGCCCGCACCGGCGACACCGCCCGCACCGACGGGCTGCTCGCCGAGGCCACCGCGCTGGCCGCCCGCTGCGCCGACGGCTACCCGAACGTCCGGGCGCTGACGGTGGACGCCCTGCCCTACCACGAGGCCGGCGCCTCCCCCGCCCAGGAGCTGGCCTGCTCGCTCGCCACCGGCGTGGCCTACCTGCGCGCGCTCACCGCGGCCGGGCTGTCGGTGGACGCCGCTCTCGGCCAGCTGGAGTTCCGCTACGCCGCGGACGCCGACCAGTTCCTGACCATCGCCAAGTTCCGTGCCGCGCGCCGGCTCTGGGCCCGCGTCGCGCAGGCGTCCGGGGCGGCCCCGGAGGCCTCGGCGCAGCGTCAGCACGCCGTCACCTCCCGGGTGATGATGACCGCCCGCGACCCGTGGGTGAACATGCTGCGCACCACCGTGGCCTGCCTGGCCGCCGGGGTGGGCGGCGCCGACGCCGTCACCGTGCTGCCCTTCGACAGCGCACTCGGCCTGCCGGACGCCTTCGCCCGCCGGATCGCCCGCAACACCCAGTCGATCCTGCTGGAGGAGTCGCACCTGGCCCGGGTCATCGACCCGGCCGGCGGCTCCTGGTACGTCGAGCAGCTCGGCGAGGAGCTGGCCCGGGCCGCCTGGGCCTGGTTCCAGGAGATCGAGCGGGCCGGCGGCCAGCAGACCGCGCTCGGCTCGGGCCTGGTCGGGGAGCGGATCGCCGCGACCTGGGCCGAGCGCTCCGTCAGGCTCGCCAAGCGGCGCGAACCGGTCACCGGCGTCAGCGAGTTCCCGCACCTGGACGAGCAGCCGCTGGTCCGCGAGCCCGCCCCCGCCGCGCTCGCCGGCGGCCTGCCGCGGGTGCGCCGCGCCGAGGCGTACGAGGCGCTGCGGGACCGCTCGGACGCCCTGCTCGCCGCGACCGGCGAGCGGCCGAAGCTGTTCCTCGCCTCGATCGGCACCGCCGCCGCGCACACCGCGCGCACCACCTTCGCGGCCAACCTGTTCCAGGCGGGCGGCATCGCCACCACCGCCCTGGAGTCCGTCGACCCGGCCGCGTTCGCCGAGGCCTTCCGGGCCTCCGGCGCCACCGTCGCCTGCCTCTGCTCCAGCGACGCCCTGTACGGCGAGCACGCCGCGCCCGTCGCCGAGGCCCTGAAGGCGGCCGGCGCCCGGCGGGTGCTGCTGGCCGGACGGCTCGGCGAACTGCCCGACGGAGTGGACGCGTTCATCCACGCGGGCGGGGACGCGGTCGCCGTCCTCACCTCCCTGCTGGACCTGATCACCGGCGCGAGCGGCGCCGACGAGAGCGAGGCGGCCCGATGATCCCCGACTTCACCGGAATCGGGCTGGACGGCGACTCCGCCCCGGACGCCACCGACGACCGGTGGCGAGCCGCCTGGCGGCAGTCCACCGGCAAGGACGTCGACGAGCTGGTCTGGGACACCCCCGAGGGCATCGGCGTCAAGCCGCTGTACACCGCGGCCGACCTCGCCGGGCTGGACTTCCTGGAGACCTACCCCGGCATCGCCCCGTACCTGCGCGGGCCGTACCCGACCATGTACGTCAACCAGCCGTGGACCGTCCGCCAGTACGCGGGCTTCTCCACCGCCGAGGAGTCCAACGCCTTCTACCGCCGCAACCTCGCGGCCGGCCAGAAGGGCCTCTCGGTCGCCTTCGACCTGCCCACCCACCGCGGCTACGACAGCGACCACCCGCGCGTCACCGGCGACGTCGGCATGGCGGGCGTCGCCATCGACTCGATCTACGACATGCGCCAGCTGTTCGACGGCATCCCGCTGGACCGGATGTCGGTGTCGATGACCATGAACGGCGCCGTGCTCCCCGTGCTGGCGCTGTACATCGTCGCCGCCGAGGAGCAGGGCGTACCGCCGGAGAAGCTGGCCGGGACCATCCAGAACGACATCCTCAAGGAGTTCATGGTCCGCAACACGTACATCTACCCGCCGCAGCCGTCGATGCGGATCATCTCGGACATCTTCGCGTACACCTCGCAGAAGATGCCCCGGTACAACTCGATCTCCATCTCCGGCTACCACATCCAGGAGGCCGGTGCGACGGCCGACCTGGAGCTGGCCTACACCCTGGCCGACGGGGTGGAGTACCTGCGCGCGGGCCTGGACGTGGGACTGGACGTGGACGCCTTCGCGCCCCGGCTGTCGTTCTTCTGGGCGATCGGTATGAACTTCTTCATGGAGGTCGCCAAGCTGCGCGCAGCCCGGCTGCTCTGGGCCAAGCTGGTCAAGCAGTTCGACCCGAAGAACCCCAAGTCACTGTCGCTGCGCACCCATTCGCAGACCTCCGGCTGGTCGCTCACCGCGCAGGACGTGTTCAACAACGTCACCCGCACCTGCGTCGAGGCGATGGCCGCCACCCAGGGCCACACCCAGTCGCTGCACACCAACGCCCTCGACGAGGCGCTCGCCCTGCCCACCGACTTCTCCGCGCGCATCGCCCGCAACACCCAGCTGCTGCTGCAGCAGGAGTCGGGCACCTGCCGGGTCATCGACCCGTGGGGCGGCTCGGCGTACGTCGAGAAGCTCACCAACGACCTCGCCGCCCGGGCCTGGCAGCACATCCAGGAGGTCGAGGCGGCCGGCGGCATGGCCAAGGCGATCGACGCCGGCATCCCCAAGATGCGCGTCGAGGAGGCCGCCGCCCGCACCCAGGCGCGCATCGACTCCGGCCGCCAGCCGGTGATCGGCGTCAACAAGTACCGGGTGGAGAGCGACGAGCAGATCGACGTGCTCAAGGTCGACAACTCCGCGGTGCGGGCCCGGCAGATCGAGAAGCTGCGCCGGCTGCGCGAGGAGCGCGACGAGGCCGTCACCCAGGACGCGCTGAACGCGCTCACCCGGGCCGCCGAGGCCGGTCCGCAGCGCGGCGGCTCGCTGGACGGCAACCTGCTGCACCTGGCCGTCAACGCGGCCCGGGCCAAGGCCACCGTCGGCGAGATCTCGGACGCCCTGGAGAAGGTGTACGGCCGCCACTCCGGCCAGATCCGTACCATCTCCGGTGTGTACCGAGACGAAGCGGGCCCGTCGGCCTCCCTCCAGCGCACCCGCGACCTGGTCGAGCGGTTCGAGCTCGCCGAGGGCCGCCGCCCGCGCATCCTGGTCGCCAAGATGGGCCAGGACGGCCACGACCGCGGCCAGAAGGTGATCGCCACCGCCTTCGCCGACCTCGGCTTCACCGTGGACGTCGGCCCGCTCTTCCAGACCCCGGCCGAGGTCGCCCGCCAGGCCGTCGAGGCGGACGTGCACATCGTCGGCGTCTCCTCGCTGGCCGCCGGCCACCTCACCCTGGTGCCCGCGCTGCGCGCCGAACTCGCCGCGGCGGGCCGCGAGGACATCACCATCGTGGTCGGCGGGGTCATCCCCCCGCAGGACTTCGAGGCGCTCTACGCGGCGGGCGCGGCGGCGGTGTTCGGCCCGGGCACGGTCATCCCGGACGCCGCGCACGACCTGCTGACGACGTTGGCGGCCGAGCTCGGCCACGAGCTGTGAGCCGCTGAGCGTCATGCCTCCGCGGACGATCGACCTCGACAGCTACGCGACGGGTGTCCTGGACGGCTCACGCGCCTGGATCGCGCGGGCCGTCACCCTCGTCGAGTCCACCCGGCCCGACCACCGCGTGCTCGCCCAGCAGCTGCTCCAGCGGCTGCTGCCGCACGCGGGCGGCGCGGTCCGGGTGGGCATCACCGGCGTGCCCGGGGTCGGCAAGTCGACCTTCATCGACGCCTTCGGCACCATGCTGACCGGGCTCGGCCACAAGGTCGCGGTGCTCGCCGTCGACCCGACCTCCAGCCGCACCGGCGGGTCCATCCTGGGCGACAAGACCCGGATGGAACGCCTCGCCGTCGACCCGCACGCCTTCGTCCGCCCCTCCCCCACCTCCGGAACGCTGGGCGGGGTCGCCAAGGCCACCCGCGAGTCCATGGTGGTGATGGAGGCCGCCGGGTACGACGTGGTGCTCATCGAGACGGTCGGCGTCGGCCAGTCCGAGACGGCGGTGGCCGGGATGGTGGACACCTTCCTGCTCCTCAGCCTCGCCCGCACCGGCGACCAGCTGCAGGGCATCAAGAAGGGCGTCCTGGAACTCGCCGACGTCATCGCGATCAACAAGGCCGACGGCCCGCACGAGACCGACGCCCGCGCGGCCGCCCGCGAACTCGCGGGCGCCCTGCGGCTGTTGCAGTCCCCCGACGCGGCCTGGACCCCGCCCGTGCTGACCTGCAGCGGCCGCGAGAACACCGGCCTCGACGTGCTCTGGGAGCGCCTCCAGCAGCACCGCAAGGTCCTCGACGCGACGGGCGCCCTCGCCGCGAAGCGCCGCGACCAGCAGGTGGAGTGGACCTGGGCCATGGTCCACGACCAGCTCTACGCCCGCCTGCACGAGAACCCCGAGGTCCAGCGCCTCGCCCCCGAGTTGGAGACCCTGGTCCGCGCCGGCACCCTCCCCCCGGGCCTGGCCGCCCAGCAGATCCTGGACGCCTTCTTCGACTGACCGGCGACACGGAGGTCGGGCGCCGTGCCCCGCCGATGCGTGGGGCACGGCGCCCGAACCGTTCCGGGGCGGGGTCACGGGGTGGTCTGGACGGGGAAGCCGGTGGGGCGGCCCTGGGCCTTCAGCCAGGTGAGGACCTGGTCGAGGGCTTCGACGGTCTGCTGGCGGTCGCCGCCGCCGTCGTGGAAGAGGATGGTCGGGCCGAGGTGGAGTTCCTTCTTGACCGTGGCGACGATGGCGGCGGTGCCGGGCTTGTTGAAGTCCTTGGAGTCGACGTTCCAGCCGAGCGGCCGCATGCCGTTCGCGGCGGCGATGCGCCGGCTGTCGGGGGTGAAGGAGCCGCCGGGAGCCCGGTAGTACAGGACCTTGGCGCCGCCCGCGGCGTCCTCGATCATCTTCTTCGCGTCCAGGATCTGCTTCTCCTGGTAGGCGACGGGCTTCTTGTCCATGGTGGTGTCGTGGTCCACGGTGTGGTCGCAGAGCCGGTGGCCGGCCGCGACGACCTGCTTGACCAGGTCGGGGTGGGCCTTGGCCTGCGGACCGATCATGCAGAACGTCGCCGTCACGCCGTGCCGCTTGAGGACGTCGAGGACCTTCGGGGTCCAGGTGGGGTCGGGGCCGTCGTCGATGGTGATGTTGACGGCGTTGCCGCCGCTCTCGGAGGCGTGGGCGATGCCGTCGGGTATGCCGCCCTGCTGGGTGCCGCCGTCGCCGCCCTTGGCGCCGTCCCCGCTGCTGCCGTCGCTGCCGTCCGGGGAGGAGCCCTGCCCCTGGGCGATGTCCTGCCGGGGGACGCCGCCCGGTCCGGCGAGGGCCGCGACTCCCCAGGCGCCCGCCGCCAGGGCGACGGCCGCCACCGCCAGGGCCACCCGGCTGCCGGCCAGGTCCTGCATGCGCACTTTGAGGTCCATCGACTGACCGCTCCCCCGCCTGTCTGCGTCGGCTCCGCCGCCCCTCGGGCAGCCTCCGAGGTTCATGACGCGAACCCCCGCGCTCGGGTTGCGCTCACGGCGGTCGGTCCTGACCACGCGTCGGAGCGGGGGCGGGCTCCGGACCGCCCGACCGGTCCGGAGCCCGCCCCTCACCCGACCGCGATCAGGCGCCCTGGACGGCCGCGAAGCGGGCCGACACGTCCTGCCAGTTGACGACGTCCCACAGGCGGGTGACGTAGTCCGGGCGGACGTTGCGGTACTGCAGGTAGTAGGCGTGCTCCCAGGCGTCGAAGGCCAGCAGCGGGGTGGTGTTCTGGCCCACGTTGCCGTGGTGGTCGTAGACCTGCTCGACGATCAGGCGCCGGCCGAGCGGCTCCCAGGAGAGGATGCCCCAACCGGAGCCCTGGACGCCGGTGGTGGCGTTGGTGAGCTGCTTCTTGAAGGCCTCGAAGCTGCCGAAGTGCTCGGTGATCGCGTCGGCCAGCTCGCCCTCGGGGCGGTCGCCGCCCTCCGGCGAGAGGTTCTGCCAGAACAGCGAGTGCAGCACGTGGCCGGACAGGTGGAAGGCGAAGGTCTTCTGCAGGCCGACCAGGCCGCCGAACTGCTCCTTGTCGCGCGCCTCGGCGAGCTGCTCCAGGGTGTCGTTGGCGCCCTTGACGTAGGCGGCATGGTGCTTGGAGTGGTGCAGCTCCAGGATCTCGGCCGACATGGCCCGCTCCAGCGCGGAGTAGTCGTACGGGAGGTCGGGAAGCGTGTAGGTGCCCATCAGGACACGGCCCCTTTCGGCGGGTTGAACGTAGCTGATCGTGCCGGGACAACACTATTGCGTATGACTTGCAGGAGAGAAGCATGGGCTCCTGCTGATTCGTCACATCCGGCGTGGGGCCGGGGCGGGGCACGGCAACGGTTCGGTCAAGCCGGTCGAAATTCCGCTCCCGGGGCTTCCCTCCGCGTCGAGCGGTGTGCCATTTTACATGTCACACATCAGGAAGCCGTGCGCCCCACACCGCACGAGCCCCCCCACGGCCCGGAGGCCCCCACCCCATGCGTCCCTTCCGGATAGCGAAGGCGAACGCGCGCAGACTCCCTGCGCTCGGCGCCGCCTTCTTCCTCGCCCTCGGACTCTTCGCACCCCAGGCCCACGCCGCCGACACGCCGTCGGCTCCCCAGGCCAGGCCGGCCGCGCCGCACGCGATTCCCGTCCCCAAGTCCCCCGACACCCCCAAGGACGCCCGCCCGCTCGCCGCGGACGCCGGGGCCAAGACCGCCGCCCCGACGGGGGGCGGCACCGTCGGGGCGCCGAACACGGCGAAGCGGCTCTCCGCCGCGGCCAACGCCTGCGACGTCTCCTCCTTCACCGGCAACTCCGGTGCCGCGCTGGTCCAGCAGGTCAAGTCCGCCGGACTCGACTGCGTCAACTCGCTGTTCACCCTCACCGGCACCGACGCCCGGGGCGCCTTCAACGAGGCCCAGATGGCGACCGTCGCCAACGCCCTGCGCGACGCCTCCGCCGCCTACCCCGGCGACGACTCCACCTCGGTCGGGCAGTTGGTGCTCTTCCTGCGCGCCGGCTACTACGTCCAGTGGAACCACTCGGACGTCGTCGGCCCGTACGGCACCGCCCTGCGGACCGCGATCCGCGGCGCCCTCGACGCCTTCTTCGCCGCCCCGCACAGCAAGGACGTCACCGAGGCCAACGGCCAGACCCTCGCCGAGGCCGTCACCCTGATCGACAGCGCCCAGGAGAACGGCCGCTACACCGGCGTCGTCAAGCGCCTGCTCGACGGCTACTCCACCGCCTGGACCGGCTCGATGGCCACCGCCGTCGCCAACACCGAGACCGTCATCTCGCAGGGCTTCGACCGGCCGGACTTCGTCGCCGCCCTGCAGGCCGACCCCGCCTTCGCCACCACCATGGCGTCCTTCGTCACCCGCAACAGCGCCGGGATCGACGGCGGCGACCCGGTCACCCGGATCGGCATCCAGATCGGCAAGCTGGTGGCCGACGACACGCTGCGCGCCCAGGGCCGACCGATCGTCAAGGACCTCGTCAACCGCTACCCGCTGGTCGGCAAGACCGGTCCGCTCACCATGAACCTGCTCTGGTTCGCGGAGAAGAAGGACGCCGGCAACTGCTCCTACTACGGCACCTGCGACGTCCCCGCCAAGCTCGTCCCGCTCGTGCTCACCGTCGACCACACCTGCAACGCCAACCTGCGCATCCGTGCGCAGGACATGACCGCGCAGCAGCTCGCCGACACCTGCACCAGCCTGGTCAACGAGGACGCCTTCTTCCACAAGCTGGTCAAGGACAGCGGGCCGGTCGCCAACGACAACAACACCAGCCTGGAGGTCGTCGTCTTCGACGACTACTACAACTACAGCCTCTACGCCTGGGAGATGTACAAGATCGAGGTCGACAACGGCGGGATGTACGAGGAGGGCGACCCGGCCAAGGCCGGCAACCAGGCCCGCTTCATCGCCCACGAGGCCTCCTGGCTGCGCCCCCAGTTCCAGATCTGGAACCTCAACCACGAGTACACCCACTACCTCGACGGCCGCTACGACTTCTACGGCGACTTCGAGGCCGGGATGACCACCCCGACCGTCTGGTGGGTCGAGGGCCTCGCCGAGTACGTCTCCTACAGCTACCGGGGCGTCCACTACGACGACGCGGTCGCCCAGGCAGGCAAGGGCACCTACGCGCTGAGCACCCTCTTCGACAGCACCTACGCCAACGCGGACTCCACCCGGATCTACAACTGGGGCTACCTGGCCGTCCGTTACATGTTCCAGTCGCACCCGCGGGACGTCGACGCGCTGCTCGCCAAGTACCGCGTCGGTGACTGGAACGGCGCCCGCACCCTGCTCAAGAACACCATCGGCACCGCCTACGACGCCGACTTCGCCGCCTGGCTCAAGCAGTGCGCCGCCGACAACTGCGGCTCCCTGCCCGCCAACCAGGCCCCGCTGTGCACCGCCGCCGACACCCGGCAGTTCGACAAGAACTGCCGCCGCGACGGCGTGGCCGCCACCACCGGGAACTACAGCTACAGCTTCCTGTACCTCCCGGCCGGCGTGCAGCAGCTGACCATCACCACCGGCGGCGGCACCGGCAACGCCGACCTGTACTACAACGGCGGCAGCTGGGCCACCACCGGCTCGTACCAGGCCAAGTCCGCCAACGGCGGCAACGGCGAGACCCTCACCATCGCCAACCCGCCGTCCGGCTGGGTGTACTTCAGCCTGTACGGCCAGCAGGGCTTCGGCGGCGTCACCGTCACCACGACCTACAACTGACCGGCCCGCCGGCAGGCAGCAGGGCCCCGCGGCGACGCGGGGCCCTGCGCCGCGTGGGGTCCACCCCGCAGCTGCCGTGACGGCGGGCGGGAGCCCGGGGGTCGAGGCCCCCGGGCTCCCGCGCTCGCCGAGCCGCTCTTCGCGGTCCTGGGATCAGACCAGGTCGAAGCGGTCCGCGTTCATGACCTTGACCCAGGCCGCGACGAAGTCCGTCACGAAGGTCTCCTTGGCGTCGTCGCTCGCGTACACCTCGGCGATGGCCCGGAGTTCGGCGTTGGAGCCGAAGACCAGGTCGGCCCGGGTGCCGGTCCACCGGACCTTGCCCGAGGCGTCCCGGCCCTCGAAGGTGTGCGAGTCCTCCGAGGTCGCGGACCACCGGGTGTCCAGGTCGAGCAGGTTGACGAAGAAGTCGTTCGTCAGCACGCCCGGGGTCCCGGTGAGCACGCCGTGCGCGGACTGGCCGTGGTTGGCGCCCAGCACGCGCAGGCCGCCGACCAGCACGGTCAGCTCGGGGGCGCTCAGGCCCAGCAGGTTCGCCTTGTCGAGCAGCAGGTACTCGGCCGGCAGCCGGTTGCCCTTGCCGACCCAGTTCCGGAACCCGTCGGCCTTGGGCTCCAGCGCGGCGAAGGACTCGGTGTCGGTCAGCTCCTGCGGCGCGTCCACCCGGCCGGGCGCGAACGGCACCTCGACGGCGAGGCCGGCCGCCTTGGCCGCCTGCTCGACGCCGACGCCGCCGGCCAGCACCACCAGGTCGGCCAGCGAGACCTGCTTGTCACCGGCCTGCGCGTTGAACTCCTGCTGCACGCCCTCCAGGGTGCGCAGCACCGAGGCCAGCTTGTCCGGCTCGTTGACCTCCCAGCCGATCTGCGGCTGCAGCCGGATCCGGCCGCCGTTGGCGCCGCCGCGCTTGTCGCTGGAGCGGAAGGAGGAGGCCGCCGCCCAGGCGGTGGAGACCAGCTCGGCCACCGACAGGCCGGTCGCGTTGATCCGCCGCTTGAGGTCGGCCACGTCGGCCGGCTCGATCGTCCGGTAGGAGACCTCCGGCAGCGGGTCCTGCCAGAGCAGCTTCTCGGACGGGACCTCGGGGCCGAGGTAGCGGACGACCGGGCCCATGTCGCGGTGGGTGAGCTTGTACCAGGCGCGGGCGAAGGCGTCGGCGAACTGCTCCGGGTGCTCCAGGAAGCGCCGGGAGATCGGCTCGTACACCGGGTCGAAGCGCAGCGACAGGTCGGTGGTGAGCATGATCGGCACGTGCCGCTTGCTCGGGTCGTGCGCGTCCGGGACGGTGCCCTCGCCGGCGCCGTCCTTCGGCTTCCACTGGTGGGCGCCGGCCGGGCTCTTGGTGAGCTCCCACTCGTAGCCGAACAGCGTCTCGAAGAAGCTGTTGTCCCAGGTGACCGGGGTGGGCGTCCAGGCGCCCTCCAGGCCGCTGGTGATCGCGTCGCCGCCCACGCCGGTGCCGAAGCCGCTCTTCCAGCCGAGGCCCTGCTGCTCGATCGGGGCGGCCTCCGGGTCCGGGCCGACGTGGTCGGCCGGGCCGGCGCCGTGTGTCTTGCCGAAGGTGTGGCCGCCGGCGATCAGCGCGACGGTCTCCTCGTCGTTCATCGCCATCCGGTAGAAGGTCTCGCGGATGTCGCGGGCGGCGGCGATCGGGTCCGGGTTGCCGTTGGGGCCCTCGGGGTTGACGTAGATCAGGCCCATCTGGACGGCGGCCAGCGGGTTCTCCAGCTCGCGGTCGCCGGTGTAGCGCTCGTCGCCCAGCCAGGTGGTCTCCGGGCCCCAGTAGACGTCCTCGTCCGGCTCCCACTCGTCCACCCGGCCGCCGCCGAAGCCGAAGGTCCGGAAGCCCATGCCCTCCAGTGCGACGTTGCCGGCCAGGATCATCAGGTCGGCCCAGGAGAGCGCGCGGCCGTACTTCTTCTTCACCGGCCAGAGCAGCCGGCGGGCCTTGTCCAGGCTGGCGTTGTCCGGCCAGCTGTTCAGCGGGGCGAAGCGCTGCTGGCCGCCGCCGGCGCCGCCGCGGCCGTCGCTGATCCGGTAGGTGCCGGCGCTGTGCCAGGCCATCCGGATCATGAACGGGCCGTAGTTGCCGTAGTCGGCCGGCCACCAGTCCTTGGAGGTGGTGAGCACCTCCTGGATGTCCCGCTTGACGGCCGGGAGGTCGAGGGTGTTGAAGGCCGCCGCGTAGTCGAAGTCCCCGCCGAGGGGGTTGGCCACCGCGGGGTTCTTGGCGAGGATCTTCAGGTTGAGCCGTTCCGGCCACCACTGACGGTTTCCCCCACCCTGGGTGGGGTGCGGCGCGCGCCCGTGGTTCACCGGGCAGCCCTCCGCATTCGCATCCGTGCCGGCTGCATCGTGGATGTCAGACATGGGAACCCTTCCCTCACAAGGCGGATCACGGTGTCTTCTGTGCTACCTACGGCATCTAGTGCTGCTACCTAGGCTAGCGCCGGAGCCGATCCTACGATGGACGGAATCCAAGTCAAGAATGACACCAAACCCATATCCGATCGGGATCCGGATGACCCAGGATGTGTATTGGTAAACTCCGGTCTTCCCCTTGACCTGAATAGGTGAACCGATATGAGTGACCTGCTGGAGCGGCTGCGCGGGCGCGGCTGGCGTCTCACCTCCCAGCGGCGTGTCGTGGCCGAGGTCCTGGACGGCGAGCACGTGCACCTGACCGCGGACGAGGTGCACGCCCGCGCCGCGGAACGCCTCCCGGAGATCTCCCGGGCGACGGTCTACAACACCCTCGGCGAGCTGGTCACCCTCGGCGAGGTCATCGAGGTCTCCACCGACGGGCGCGCCAAGCGCTACGACCCCAACGCGCACCGCCCGCACCAGCACCTGATCTGCACCGGCTGCGGCACCATCCGCGACGTCCACCCGCTCGGCGACCCCCTGGCCGACCTGCCGGCCGAGCAGTGCTTCGGGTTCACCGTCGCGCAGGCCGAGGTCACCTACCGGGGACTCTGCCCGAACTGCGCGGGCTGACCGCCCCGCCCCCAGGGCCGACCCCGCGCACGGCGGCGGGCGACGGGCTCCCCGGCTCGTTCCGGAAGGCCGGCCGGTCCGGCGGGGGGCCGGCCGGCGCCCCGGGTCAGGGGTAGGAGACCACGTTGCTGGGCACGGTGCTGCCCGTGGGCGTGACCGCTCCCGTGTCGTTGATGACATGGGTGATCGTGCCCTTGCCGCCGAGCGACACGGTCAACGCGTCGTGGAACCTCACGCCGGGGGTGGCCGGCGCCTCGAACGCGTGGTGGCCGTTCACCGACGGGTTGACGTTGAAGTAGCAGTAGCTGCCCAGGCCCCAGGCCTCGTGCGAGGTGACGTTGTCGCCGACCTTGTAGGCGGCGTAGCCGTTCACCCCCGTCGGGCTCATCCAGGCGGCCTGGTTCGGCACGTCGTACGGCATCTCGTTCTGGAAGAAGACCGTCCTGCCGTTCTGGCCGTTCCAGGTGACGTTGACCTTCTGGTAGTGCTCGACGAACAGGCCCGTCGCCTCGACGTCGTCTCCGTTGACGATCAGGCCGTTGTCGGCCGTGTTGACGCCCCAGCCGACCGTGCCCGCGTTGCCGTGGTCGGCACGCCAGGCCCAGATGTCGTCGATGATCGCGTCGTTGCTGTTGACGACCAGGCTCGTGGTCGCCCGGCCCGCGATCTCGCCGCCGATCCGGAAGAACACGTCCTGGATCGTCGTCGGGTCGGCCCGGTGCCGCGCGCCCGTCCGGGAGGCCCCGACGGTCAGCAGCGCGGCCGACTCGGTGGTACCGGCATCGAACAGCAGGCCCTTGAGCCGGACGCCGTCGACGTCCGCCACCTGCATCGCGTTGACGCCCTTGTCCGGCACGAACGTCGGGTAGCCGATGCCCAGGACCACCGTGTCGGCCCGGGTGACGTCGAGCGTCCGGTCGAGGTGGTAGACCCCCGGGGTGACGAACAGGTTGCACCCCTGGGCGAGCGCCGCGTTGATGGTCGAGGCGGTGTCACCGGCCTTGACGACGTAGAACCGGTTCATCGCCAGCGAACTGCCCGGAGTGCTCCCGCCCGCCCAACTGGGGCCCGCGGCGTCGGTGCGCAGCGAGGGCAGGAACACCCGGTACTTGCCGGTGCCGTCGACGTAGAGGTAGGGCACGTCACGCGAGACGGGAGTGGTGGCCAGCGTGGTCTCCGGGGGGTTCGGGAAGGTGTTCGCCGGCGCGCCGCCGGTGCCGGAGAAGACCATGTTCCACACACCGCCGTTCCAACTGCCCAGGCTGCTGTCCCGCGTGTACCACTGCTGTTGCGAGGACGAGGACGCCTGGCCCGTCACCCTGGTGTCGGCGACGTAGCCGCCGCTCGCCCAGCCGTGGCTCGCCGGGTAGAGCTGCAGGTCGCCGTGGACGTCGACGCGCCGCAGCGGTGCCGCCTGTGCCACGGCCCAGCGGTTGCCGCCGGACGGGTTGACGGCCAGGTTCTCCGCCGAACGCCAGAAGTTCTGGGTGGCGTTGCCCGCGTCCGAGGCGTTGAAGGCGTCCACCGTGACGTGACCGTTGATGGTCACGTCGTCCGGGTTCTGCCCCAGACCCGCGACCGAGGTGTAGAAGCCGACGTTGTCCTCCACGTTGTACACGCCGGGCTTGAACAGGTCGGCCACCCGGTCCTCGGAGAACTGCGCGGTGCCGGTGTCCTTCATCCGGGCGAACTGGGCGTCGAGTTCCGCCTGGATGGCGGCGCCGGACATGCCGGGATCGAAGACGTGCACGTTCGGTCCCAGGTCCGGGGTGTCGGACTGGGCCGGGCACCCGGTCGTCGGGCCGCCCCCGCCGCCCTGCGTGTAGGTGAAGTGCGGGGTGTCGTACTGCGGCCCGTTCTTCTCGTAGGTGAACCAGTACTCGATCAGGGTGCCGGCGGTGAGCGGACCGACGGTCCGGGTCCAGGTGCCGGAGTCGAGCGTCATCCGGAAGTTCTGCTGGCCGGCGCCGTTGACCAGGTAGTGGAGGTCGACGTAGCGGGCCGCCGTCGTCGGTGTGAACCTGATCTGCACCTGTGAGGCGCCGAGCGGGGAGGCGCTCTGCGCGTAGTCGCCGGCCGCGACGGACGCGGCCCCGAACGTGACGGACGCGGCGGACGCGGTCCCGGACGCGGACGTGAGTCCGGACACCCCGGCGAGCGCGAGGACGGAAGCGGCGAGCAGCGCCACCGCGCGTCGCCTCCGCCCGGGGTGGGACGGCCCGCGGCTCGGAAGGACCGTGCGAGGCAGAGGCATACGGGGGTTTCCTCTCGTCAGTGTTCGCGAAGTGAAGGCCGGATCGGCCCTGCGGACGCGCAGGTCTGACCGAGGGGAGTCTCTTCTCGGGCTGAATCGGCGTCAAGAGGCAGTCCCGTGTTCACCTTCCGAACGCGGCGGACCGTCGAGTCGGAGCCGGCGGTCCCACCCGCCTACGGCCGGCCCGCCGGTCGCCACCGGATCCGCAGGTCCTTCAGCCCGTTCTGGAAGTTGGAGACCAGCCGGGCGGGCGGCGGGCCCGGGGCGCGTTCCAGGTCGGGGAGCTCGGTGACGACGTGGTGGAGCAGGGCCGACATCTGCAGACGGGCGAGTCGGGCGCCGAGGCAGAAGTGCGGGCCGTCGCCGAAGCTCAGGTGGTCGTTCGGGCTGCGGGTGACGTCGAAGCGGTCCGGGTCGGGGAAGACCGTCTCGTCGCGGTTGGCGGAGGCGTGGTAGACCACCACCTTGTCGCCCCGGCGGATCGTCCGCCCGGCCAACTCCACGTCCCGGGCGGCGGTACGGCGGAAGTCCATCACCGGCGGCCAGTAGCGCAGCATCTCCTCCACCGCCGTGGGCAGCAACTCCGGCCTGGAGCGCAGGAGTCGGTACTGCTCCGGGTGGTCGAGCAGGGTGAGCAGACCGCCGGGCAGGCCGTTGCGGACGGTCTCGTTCCCGGCGACGGCGAAGAGGAAGAACATGGTCTCGAACTCCTCCGCCGTCAGACCGGCCGTCAGCGTCCGGGCGAGCAGGCCGGCCGGCTCGGCCTGGCGGGCGAGGCCGTGGGCGTAGGCGAACATGTCGGCCAGTGCGGCCCGGGAGCGGGGGTTGACCGGGCGGCCGTCCGGGGTGGTGCGGGCGGTGGGGCGGCGGGCGAGGGCGGCGCGCCCCAGGTCGGTGAGGGTGGCGGGGTCGGCCGTGGTGGCGTCGGCGTAGTCGGCGTCCTGGTAGCCGATCACCCGGTTCGCCCAGTCCAGCAGCAACTGCCGGTCCTGCTCGGGCACTCCCATGACCCGGGCCAGCGTCCACACCGGCAGGTCGGCAGCGAGCCGGACGAAGTCCGCGCCGCCCTCCGGCCGTACCGCCGCCACCAGGTCGCGCGCCCGGTCGTCGACGGCGCCCGCGAGCTCGGCCAGCGCCCGCGGGGTGAACGCCGCCGCCACGATCCGGCGCAGCCGGGAGTGGTCGGGCGGGTCCTGGTTGAGCATCATCGTCCGGGCGAAGGCCAGGTCCGCCGGCCGGTCGGGGTCACGGATCTGGGTGGCGCCCAGGTGCGAGGAGAAGTCCTGCGGGCTGCGCAGCACGTGCTTCACGTCCGCGTGGCGCAGCACCGCCCAGTAGCCCGGCCCGGCCGGCCAGCCGCCGACGCCCGGCTCCTCCACCCACCACACCGGCGCCTCGGCCCGCAGCTCGCGGAACAGCTCGTACGGCACACCCCCGGCGTACGTCCCGGGGAGGAAGACCCGGTTCACCGCCGCCTGATCGAAGCCCATACCGACCGACCGTACGCCCGGGCCGCGACGGCCTGCCAGAGCGCGGGACGTCGCGGCTGCGCCGATCGGTCGCCGGAATCCCTTAGGGTCGGCCAATGGCGAAGTACTTCGACGTGCACCCAGAGTCCCCGCAGCCGCGCACCATCGGCACCGTGGCCGAGAGCCTCCGGTCCGGGGCCCTCATCGCGTACCCGACCGACTCCTGCTTCGCGCTGGGCTGTCGGCTCGACAACCGGGAGGGCCTCGACCGGATCCGGTCGATCCGGCGTCTCGACGAGCGCCACCACTTCACCCTGATGTGCGAGGACTTCGCGCAGCTGGGGCAGTTCGTGCAGCTCGACAACAACGTGTTCCGCGCGGTCAAGGCCGCGACGCCGGGCAGCTACACCTTCATCCTCCCGGCGACCAAGGAGGTGCCCCGCCGCCTGCTGCACCCGAAGAAGAAGACGGTGGGGGTGCGGATCCCCGACCACGCCGTCACCCGGGCCCTGCTCGCCGAGCTCGGTGAGCCGCTGGTCTCCAGCACCCTGGTCCTGCCCGGCGAGGACGAGCCGATGACCCAGGGATGGGAGATCAAGGAGCGCCTCGACCACGTGCTGGACGCGGTGGTGGATTCGGGCGACTGCGGCACCGAGCCGACGACGGTCGTCGACTTCTCGGGCGGCGGGCCGGAGATCGTCCGCCGGGGTGCCGGGGACCCGAGCCGCTTCGAGTGACCGGCCGGGCGCACCGCCGTCCCCCCGGCCCTCCGGCCGCCGGGGGGACGGCCCCGGCCCGGGAAAGCGCGCTCAGGGGACTCGCCCGCCGAGGGTCGTCGGGAGGAGGATCGGACGGGCACGGACGCCCGGGCGGGGGTCACCTCGCCGGACGGTGCCGCTGAGTCTCCAAGACGGCATGGACGGTGAAGAGTTGTTCGAGATGAGCGGGGTTTTCGGTGCGGTGGACGGCCTCCTCGACGGCGGCCAGGAGGACGGGGTCGCACAGCCAGTCGGTGAAGGCGCGATAACCCGGCGCACGGCGGTCCCAGAACGCGTTCCGGGGCTCGGTGCCGCTGTGGAGGAGGAACTCGTGCAGGCGCTCGACGGCGGTCGGCGTCGCGAGGCGAGCCCATTCTGCTAGAGCGGGCTCCACGGTCGCCGGGTCGGCGGCGGCGACGGCGCAGAGGACGGCCTCGGCGTCCCACCACTCCTCGCCGTCGCCGAGGACGTCCTGCCAGAGCGCGTGGAACAGTCGGCGGAGGTACGGGGCCTCGGGCCAGTCCTGCCAGCTCGCCCGGGCGAGCTTGAGGCAGAACGATTCCAGCTCGGGGCAGGCGAGTTCGCCGGTGAGCAGCAGTTGCAGGATGCGGGGCGCGAAGTAGCGCAGGTCCGCCGGGGAGCCGACGGTGTCCAGTACCGCGCCGGCGTAGTGCGCCAGCTCCTCCGGCCCGAGCCGCTCCCGGGGCGTACGGAGCAGGGCGTCCGGTCCGGCCGGCGAGGTGCAGCACGGGCAGCCCTCGACGCGGGCGGGCCGGGGCGCGGCGGCGAAGGCGTCGGGCAGCCCGGTGATGAGGTTCCGCAGTCCGGTCATGGCGGCCGTTCAACACACCCGCTCCGCCCGGTCCGCCGCCGGGCTCAGCGGGAGGCCGCCCAGGACAGCAGCAGCCGCAGGGCGTCGTCCGACGGGGTGCCCGGGTCGGCGGTGTAGGTGACGAGGGCCTGGCCGGGGTCGTCGGCGGGGCGCAGGGTGTCGTAGGCGAGGTCGAGGGTGCCGGCGACGGGGTGGTGGAAGACCTTGCGGCCGGAGGTCTTGTCGGCGACCGGGTGTTCGGCCCAGAAGGCGTTGAACTCCTCGCTGGAGAGGCAGAGCCGGCCGACGAGTTCGGCGAGGAGGCGGTCGTCGGGACGGCGGCCGGCTTCCAGGTGGAGGAAGGCGACGTTCTCCCGGGCGCAGGTGGCCCAGTCGGCGTAGAGCTCGCGGGAGGCGGGGTCGAGGAAGGTGATCCGGGCGATGTTGCGCTCCTCGGCGGGGAGGGCGGCGTAGTCGCCGAAGAGGGCGGTGGCGGCGCGGTTCCAGGCGAGGATGTCCATCCGGTGGCCCATCACCAGGGCCGGGGTGTGGTCGAGTCGGTCGAGCAGGTGCAGCAGGGACGGGCGGGGCTGCTGGCGGACCGCGGGGCGGCGCGGGCGGGCGGCGGGGCGGGCGAGGCGGTGCAGGTGGCCGGACTCGGCGGGGGCCAGGCGCAGGGCGCGGGCGACGGCGTCGAGGACGGCCTCGGACGGGTTGCCGACGCGGCCCTGTTCGAGGCGGGTGTAGTAGTCGACGCTGACGCCGGCGAGGTGGGCGAGTTCCTCGCGGCGCAGTCCGGCGACGCGGCGGCGGCCGCCGTAGTCGGGGAGGTCGACGTCCTCGGGCTGCAGCCGGGCGCGGCGGGTACGGAGGAATTCGCTCAGGGCGCTGCTCTGGTTCACGGGGTGATTCTCGCCCGGCTGTTCCCGCTCGTGCCTGGTCCTGGCAGGACCAGGCACGAGCGGGGACGAGCAGCGACGACACGGCACCGGCGTCAGCCGGTCAGGGACGGGAAGGCGGGGACGAGGCCGCCGTCGACCACGATGTCCTGCCCGGTGATGTAGGAGGAGCGGTCGGAGAGCAGGAAGGCCACGGTCTCCGCGACGTCCTCGGCGGTCCCGAGCCGGCCGAGCGGGACCCGGGCGCGGATCGGCCCGTGGTCGGCCGGGTCCGGGATCGCCGCGTGGAACATCTCGGTGACGATGTAGCCGGGGCTGACGGAGTTGACCCGGATCCGGCGCCCCGCGAGTTCGCTGCCGAGGGTGCGGGCGAGGCTGAGGACGGCCGCCTTGGTGGCCGCGTAGACGGCCGCGGTGGGCAGGCCGCGGTGCGGGGTCCAGGAGGCGTTGAGGACGACCGAGCCGCCGCCGGCCGCCTCCAGCAGCGGCAGGGCGTGCTGGACGGTGAAGAGGACGCCCTTGAGGTTGGTGCCCACGAGCCGGTCGACGTCGGCCTCGGTGACGTCCTCCAACGGCCGGAACACGCCGACGCCCGCGTTCGCGAAGACGCCGTCGAGCTTGCCGTACCGCTCGCGGACGGTGGCGGCCAGCCGCGCGAGGTCCGCCGGGACGGAGGCGTCGGCGCGCACGGTGAGCAGCCGGTCGCCGCCGGCGAGCTGCCGGGCGGCGCGGGCGAGTCGGGCGTCGTCACGGCCGGTGATGACGACCCGGGTGCCGTCGTCGAGGAGCCGGCGGGCGGTGGCGAGGCCCATGCCGCTGGTGCCGCCGGTGACGAGGACGGTGGTGTCGCGGGAGCCGGAGGAGGGGTCGGTGGAGGAACCGGGGGAGGAGGACGGGGTGTGGTTCGTGGTCATGGCACCCACCCTCGCGGCGCGCTTCACGACGGAGCCAGGCCCGCCGTCACCCCTGGTCCCGGAGAACCACCCTGGAGCCGGGAATCGCGGCGGGCACCGCGTGGTTGGTCCGAGGCGACGGGCCCGACGACCCGTTACGGACCCCGCGGAGTTCGCAGCATCCGCGGAATCCACCGGACTGCGGCATTCGCAGGACTCGCAGCATCCGCAGCACTCGCAGGACTCGCAGACGAGGGGCTTCCCATGAAGATCGGCATCATCGGCGCGGGCAACATCGGCGGCAACCTGACCCGGCGGCTGACCGCGCTCGGGCACGACGTCTCGGTCGCCAACTCGCGCGGGCCGGAGACCCTGAAGGAGCTGGTCGAGGAGACCGGCGCCAAGGCGGTACCGGTCGCCGAGGCGGCGCGCGGCGCGCAGGTCGTGGTGGTGACCGTCCCGCTGAAGAACGTGCCGGACCTGCCCGCCGGGCTGTTCGACGAGGCCGCCGAGGGCGTGGCCGTGATCGACACCGGCAACTACTACCCGAAGGAGCGCGACGGCCGGATCGACGCGATCGAGGACGGCGGGCTCACCGAGAGCCGGTGGACGGAGCAGCACCTGAAGCACCCGGTCGTGAAGGTGTTCAACGGCACCTACGCGCAGGACCTGCTGGACCGCCCGCGCCCGGCGGGCGACCCGGAGCGGCTCGCCGTGCCGGTCGCGGGGGACGACGAGGCGGCCAAGCGGGTCGTCCGGGCCCTGGTCGACGAGCTGGGCTTCGACACGGTGGACGCGGGCGGCCTCGACGAGTCCTGGCGCCAGCAGCCGGCCACCCCGGTGTACGGGCTGCGCGCCGGGGTGGCGGCGGTGACCCGGGCGCTCGCGGAGGCGTCCCCCGAGCGCCCGGCGGCGCACCGGGCCTGAGCGCCCCCTGAGCACGCCCTGATCAGCGGAGCCGGCGCGCCCCCTCGGCCGGGACGGCGGTGAGGGTGCGCGGCTCGGCGTACCCGGCGGACCGGAAGGCCGCGGTGACCTCGGCGGCGATGCGCTCGGCCTCGGCCGCGTCCACCAGCGCGATGACCGAGCCGCCGAAGCCGCCGCCGGTCATCCGCGCGCCGAGGGCGCCCGCGGCGACGGCGGCGTCGACGGCGAGGTCGGTCTCCGGGCAGGAGATCCGGAAGTCGTCGCGCAGCGAGGCGTGGCCGGCGGTGAGGATCGGGCCGAGGGCGGCGAGGCGGCCGGCGTCCAGGTGGGCGACGGCCGCCTCCACCCGCGCGTTCTCGGTGACCACGTGGCGCACCAACGGGGCCAGTTCCGCCGGGAGTCCGGCCAGCGCGGCGGCGAGCCCGACGGGCTGCAGCGAGCGCAGCGCGGGCAGCCCGAGCAGCTCCGCCGCCCGTTCGCAGCCGGCCCGCAGGGCGGCGTACGCGCCGTCCCCGAGGTCGTGCTTGACCCGGGTGTCCAGGACCAGCAGGGCGAGTCCCGCGCCCGCGAGGTCGACCGGCACCTGACGCGTCGACAGGTCCCGGCTGTCCAGGAAGAGCGCGGCGCCGGGGCGGCAGCACATCGAGGCCATCTGGTCCATGATCCCGCAGGGCACGCCGACGAAGGCGTTCTCGGCCCGCTGGGCGAGCAGGGCGAGGTCGGACGCGGCGAGGCCCAGCCCGTGCAGGTCCGCGTAGGCGGTGGCGACGGCGCACTCCAGGGCGGCGGAGGAGGACAGCCCGGCGCCGCTCGGGACGTCGCTGTCCAGCCGGAGGTCGGCGCCGCCGACCTCGTGCCCGGCCTCGCGCAGGGCCCACACGACGCCGGCCGGGTAGGCGGTCCAGTCGGGCACCGAGCCGGGGACGAGGTCGGCGACGCGCAGCTCGGCGACCGGTCCCCGGCCCTGGGCCGACCAGACCCGCAGCAGCCCGTCGTCCCGACGGGCCGCCTCGACCCGGACGGTCTGCGGGAGGGCGATCGGCAGCACGAACCCCAGGTTGTAGTCGGTGTGTTCGCCGATCAGGTTGACCCGGCCGGGGGCCGCCCACTCCCCTTCGGGGGCGCGGCCGTACAGCTCGGCGAAGTCGGGGGCGGGGGCGGGGTTCCTCGGAAGCGGGTTCACGGGACTCGGGTTCACGGGACTCGGGTTCACGGGGCGACCTCCCGCAGCCGGCGGGCCGCGTCCTCGGGGGTGACGTCGTTGACGAAGGCGTCCATGCCGGACTCCACGCCCGCCAGGTACTTGAGCTTGTCGGCGGTGCGCCGGATGGTGAACAGCTCCAGGTGCAGGGCGAGTTCTTCCCGCTGCCCGGTGGGCGCCTGGTGCCAGGCGGAGATGTACGGGGTGCGGCCGGTGCCGAAGAGCCGGTCGAAGCGGCGCAGCAACTCCAGGTAGAGGTGCGGGAACTCGGCGCGCTGCGGTTCGTCCAGGGCGGTCAGGTCGGGCACCCGCCGGTGCGGGTAGAGGTGCACCTCGTACGGCCAGCGGGCGGCGAAGGGGACGAAGGCCGTCCAGTGCGCTCCGGCGAGCACCACCCTGTCCCCGTGGGCGCGTTCGGCGGCCAGGAGGTCGTCGAAGAGGTTGCGGCCGGTGGCGGCGCGGTGTTCGGCGGCCCGGGCGGCCGCCCGGGCGGTGCGCGGGGTGGTGAAGGGGAAGGCGTAGACCTGGCCGTGCGGGTGGGCGAGGGTGACGCCGATCTCGGCGCCCCGGTTCTCGAAGCAGTAGACCTGCTGGACCCCCGGCAGGGCGGCGAGTTCGGCGGTGCGGTCGGTCCAGGCGTCCAGCACCAGGCGGGCCCGCTCGGGGGTGAGGTCGGCGAAGGAGGCGTCGTGGTCGGCGGTGAAGCAGACCACCTCGCAGCGGCCGGCGCCGGGGCCCGTGGTCCACAGGCCGTCGGCTTCCCGGGCGGGGTCGGCGGGCGGCCCGGCCAGCGAGGGGAAGCGGTTCTCGAAGACCGCCACCTGGTAGTCCTCGGCCGGGATCTCGCTGAGCCGTCCGTCCCGGGACGGGCAGAGCGGGCACTCCTCGGCGGGGGGCTGGTAGGTGCGGGCCTGGCGGTGGGCGGCGATGGTGACCCAGTCGCCGGTGGCCGGGTCGAGCCGGACCTCGGAGCCGGGGGCTTGCGGGTCCAGCGGGCGCCGGTCGACGGCGTTGCGGGGCGCGGCGGCGCCGCGGTCGTAGTAGATCAGCTGCCGACCGTCCGCGAGGGTGGTCACAGTCCTGACGGCGGGCTGGGCCAGGGTCGTCCCGGGCATGGCCTTCCTCCGAGTGGAGCCATTGGAATCAACAGAAAGCTACAATCTCAAACATTATCCACCAGAACCGCGCAGGGAAAATGGTCGAAGGGGGTCGACGGTGGCTGACCGCGCCCACCCGCTCGCCGGGCAGCGCCGGGTGCTGATCCTGGAGCAGGTCCGGGCCCGCGGCGGCGTCCGGGTGGCCGAGCTGGTCCGGGACCTCGGGGTGTCCGACATGACCGTCCGCCGGGACCTGGACGCGCTGGCCCGCCGCGGCCTGGTGCACAAGGTGCACGGCGGCGCGGTCCGGATCGAGGCGCCGGCCACCGGCGAGCCCGGGTTCGAGACCAAGGCGCGCTGGGAGCTGCCCGCCAAGGAGGCGATCGCCCGGGCGGCCGCCGCGCTGGTGCCGCCCGGCTCGGCCGTCGCCCTGGCCGGCGGGACGACCGCCTTCGCGGTCGCCCGACACCTGCGCGCGGTCGAGGGCCTCACCGTGGTGACCAACTCGCTGCGGACCGCCGACCTCCTCGAACAGCCCGGCGAGGACGGCAGCCCCGCCAGCGCGACGGTGATCCGCACCGGCGGCGTCCGGACCCCCTCCGACGCGCTGGTCGGGCCGGTGGCCGACCGGGCGATCCGCTCGCTGCACGTCAACCTGCTGGTCCTGGGCTGCCACGGACTCTCCCCCGAGGCCGGGCTGACCACCCCGAACCTGGCCGAGGCGGAGACCAACCGGGCCTTCCTGCGGTCCGCCCGTCGGGTCGTCGTGGTGGCCGATCACACCAAGTGGGACGCGGTCGGCCTGGCCTCCTTCGCCGCCCTGGAGCAGCTGGACGTCCTGGTCACCGACGACGCCCTGCCCGTCGAACGGCGGGCGGCGGCCGCCCGGCTGGTCGGCGAGCTGATCGTCGTACCGGTGGCGGAGGACTGACCGGCCGGTGGCGGGCGCCCGGCACCCGGCACCGCACACCCGGCAACCGGCAACCGGCAACCGGCACCGACCGGTCCCCCGCACCGCTACCCGCTGCTCCCCCGCACCACCAGCTCGGTCGGCAGCTCCCAGCCCGCGTCCGGCGCCCCCTCCCCGCGCACCTGGCCCAACAGCCGGCCGACCAGCGCGGCGGCGATCTCCCGCAGCGGCAGCCGGACGGAGGTCAGGGCCGGGTACAGGTGGCGGCAGAGCGGCGTGTCGTGGAAGCCGGTGACGGCCACGCCGCCCGGCCCGACCACCAGCCCCTCCGCCCGCACCGCCTCGTACGCGTCCAGGGCCAGCAGGTCGCTGCCCGCGGCGACGGCGGTGGGACGGTCGGGCCCGCGCAGCAGCGCCCGTACGGCGGTGACCGCCGACGGGGGCGCGGGCACCTCGGGATCGGTCACGGCCCGCCCGGTGCCGACCGCCGAAGCCGGTCGCGCCGTCCCCTCCACCCCGACCGTCCCCGTTCCCGTCCCCGTTCCGGGCACCGCCACCGCGGACGCGGCCAGCCCCAGCCGGCCGGCCTCGGCGAGGAAGCCCGCCCGCCGCGCGGCCATCCAGGGCAGCTCCTCGGCGGCCCCGAGGTAGCCGATCCGTCGGTGGCCGAGCGCCGCGAGGTGCCGCACCACCTCGGCCATCGCCGCCTCGTTGGCGATGTCCACCCAGTGCTGCGGCTCGCCCGGGCCGGTGCGGCCGAAGCTGACGAAGGGCACGCCGAGCCCGGCCACGTGGGCGATCCGGGCGTCCTCGCGCAGCACGTCCGCCAGCACCAGTCCGTCCACCTGACGGGCCGCCACCAGTTCGTCGATCGCGGCCACCGGGTCGGTGCTGCCCGGCCCGGGCCGGAACAGCAGCACCCGCTGCCCCTCGGCCCCGGCCGCGTCGACCAGGGCTTCCAGGAAGCCGGCCATCAGCGGGTTGGGGTCGAGCGGGTCGTCCACCGGGACGAGGTAGCCGAGGGTGCGCCGGGCGCCGCTGCGCAGTGAGCGGGCCGACTGGTCGGGCTGGTAGCCGAGTTCGCGGATCGCCGCACGCACCCGCTCCAGCGTCTCCGGACGGACCCGGTGCGCGGCGTTGAGCGCGTTGGAGACGGTCTGCCGGGAGACTCCGGCCGCGCGGGCGACTTCCTCGATCGTGGTGGCGCCGCGGCGGGCTCGCTGCGGTCCCTCGGTCATCCGGTCCTCCAAGCGTGCTCGGGCCCCGACGGCCCTGGGCGGTCAGGCCGAGGGGCGCGGTCAGCGGCGCAGGGTCAGCAGGCCGCCGCGCGGCACGGGGATCGCGTCCGCCCGGTCCAGCTCGACCTCGCCCTGCCGGACGATACGCCCTCGGGCGTCCTGCACGGTCAGCGCGGCCGTCCCGCTGCCGCCGGTGAGCCGGACCCCGGGGTCGGCGTCGGCGTTGGCCACCAGGAGGGTGCGCCAGCCCGCGCCGGAGGCGTCCACCGGCAGGGCCGCGTAGCGGGCGACGGCGACGGTGTCGGCACCGCGCGCGGTGACCAGCGGGTAGCCGAGGTCGGGGCGGGCCGGCAGCAGTTCGCCGAGCTGCAGGGTCGCGGTGTGCTCGCGGACGACGCCGAGCCAGAAGGCGAGCGCCTCGCGCTGCCCGTCGGTCAGCGCGGTGAGGTCGACGGAGACCTGCGGGACGGAGAACAGCGCGTTGATCAGGTGGCAGGCGACCTGCTCGGGCGGCTCGGCCGGGTGCCACATCAGCATGTCGGCGTGCACCGGGACGGGCCCGGCGGCGAGCCGCACGTCGATGGTCCGTTGCCGGTTCTCCTGCGGGCTGAGCGGGCAGTCGGTGGCGCGGATCATGGTGACGTACGGCCACAGGCCCGGGCTCACGTACGGCTGGCGGTGCTCGACCATCGCCTCCGGGTTCGCGGCGGTGATCCGCGCGCGGATCGCGGCGAGCAGCCGCTCCACGCCCTCGTCCACGCTCGCGCAGTCCGCCTCGGGTGAGGGGTGCGGCGCGTCGGCCCGGGCGAACCGGTCGACGAAGTCGATCTTGAGGCCGTCCATGCCCCACTCCTCGACGGCGCGGGCCAGCCGGTCGGTGAGGAACTCCCGGACGGCGGGGTAGCGGGGGTCGGCCACGACCGCGCCCAGGTGGGCCGCGTCGGCGAGCGCGTAGCGGCCGATCCGCTCGTGGGCGGCGCTGTCCTTGCCGATGAACGGCAGCGCGTACCAGAGCAGGTAGCGCACCCCGAGGTCGTGGACGCGCCGCACGTGGGCGGCGGTGTCGGGCAGCGAGACCGGCTCCCAGTCGCCGCAGTGGGCGTAGCCGCGGGTGCGGTCGGCGGTCATCCAGCCGTCGTCCACGATGATCACGTCCAGGCCGAGCTCCTTGCCGAGGGCGGCCTGGGTCTCGACGCCCTCGGGCGAGACGTCCTGGTGCATCGCGTACCAGGTGGAGTAGGCGGGACGGCGGGCCGCCTCGGGGATGTGCACGGTGCGGCCCTCGCCCCACCAGGCGGCCAGGTCGGCCAGGCTGCGGGCGTAGTGCCGGCGCGAGGTGTCGATCCGTACCGTGAGCCGGTCGGTCGCCTGGGCCCAGAACCGGAACTGCCCGCTCTCCTCGACCACGCCGGCCCCGGCCAGCACGTCCGGACGCCCGGCGGCGAAGGCGCAGAGCGTGACGTCCCCGGTGCCGACCAGGGCGGCGATCGGCGCGCCCTCGGCCAGGCCGGTACGGCACGGGGCGCTCCAGGCGGCCGGCAGCCGGGCGGTGCCGCGCGGCTCGGGCGTCCAGAAGGCGGTGGCGTCGACGCACGGCACCCGCCACTCGATCCGGACCGGTCCGGCGCCCTCGGCGCTCACCTCCACCACGCCGTCGGCGAGCTCCCGGGCGGTGGCGGCGCCGCTCACCCGCAGGTCCAGCCCCTGGGCGTGCAGCGGGCGCAGGCCACCGGCGGGGGTGGGGGCGTGCGGCTCCCAGATGTCGAACGTGCTCTCCGTCATGCCTAGCCCTTCGTCGCGCCGGCCAGCAGGCCGGAGATGAACTGCCGCTGCAGGACCAGGAAGAGGACCATCATCGGCAGGGTGGACAGCGCGGTGCCGGAGAGGATCGCGCCGTAGTCGGTGTTGGACTTGTTGCCCTGCAGGGTGGCCAGGGCGACCGGCAGGGTGTGCATCTCGGGGCTGCGCAGGGCGATCAGCGGCCAGACGAACTGGTTCCAGGAGCCCAGGAAGAGGAAGATCGACAGGGCCGCCAGCACCGGTCGCATGACCGGCACCACCACGCCGAACAGCACCCGGAGTTCGCCCGCGCCGTCGACCCGGGCGGCGTCCAGGAGCTCGTCCGGCAGGCTGCTCAGCGACTGCCGCATCAGGAAGACGGCGAAGGGCACGCACAGCCCCGGCAGGATCAGCGCCTGGTAGGTGTCCAGCAGGCCGAAGTCCGTCATCATCGTGAACAGCGGCACCAGCATGACCTGTTCGGGCACCACCAGGGTGGACAGCAGCAGCGCGAACAGCAGGGTGCGGCCGCGGAAGCGGAACTTGGCGAAGGCGTAGCCGGCCAGCAGTGCCACCACCAGAGCGCCGAGGGTCTGGACCCCGGCCACCAGCAGGGAGTTGCCGACCACCCGGAGCAGGCCGATCTTGTGCTGGAGGTGGCCGAGGTTCTCGCCGAGGCTCCCGCCGGGCAGCAGCGCGGGCGGCCAGTCGAAGATCTCGGTGTCCTTGCGGGTGGCGGCGATCACCAGCCAGGAGAAGGGGCCGACGGACAGCCCGGTGACGCCGGCCAGCAGCAGGGTCAGCGGCCAGCCACGCAGCTTCCGGAGGGCCGGGCGCCCGGTCCCCGCGCGCCCGGGGTCCACACGCGTGGGGGTCATGTCTCCCGCTCTCCCATCAGGCGCATCTGGACCGCGCCGAGCACCGACACCAGCAGGGTGAGCGCGTACGCGATGGCGGAGGCGTAGCCGAAGTCGAAGTACCGGAAGCCGTTCTGGTACAGGTACATGGAGACGGTGAGGGTCGCGTTGTCCGGGCCTCCGCCGGTCAACACGTACGGCTCGTCGAAGAGTTGGAGCGTGCCGATGGTGGACAGGACGAGCGTGAAGAGCAGCACCGGGCGCAGGCCGGGCAGCGTGATCGCGGTGAAGCGGCGCAGCGGTCCGGCCCCGTCGACCATCGCCGCCTCGTACAACTCCCGGGGGATGGACTGCAGTCCGGCGAGGTAGATCACGGCGTTGTAGCCGGTGTAGTGCCAGGTGAGCACCAGGACGACGGCCATCCGGGCCCAGAACGGCTGCCCCAGCCAGTCGGCGGTGGGCAGGCCGACGGCGTCCAGCAGCCGGTTGACCGCGCCGTCGTCGGCCCTGAGCAGGAAGGCGAAGATCACGCCGGTGGCGACCAGTCCGGTGACCGAGGGCATGAAGACGCCCAGCCGCCACACCGAACGCCACCGCACCAGCGCGGAGTTGATCCCGACGGCCGTCAGCACGGCCAGCGTGAGCATCAGCGGGACCTGGACGACCAGGATCTCGGCGGTGTTGCGCAGCGCCGTCCAGAACAGTGGATCGTCCAGCAGGCGGCGGTAGTTGGCGAGCCCGGCGCCGTGGGTGGCGGCACCGGAGCCGGTGGTGAAGGAGAGCAGCAGGGAGTCGACGACCGGGTAGGCCTTGAACACGCCGAAGGTGAGCAGGGCGGGCGCGAGCAGCAGGTACGGCACGGCGGTGCGGCGCCACCGGGGGGCGCGGCGCGACCGCGCGGTTCCCGCGGCGAGGGGGACGGGCGGGGTGGCGGCGGTCATGCGAGGCCGCGCCCGGTCTGCTGGGCGAGCTGCTTGGCGGCGTCCTGGAGGACGGCGGCCGGGTCGGCGGCCTTGAGCAGGACCTTGGTCTGGGCGTCGCTGACGAGCTTGAGGGCGCGGGCGTAGTCGCCGGAGTAGTTGGTGGGGTCGCCGCCCTCGGTGGCGAGGTCGGCGAAGGTCCTGAGCACGGGCTGACCACCGTAGAAGGCGCTCGGCGCGGAGTACAGCGGGTCGCTGTAGGCCGCGGTGAGGGCGGGGAAGACGCCGCCGGCGTTGAACATGGCGTTCACCGAGGCGGGGCGGGTGAGCGCGTACTCGACGAACCTCCAGGCGGCGCGGCGGCGCGGGCTGGAGGCGGAGACGGCCAGGTGGGTGGAGTTGACCAGGGCGGTGCGCTTGCCGCCGGGGGTGACCGCCAGGGGCTTGGCGAGGCGCCAGTCGCCGCTCTGGTCGGGGAACTTCTTCTCCAGGTAGTGCGCGACCCAGACGGGCATCGCGGCCACCGCGAGCTTTCCGGCCTTCATCACGGGCGGCCAGCTCTGCACCCCGGGGGTGTCGCCGATCAGCCCGGCCTCCTCCAGCCGCTTGACGACGGTCAGGGCGCGCACGGCCGGCTCCGAGCCGACGGTGATCCTCCCCCGCAGGTCGAAGTAGAAGGCGCCCTGGAGCTGCATCAGGGACTGCGCGAAGTCCAGGTCGGGGGTGGGGTTGGCGGCCTTGTTGAGGCCGATCAGGGCGATGCCGGGGTTGGCGGCCTTGAAGCGGTCGGCGGTGGCGATCAGGTCGTCCCAGGTGGTGAGGGAGTCGACGTCGATGCCGGCCTTGTCGAAGTAGTCCTTGCGGTAGAAGAACCCGAGCGGGTTGACCTCCCAGGGCAGCGCGTAGGCGTGGCCGTCCTTCCCGGTGACGACCGGCCACAGGCCCTTGGCGAACGCGTCCTTGTGCGCGTCGGCGCCGAAGCCGGAGAGGTCGGCGAGGCCGCCGGGGAACTTCTCCAGGTACCCGGGCAGGTAGTCGCAGCCGATGTGCAGGACGTCGCCGAGGCCCTGCCCGCCGGCCGCCAGGCCGACGGTGATCTTGTCCCAGATGGCGGGTTCGCCGATGTCCTGGACGTCGACCTTGATGCCGGGGTTGTCCTTCTCGAAGGCCGGGACGACGCCGCGCAGGGCGTCGGCGGCGGTGGCCCAGGACCAGACGGTGACGATGCCGCTGTCGGCGTCCCCGCCCGGGGCGCTCCCCGAGCCGGAGCCCCCGCAGGCCGCGAGGGCGCCGCCGGCGGTGAGGGTCAGCAACCCGGCTCCGGAGGCGCGGAACAGGTCGCGACGGGAAAGGTGTGACATTGCATTCCTCTCGATGGAGCGGCGCGGGACGGCGGGAGGGCGGAGGGTTCGACGCTCGGCTTGGTGTTTGCGCGGTGTTTTGAACGTTCAAACACACACAACAAACCAGAACCGAACAGGTTCCAACGAGCGGGACACAGCAAACGCCCGCCCTCCCCGCGCCGTCAAGACCTGCGCGCGGGAAGGACGGGCTCCGCAACCGTTCCGTTATCCACGCCCCTGTCGACTCTTCTGCCGACGCCCCTGTCGACTCTTCTGCCGACGTCCTTGTCGATGCCTCGGCCGGCTCCTCGGTCGGCTCCTCGGTCGATGCCCGCTGTCGACCCGTCAGCGGCCGACCTCGCGCGCACGGAAGTCCTCCACCGTCTCCCGCCGGATCAGCAGCCGCGCCCGGCCGTCCCGCACCGCGGCCACCGCCGGGCGGCCGACCAGGTTGTAGCCGGAGGCCATCGACAGCTGGTACGCGCCGGCCGCGGGCATCGCCAGCACGTCGCCCGGGCGCAGGTCGGCGGGCAGGGCGGCGTCGCGCACCAGCACGTCGCCGGCCTCGCAGTGGCGGCCGACCACGTCCGTCCGCGCCTCGCCCGCCTCCGAGCGACGGCCCACAAGCCGCACGCCGTACGGCGATCCGTACAGCGCCGGGCGCGGGTTGTCGCCCATGCCGCCGTCCACCGCGGCGAAGCAGCGGCCGTCCGCGGCGTGCTTCACCGACAGCACCCGGTACACCGCCACCGCCGCCGGCCCGGCGATCGCCCGGCCGGGCTCGACCAGCAGCCGCGGTACCTCCAGGCCGGCCTCCGCGCAGCGCACCGCCAGCCGGTCGGTCACCCGGACGGCGAACTCGGCGAGGTCCAGCTCGGCGTCCCCCGGCAGGTAGCGGATGCCGTGGCCGCCGCCGAGGTCCAGCTCGGGCAGGTCGACGCCATGCCGCTCCCGTACCTCCGCGAGCAGCCTCACCAGCGCGTCCACCTCCCGCAGGAACGGCTCGACCTCGGTGATCTGCGAGCCCAGGTGGCAGTGCAGACCGGCGAGTTCCAGCCCCGGCTGGTCGAGCACCCGGGCGATCGCGTCGGCCGCCTCGCCGCCCTCGATCGGGAAGCCGAACTTCTGCCCGCCGACCCCGGTCCGGACCGCCGCGTGGTGGCCGGCCGCGATCCCCGGGACGACCCGGACCAGCACCTTCTGCGGCGCGTCGGCCGCCACCAGCGCCGCCAGCCGCGCGATCTCCGCCGGACCGTCGATCACGATCCGCCCGACCCGCAGCCGCCGGGCCAGCCGCAGCTCCTCCGGGGACTTCGCGTTGCCGTGCAGCAGGATCCGCTGCGCCGGGAAGCCGGCCGCCACCGCCAGCCACAACTCCCCGGCCGAGCAGACGTCCAGGCCCAGACCCTCGTCCGCCACCCAGTCCGCCATCGCGCTGCACAGGAAGGCCTTGGCCGCGTACAGCACCTCGGCGTGCGGCAGCGCCCGCCGGTACGCCCGCGCCCTGGCCCGCACCTCGCCCTCGTCCAGCACGTACAGCGGTGTGCCGAACCGCTCGGCGGCCTCGGCCAGCCCGACACCGCCGACCAGCACCTCGGCCCCCCGGCCGGACCGCGCCGAGGCCGGCCAGGGGGCGCCGAGCGCGTCGGCGGGGGCGGTGCCGACGCGCCCGGCGGGGGCGGTCACCGAGGAGGGGACGACCGCCGGGGAGGGGACGGACGGGGCGGTGAGCTGGGTCATGGCGGCTGCTCCTACGGATGGGTGGTGCGGGGTGGGTCGTCGCCTCGGGGCGGGCCCCGGGGGTCAGTCCCCGGGTCGTCGCCTCGGGGCGGGCCCCGGGGGTCAGTCCCCGGGTCGTCGCCTCGGGGCCTCGGGTCCGGTCGTCGAGGTCAGTCCTCGTAGTGCATCGCGAAGCGGCAGTGCGCGGGCCGGGTGCGGAGGCGGTCGCGGTCGTCCTCGGCCGCCGGGCCGGCCGGCCCGACCGGTTCCGGCGGCTCGGGGCGGTCCCGACGCCCGGCCACGGGCAGCAGGCGGACGGTGCGCTCCAGCGGCTGGTCGACGTCGATGACGGCGGTGGCGGTGGTCACGGCGGGCTCCTCGGGTCCTCGGGCGGGCCGCCGGGCGCGGCCCCGCATCCAGTGGAGACCCTCCGCGGGCCGTTGGCACCCGGCCTTGACGCCCGGCCTACGCATCGGGGGCGCACCTTGACGACTTCCTGACATCCACGGGGCCGTTCCGCCGATGCGCGCCCCGCGAACGCCCGTTCGTACCGGCAGGAAGCCCGGACCCGGCCGGGGAACGGGGCCCGGAACCGCCAGGAGGAGGCCGGGGCGGCCCGGCCCGGCCGCCGTGTCAGGGAAGCGTCAAGGACCGTCTGTCCGACGCCAATCCTGCGTCAAGACCGGCATGGCGACCGGGAATCCGGTGGTGGGCTGTCCGCCGTCCCCGCCGTTCCCGAACCGCCGCCCCACCCGACCGGGCGGCCCGGAAGGTCCCCCGAGACGATGCGCCGTTCGGCCCGCACCACACCGGACTCCACCACCGCCACCCGAACCGACTGGTTCCGCCGCCCGGAGCGCGGCCCCGAGCACCCCGTCGGGCAGGCCCCGCAGCACCGCCCGACCCACGGCCCGCACCAGGGCCCCGGCCAGGGCCCCGGCCACCGTCCGAGCCACCGCCCGACCGGCCCCGGCACCGGCCGCCGCCGGCTCATCACCCGTCGGCAGCTGGCCGAGGCCCTTCCCGCCGCCGTCCGCAAGCTCCACCCGCGGGTCATGATGCGCAACCCGGTGATGCTGGTGGTCGAGACCGGCTCGGCGCTCACCACCGTCAGCGCGGTCGTCCACCCCGGTGTCTTCGCCTGGGTCATCTCCTTCTGGCTCTGGCTGACCGTGCTCTTCGCCAACCTCGCCGAGGCCGTCGCCGAGAGCCGCGGCAAGGCGCAGGCCGACTCGCTGCGCCGCGCCCAGGCGGGCACCACCGCGCGGCGGCTGCTGCACTGGCGGGTCGGCACCCGCGACCACCGCCACGAGGTCATCCCCGCCGAGCAGTTGCTGCTGCACGACATCGTGCTGGTGGCGGCCGGCGAGGTGATCCCGCAGGACGGCGAGGTGGTCGAGGGGGTCGCCACCGTCGACGAGTCGGCGATCACCGGGGAGTCCGCACCCGTCATCCGGGAGTCCGGCGGCGACCGCACCGGCGTCACCGGCGGCACGAAGGTGCTCTCGGACCACCTCGTGGTCCGGGTCACCTCCCGGCCCGGGCAGAGCTTCGTCGACCGGATGATCTCCCTGGTCGAGGGCGCGAACCGGCAGAAGACCCCGAACGAGATCGCGCTCACCATCCTGCTCGCCTCGCTCACCATCGTCTTCCTGCTGTCCGTGGTCTCGCTCCAGCCGATGGCCATCTACGCGAACGCGCCCCAGACCACCATCGTGCTGGTCGCGTTGATGGTCGCGCTGATCCCGACCACGATCGGCGCCCTGCTCTCGGCGATCGGCATCGCCGGGATGGACCGCCTGGTGCAGCGCAACGTGGTCGCCCTCTCCGGCCGTGCGGTGGAGGCCGCCGGGGACGTCGACGTGCTGCTGCTCGACAAGACCGGCACCATCACCCACGGCAACCGCCGGGCCGTCGCCCTGCACCCGCTGCCCGGCGCGACCACCGAACAGCTGGCCGAGGCCGCCCAGTTGGCCTCCGTCGCGGACGAGACCCCGGAGGGCCGGTCACTCGTCGAACTGACGGGCCGTCAGTACTGGGTGCCGCCGCGCTCCCCCGGTGAACTCGGCGAGCAGCAGCCCGTCCCGTTCACCGCGCACAGCCGGATGAGCGGCGTCGACCTCACCTGGCCCGACGGCAGCGCCTGCCTGATCCGCAAGGGCGCGGCGAGCGCCGTCGCCCGCTGGGTGGTGGACTCCGGCGGGCGGCTGCCGACGGAGGCCGAGCCGCTGGTGGGCCGGATCGCCGAGGCCGGCGGCACCCCGCTGCTGGTCGCCGTCCACGACCGGCACGGTGCCCGCGCGCTCGGCGTCGTCGAGCTCAAGGACGTGGTGAAGGAGGGCATCGCCGAACGCTTCGCCGAGCTGCGGCGGATGGGCATCCGCACGGTGATGGTGACCGGCGACAACCCGCTGACCGCCAGGGCCATCGCCGCGGAGGCGGGGGTGGACGACTTCCTCGCCGAGGCCACCCCCGAGGACAAGCTCGCCCACCTGCGGCGCGAGCAGGCCGCCGGGAACATGGTCGCGATGACCGGCGACGGCACCAACGACGCCCCCGCGCTCGCCCAGGCCGACGTCGGCGTGGCGATGAACTCCGGCACCCCGGCCGCCAAGGAGGCCGGCAACATGGTCGACCTCGACTCCAACCCGGCCAAGCTGATCGACATCATCCGGGTCGGCAAGCAACTCCTCATCACCCGGGGAGCGTTGACCACCTTCTCGATCACCAACGACGTGGCCAAGTTCTTCGCGATCATCCCCGCGATGTTCGCGAACGCCTACCCCGGGCTGCACCACCTCAACATCATGGGCCTGCACAGCCCCACCTCGGCCATCGCCTCCGCGATCATCTTCAACGCGCTGATCATCGTCGCGCTGATCCCGCTCGCCCTGCGCGGCGTCCGCTACCAGCCCGCCTCCGCCACCGATCTGCTGCGGCGCAACCTGCGGGTGTACGGGCTGGGCGGCCTGGTCCTGCCGTTCCTCGGCATCAAGGCGATCGACCTGCTGGTCCAGTTCGTCCCGGGGCTGGGCTGACCCCTTCGGGGCGGTGCCCGTCAGCGGACCGTCAAGATGGACGTGACCCGCGTCATGGTGGTGTCAGCGGCGGTACGGACGGGGTGGTTCCGGGGTTCACTGGAGTCATCCGAAGCAAGGAGCACCGAACCGGAGGACCCCACCGAACCGGAGGACCCCACCGAACCGGAGAGCCCTGCCGGCGGAGGACCCGGACCGAACCGGAGAACCCCGCCGGAACGCGACCGGAGCGAAGCCGGCAGAACCGGAGCGGACCCGGAGCGAACGCGGCCCCGGAGCGAATGCGGACCCGGAGCGAATCCGGAGAGACGGAGGCGAACGGCCATGACCGGGACCACCCGAGTGATCGTCGGCCTGAGCGGATCACTGAGCAGTCTGGCCGCCCTCTACCACGCCGTCGGCGAGGCGGCCCGGCACCAGGCCGTGCTGGTGCCCGTCGCCGCCTGGACCACCGCCGAGCGGGAGGGGCTGCGCCCGCGCCCCGAACCGGAACACGCCGCCCGCCGCCGCCTCGACGTCGCCTTCGAACAGGCCTACGGCGGTTACCCGTCGGGCCTGGTCATCCACCCGCTGGTGGTCAACGCCGACCCCGGCCCCGCCCTGGTCGGCGCCGTCACCGGCCCGGAGGACCTGCTCGTCCTCGGCGCCGCCGGCCGCCGCCGCTTCGACCGCCTGCGCCACGGCTCGGTCGCCCGCCACTGCCGCCACCGCGCCGCCTGCCGCGTCGTCGAGGTCTCCCCCTCCGCACTCCTCAGCCGCCTCGAACTCCCCGCCCGCACGGGCGCGCCGCTGCCACTCCTCGCCCGCTGAGCGCCGCGCACCGGCGGAGCCCGGACCGGCGGAGCCCGGACCGGCGGACCCCCGGACCACCGGCGGGGGCGGGCGGCTCGCTCCCCCGCCCCCGCCGGGTCACTCCGGGGCCACCCGACCGCCCCGGGCGGGGCGACCGGGCCCGCTCCTTCGACAACGCTGTCGAAGTTGGCATGCTCAGGCTATGCTGACCCGAAGTGGCCCCGAGTGCCGACCAATCCGCGCCAGCCGCAAGCTTTTTGACGGAACGTCAACTTCGATCCCGCCGTTCACCGCCACGCCCGCCACGGCGTGCCCAGGGCCGCCCGCCGCCGTTGTACGGAAGGTGAATCGCCGCGCCCGCCCGAACGCCCCGGTCACCCTGCCGAGGAAGAGGTTCCGCATGACGACGTCCCGGCTCCACCCGCGCCCCGGCGAAGCCGCCGTACTGCTCACCGTGCTCGGCCTGCTCATCCTCGAAGAGATCGCGCTCGGCCTGGCCGAGGACGACGACCGCCCCGTCATCGGCGGCATCCTGATCGGCGCCTCCGGCGCCGGCCTCCTCGTCGTCGGCGCCGTACTGCTCAGCCGGTGGCTGGACGCCCGCCGCCCGCTCCCGCTGCCCCCGATGGGCCCCAACGGCCGCGAGTACAGCGCCCGCGCCCTCGAAGGCTTCCCGATGGAGGCCGTCCGGCCGCTCCTGCTCGCCGAAGACGCGCCCCAACTCGGCCAGTTGTACTCCGCCTGGATGCTCGCCAAGTCCGGCCGGCCCGCCACCTGGATCGCCCGCCGCCTGGACATCCCCCTCGACGCCGCCCACCTCCTGGTGAACGCCGCCCGCTCAGCGGCGCTCGATCAACCCCACTGAGCCGACCCGGTGTTCGCCTGCGCCACCAGGTACGGCACCAGCCCGCGCTCGGCCAGCGCCGCCCGCCAGGCCTCCCGGGCCCGCGGCAACTCGCCAGGACCGTCCGCCTGCGCGACCGGCTCCGCCGTCGACCGGGCCGCCGCACCCAACAGCCCCAGCCCACCGACCAGCAGGCTCACCGCCGCCACCACCCCGGCCACCCACCCGGCCGTGAGCAACGCGTCGGCCAACACGTCCATGTCCTCGACCAGGTCCAGCAGCCAGCCCATCGACAGGAAGACCGCCGCGGCCACCCCGGCGGTGATCGGCACCACCACCCCCAGCACCCCCCACCACCCCGAAGCCCGCTCCCGCGCCGGCGCGTCCACCGGAAGCCGCGCCGCCGCGTCCGCGTCCGCCCGCAGCGCCACGTACCGCTCGTACTCCGGCGCCGCCGCGGCCAGCACGAACTCCGCGTCCTCCCGCGCCGCCCGCCGCAACCGCTCCACCCCCTGCGCCGCGCCCTCGCCGTCCCGCAACGCCGCCCGCACCTGCGGAGCGCCGAGCGCGCGCCCGAGCTCCGTCTCGAAGTCCGCCCGATCCTGCTGCGGCAGCCGAAGCGGCTTGGTCATCTCGCGTCCCCGTTCGCCGGTGGATCTGTTCTACAGCAATGTAGAACAAGGGAGCGCATCGTAGCAGCCCCGTTCACCAGCGGGATCCCGGCTACCAGGGGCCCGCCGGCGGCACCGACGCCAAGGCCTCGCCGGTGGCGAGGCGTAGGGCGCTCCCCGGCTCAGGACGTGGCGCTGGGGGCGGAGGTCGCGCTCAGGTCGGCGGTCGCGCTGGGGGTCGCGGGGTCGGCGGTCGCGCTGGGGGTCGCGGGGCCGGCGGTCGCGCTGGGGGCGGCCGGGGTAGTGGGGGCGGCCGGGGCGGCGAGGGCGGCGCGCTTGGCGTCGGCCGCGGCCGGCGGGGTGGCGCCGATGTTGGCCACGGTGGCGGTGAGGACGGCGTCCACGCCGGGGATCCAGTTGAAGGTCTTGGACTGGACGACGATCTGGCGCCGCTGCGGTGTCCCGTCGCAGGTGACGTCGGCCTCGGCCGTGCGGCTGGAGCCGAACGCGATCGAGGAGGAGTCCTGCGGGTCCTTCTGCTCGACGGAGACGGTGAGCGAGCGGGCCTCGGTGGCGACCGAGCAGAGGTAGCCGACGTCGACCCGGACGCGCCCGGGGAGTTTCGGATCGATCGTGGCGTCACCGAGGGTGACGGTGGTGGCGGCCTCCGGGGCCGGGTCGGCGGCCGGGCCGGGCGCGGCGATGCCGGTGACGGCCGCGGCGATACCGGTGACGGCCGCACTGGCGACCGTCAGGATGATCCACCGTTGCACTGCGAACCTCCCGCTGCTGGAGACGTGTTGCGGCCGACGCTAACCGTCCGGCCGGACGGCCGCGCGCCGGGCCGTCCGGGCGTCACACCAACAGCCCAGTCCCCGACGGCCCGGCCCCCGCCCCGGCGGCCCGGTCACCCCCGCACCAGGCCGTCACCGACCTTCACTCCGCTGACGACCCCCGGGACACCCTCGCCACCTACCCGCCCTCCCCGCCTTCTCGTCCGAGCCACCGGTGCGTGAAGGGGCCCGCCGTGCTTCGGGCGCGGCGGGCCCCGGGGAGGTGGGGGTCACTGGCGGGCGGCGGTCTCCCGGCGCTCGTCGTGCTCGTCCTCGCCCTGGTCGTCGTCCCGGTCCCAGCCGTCGCTGCGGTCGCGGTAGAGGGTGAAGCGGTCGTACAGGACCGGCGTCGGGCAGAGGTTGGCGGCGGTGGCGGGCACCGAGTGGTAGTAGCTGACGGTGATGGTGGTGCGGCCGCCGGGCACCAGGCCCGGGTCGACGTCGAAGACCGCGACGCCGTAGGGGTACGTGGTGTCCGGGTCGGTGACGGCCGACCAGTGGGCCTTCTCCTTGGCGTCCGGGTCGGCCTTGAAGGTGAGCCGCTGGGTGCGGACGAAGGCCTCGCGCACACCCTCGCCGTCGGCGGGCAGGTAGACGTCGTCGTGGCCGGCGGTGCCGCCGCCACCGAGGATCAGGTGGACGGTGCCCCGGGAGGTGTCGATCTGCCGCAGGTCGTCGTCGGCGACGGCGGGGGTGAGCAGGCCGCCCGGCGCGGTGCCGCGCACCGGGTGGGTCCGCTCGTAGTCGTGGTCGTGCCCGGCCAGCACGAGGTCGACGGAGTAGCGGTCCAGCAGCGGCAGCAGCTTCTCGCGGATGCCCATGTCGCCGCCGTGGCTGGCGGAGGAGGAGGACATCGCGAACTGGTGCATGGTGGCGACGATCCAGTCCACCGAGCGGCCGCGCCGGGCACGTGACAGCACCCGCTCCAGCCACCGCAGTTGGGCGCCCTCGCTGTAGTCGCTGATGTAGATGGACTGCCCGGTGGCCGGGTCGAGGCTGGCGTCGTCCTCGACCACGATGTCGTTGCCGTCCAGGCTGACGAACAGCACCGAACCGACCTGGAAGCTGTACCAGTTGCCGCAGTGGTCGCGGCTGCCGTTGTCGGGCAGCTCGAAGCGGGTCAGGTAGGAGGCGTAGCCGAGGTCGCCGCCGCCGGCCTCGACCTCGTGGTTGCCGGGGGCGGGCATCCACGGGCGGTTCGCGGCGGACTTCGACAGGTTGTTCATGAACGCGTTCCAGGCCTGCGGCTGGAGTTGCGGGTTGTTGTTGGCGTACGCGAGGTCCCCGTTCAGCAGGTGGAACAGCGGGGCGAACCGCTCCACCTGGCGCACGGCCGCGGCGCCGTGGATCGAGGACTTCTTGAACACGTTGTCGCCGGTGCCCAGGTCACCGAAGCTGCTGAAGCGGAATGCGGCCCGGCCGCGCGCGGGCGCCGTACGGAAGGTGCCGCGCACCGGCTCGGCGCCGTCGTGCAGCACCTCGTAGACGTACGTGGTGTCGGGCCTCAGGCCGGTCAGCCGGGCGTGGTGGGTGAAGGTCTCCACCTTGTTGAGCCCGTCGACGTAGCTGCGGCTGCGCGCGCCGACCGTGCGGCCGGCGCCCTCGCGCGGGGTGCCGATCCGCACCCGGGGACGGCTGACGGTCGCCGCCGTCGCCCAGGAGACCGTCATCTCCCGGGACGGCTCGTCGCCCCACTGGAGGTGGATCTGCTCCGGGCCGGGCGTGCCGGCGACCGCCGGCCGGGTCCACAGCAGGGTGGACGCGGGCAGCGCGGCGAGCGCGCCGGCCGCCGCCCCCGTCCGGAGGACCGTTCTGCGCGAGGGCTGCGCCGAGGGCTGCGCTGAGGAGTACGTCGAGGGTTGGGACGAGGGCTGGGTCGAAGGGTCTGTCGGAAGGTGTGCCGCCACTGCCGCCTCCTGGGCTCCGGGAAACGCCCAGGAGGCTCCCAGTCGAACCGCACGACCGGGCCACGCCCGACCGTGCCTGCGGGGAACGGCAGTTGAACACCGGCTGACCGGCGAACCTCAGTGCACGGACCAGCCCTGACCGACCGTCCGCCTTCCGGCCCTCCGCCTCAGCCGCCGGCGGCCACGCCCGGGAGGCCGGTGGGGAGGCCGTCGAGGGCTTGCGAGCAGGGGCAGTCGCGGTCGGTGGGGAGGGTCTCCAGGGCCTTGAACAGGACGGTGCGCAGCCGGTCGACGTTGCCCGCGAAGACCTTCAGCACCTCGGCGTGGGTGACGCCGTCGCCGGTCTCCACTCCCGCGTCGAGGTCGGTGACCAGGGCGAACGAGGTGTAGCAGAGGCCGAGTTCGCGGGCGAGCACGGCTTCCGGGTGCCCGGTCATGCCGACCACCGACCAGCCGTTGGCGGTGAACCAGCGGGACTCGGCGCGGGTGGAGAAGCGCGGGCCCTCGATCACCACCAGGGTGCCGCCGTCCACCGGGTCCCAGGCGGCGTCGCGGGCCGCGTCCAGGGCCGCCCGCCGCCCGGCCGGGCAGTACGGGTCGGCCATCGACACGTGCACCACCTCGGGGACGGAGCCGTCCGGCAGCGGCAGCCCGTCGTAGAAGGTCTGCACCCGCCCCGAGGTCCGGTCGACGAACTGGTCCGGCACCAGCAGCGTGCCCGGCCCGTACTCCGGCCGCAGCCCGCCCACCGCGCACGGCCCGAGCACCTGCCGCACGCCCAGCGAGTGCAGCGCCCACAGGTTGGCCCGGTAGTTGATCCGGTGCGGCGGCAGGCGGTGGCCGCGCCCGTGCCGCGGCAGGAACGCCACCCGGCGCCCCGCCACCTCCCCCACGAACAGCGCGTCGCTCGGTTCCCCGTACGGCGTGTCCACCCGCACCTCGGTCACCTCGTCCAGCAGCGCGTACAGCCCGGAACCGCCGATCACGCCCAACTCGGCCCGTACGGTGCCCTGATCGATCGCCATCGTTCGTACCCTTCCTCATCGGAACGTCCCGCCCGCCACTGTAGAGCGGTGGCTGGAGGACCCTACGGCCGGATGGCCGCGGGCCGGCGGGGTGGTCCGGGACGGCCGTGCGGGTGACTTGCCGGACGTGTCGGCGGCGGCGTGCCCCACCGGTCGTGCGTCGGTGGGAGGGCGCCGCCTCCGGACGGCGCGTGTCCTGTCCCCGAACCTGAGAGCCGCCGATGCCTCCCACCGCTCGTCTCCGCCGCCTCGTCCCCACCGCGCTCTGCGCCCTCGCCGTGACGCTCTCCGCCCCCGCGGCCCACGCCGCTCCGCCGGGCCACGGCACCGGGTCCGACCCCGGCCGGCCGGACGGCCACCGGTACGACTGGGACGGAGTGGCGGCCTGCGAGAGCAGCGGCGACTGGCGCACCAACACCGGCAACGGCTACTTCGGCGGCCTCCAGTTCGACCAGCCCACCTGGCGCGAGAACGGCGGCCTGCGCTACGCGCCGCGCGCCGACCTCGCCACCCGCGACCAGCAGATCGCCGTCGCCGAGCACCTCGCCGGCCACCGCGGCCTCTCCCCCTGGCCGGTCTGCGGCGCCCGCGCGGTCAGCGGCCACGGGCCCACCCGCGACCACGAACGCGACGCCGTGCTGCCGCCGCCCGCCCCCGCGGCGGCGTCCACGGCGGCGTCCACGGCGGCGTCCACGGCGGGTGGCCGGTGGACCGTCCGCGAGGACGACACCCTCGCCGACCTCGCCGACAACCTCCGCGTCCCCGGCGGCTGGCCCGCCCTCTACGCCCTCAACCGCGCCGCCATCGGCGCGGACCCGGACCTCATCCACCCGGGCACCGTCCTCGACCTGCCCGCCTGACCCCGCCCCACGGCCCCACCGACCCGCCGCCCACGCCCTCCCCCTCCCGGGCGTGGGCGGCGCCGTGGTGCGCGCATCGCCCAGCGGAGGCTGAGCGCGCCTCCCGGCCCGAGGCCAGGGGAGCGTCGCCCCGCGGGCGGGGGTTCGCAGCCTCCGGGGACGCCGACGGCCCGCCCGCTCTCCGGGAGCGGGCGGGCCGTGGGGCGGGCGCCGGGGTCGGGGCCTGTCGGGCGGGCGGGGCCGGTGGGTCAGCCGACGTGCACGCGCGGGCGGCGCGAGCGGTCGGGCTCGGCCTCGCGCAGCACCTCGCGGGTGACCGGTGCGACCTCGCCCTGTCCGAACAGGAAGAACCGCAGGAACTGGGCGAAGGGGTTGCCCTCGGTCCACTCGAAGTACAGGTGCGGCCGCTGCCCGGTGCGGTCCCGGACGGTGAGGGCCAGGGCGGCGATGGCGTTGGGGATGCTGGAGCTCTCCAGCGTCAGGACGCGGTAGCGCCCGTGCAGGACCTCGCCGCGGACGGTCAGCTCGGCCTCGAAGTCGGAGGCGTCGCGGACGGTCACCTCGACGAAGACCAGGTCGTCCTCGCCGGGGATGTCGTTGTCGGCACGGATCTGGCGGATCTTGTCGCGGTACTCGGCGTTGTCGCGGCGGCTCGGCTCGTTGGCGATCAGTCGCAGCGGGCGGTGCGCGTAGTCCCTGATGAAGCGTTCCGCCACGTCGTCCAGGACGACGTTGGTGACGCGGAGCTCGAAGGCGCGGCGCAGCCGGGAGAGCAGCGAGACCAGGATGATCCCGGCGATGAAGCAGGCGCCGATCTTCAGACCGTCCGGCCGCTCCATGCAGTTCAGCACCGTGGTGTAGAGGAAGATCGCCGAGATCGCCGCGAAGCCGATGGTCCAGCCCCGCTCGCGCTTCTTGTACGCGGCGATGGTCACCGCGATGGCCGCCGAGCTGATCAGCACCAGCACACCGGTCGCGTACGCGCCGCCCTGGGCGTCGACGTCGGCGTCGAAGATCCAGGTGACCAGGAAGCCGATCAGGGTCAGCACCATCACCATCGGACGCACCGCGCGCGCCCAGTGCGGGGCCATGCCGTAGCGCGGGAGGTAGCGGGGCAGCAGGTTGAGCATGCCCGCCATCGCGGAGGCGCCGGCGAACCAGAGGATCGCGATGGTGGAGAGGTCGTAGACGCTGCCGAAGGCGCCGCCCAGGTACTGGTGCGCCAGGTAGGCCAGGGCGCGGCCGTTGGCGTCGCCGCCGGGCTTGAACTGGTCCGCCGGGATGAGCAGCGTGGTGATGAAGCTGGTGGCGATCAGGAAGCAGCTCATGATCACGGCGGAGGTGGTGAGCAGCTTGCGGGCGCCGCGGATCCGGCCGGCCGGGTTGGCGTCGGTGTCGTCGGCGTCGCCCTCGATGTGCGGCATCACGGCGACACCGGTCTCGAAGCCGGAGAGGCCGAGCGCCAGCTTCGGGAAGGTCACCAGGGCCACGCCGACCATGATGATCGGGTTCCCGTGCTGGGCGGTCAGCGCGTCCGACCAGTCCGTGACGACGTGCGGCGCCTCGATGATCTTCCACAGGCCGACGGCCACGACGACCACGTTCAGCGCGAGGTAGACCCCGACCAGGGCCACGGCCAGGCCGATCGCCTCGCTGAAGCCCTTGAGGAAGACCGCGCCGAGCAGCGCCACGAGGATCAGCGTGATCAGCACCTGCTTGCCGCCGAGCACGCTGGTCAGGTGCGGGTTCTCCACCAGGTGCGCGCTCGCGTCGGCGGCGGACAGCGTGATGGTGATCAGGAAGTCCGTCGCCGCGAAGCCGAGCAGCGCGAGGACGAACAGCTTGCCCTTCCAGAACGAGAGCAGCCGCTCGAGCATCGCGATCGAGCCCTCACCGCGCGGGCTCTCCTGGGCCACCCGCCGGTAGACCGGCAGCGCGCCCAGCAGGGTGACGATCACCAGCACGATGGTGGCGATCGGCGACAGCACGCCCGCGGCGAGCGCGGCGATGCCCGGCTGGTAGCCGAGCGTCGAGAAGTAGTCCAGGCCGGTCAGGCACATCACCCGCCACCAGCGCTGGCCGGTGTGCGCACCGTGCGCGGCGGTGTCCCCCGCCGCCGCGCCGTCCTGCTGCGCCCCCTCGGCACCGGCCTCCGCGGCACCGACCCCCTCGGCACCGGCCTTCGCGGCGGACTTGTCCGCGGACATGTCCTCCAGGAGCCAGCTGCGGAGCCGTATTCGCGCCGACGACGGTTCCGCCGTCGTCGTCTCCGTCGAACCCGACGAAACCACCTTGCACCTCTTGTTTAAAGACCCCGTAAAAGCGCCGTCGGGCGACGGCAGTGCGACAGGCTATGCGACGGGCGTTAAGAAGATGTCATCGGCCCGCGTTAAGAAAACGTCATGACGCCGCAGGTCGGCGCGGGTGCCGTGGCGGACGATCACGGGGTGCCGGGGCGGGGAGGACGCTCCCCGCCCCGGCGTCTCGAGGCGTGGACGGGGGTTACGCCCGGTAGCCGAGGACGGTCATCATGCCCGTCTCCGCGTGGTAGACGTTGTGGCAGTGCACCATCCACAGCCCCGGGTTGTCGGCGTCGAAGTCGACGGCCAGGGTCGTGCCCGGCAGCACGACCGCGGTGTCCTTGCGCGGGCCGTCGCCCGGCAGCGCGAAGCTGTGGCCGTGCAGGTGGACGGGGTGCCACATGCTCGTGCTGTTGCGGAACTCCAGCCGCACCCGCTCGCCCGCCGCCACCGGGTAGCGCTGCGCCGGGTCGTACGGGCGGCCGTTGAACGCCCAGTCGGCCTCGGCCATGCCGCCGGTGAGCTCCAACCGCACGGTGCGGTCGGGGGACTTGGCGGGCAGTCGGACGCTCGGGGCGGCCTTGAGCTGCCCGGCGGTGACCAGCTTGCCGTCCAGCTCGGCCGGGCGCACCGAGGCGTCGGGCGCGGCCCCGCCGCCGGTGCGCAGCAGGGCCAGCGCGGTGGCGTTCTTGCCCTCGGCCAGCGCGGTCAGCGGGAAGACGCCGTCCTCGGCGGTGACCAGCACGTCGTAGCGCTCGCCCATGCCGAGCAGCAGCGCCTGGGTGGCGGCCTGCTCGACCGGGAAGCCGTCGGTGTGGGTGACGGTCAGCTCGTGGCCGCCGAGCGCGACCCGGTAGGCGGTGTCGCCGCCCGCGTTGATCAGCCGGATCCGGATCCGGTCGCCGGGCTTGGCGGTGAAGGTCTCGGGGGCGGTGGCGAGGCGGCCGTTGACCAGGTGGAACGGGTGGGCGACATCCCCGGCGTCGCCGCCCAGCAGCGGGCTGGTGGCGCCCATCAGCATCCGCGACGGACCGCCGGCCGCGCCGCCCGACGCGGACCTCCCGGGCATGCCCGCCATGTCGTGGCCGGAGTGGTCCATGGAACCCGCCCCGCCCATGCCCTGGGCGAGTTCGGCGAGGACGGCGTCCGGGGTGCTGCCGTCGACCCCGTCCAGCCAGTCGCCCAGGACGACGACCCACTCCTTGTCGTAGCGCAGCGGTTCCTTCGGGTCCTCCACGATCAGCGGCGCGTACAGCCCGCGCTCCTGCTGGACGCCGGAGTGCGGGTGGAACCAGTAGGTGCCCGGGTGGCCGAGCGCGAAGCGGTAGTCGAAGGACGCGCCGGCCCGGACGGCGGCCTGGGTCAGGCCCGGCACGCCGTCCATGTCGTTGCGCAGCGAAAGGCCGTGCCAGTGCAGCGAGGTGGGCTGCGGGAGGTGGTTGGCGAGGGTGAGGGCGAGCGTGTCGCCGACGGTGGCGCGGACCTCCCGGCCGGGCAGCCGGTCGCCGTACGCCCAGCTGCGGACGGTGCGTCCGCCGAGGTCGAGGGTGGTCTCGGTGGCGGTGAGCGTGACCTTCCGCTCCGGACCGGGCCTGCGCGCGGCCTCGGCGGCGGCGACCTCGGGACCGTTCGGGGCGAGGAAGCCGGGGGGACCGGAGGGGGCGGGGGCGGCGGCCGGGCCGCCCGCGGCGCCGGTGGCACCGGTGGCGCCGTGGTTCATGGACGAGTGGTCCATGCCCTTCATCGCGTCGGACGAGCAGGCGGTGAGCAGGCCGGTTCCGGCGGCGGCGAGTGCGGCGCCGAGGACGGTACGACGGGTGGGTGTGCGCATGACGGAGTGCACCTCGTGCGGTGTGGTGTGGGCGTACGGGACGTCGCGTCGGCCGTTCCGTGTGCGGGTGCGCTGAGCGCGGGCGCGTTGAACGCGGGCGCGTGAGCGCGGGCGCGGGCGCTTCGCAGCGCGCGGGCACGGGACGGCTGGCGCGCGCCTACTGACGCAGCACCGAAAGCCGGGTGAGGAGTATCCGCCCGCCCCCGGGCGGGGGCAGCGCGCGGACGGCCCGCAGCAGCCGGGCCCGCACCCCGGCGGCGGCGTCACCGCTGCGGCGCAGCAGCGGCCCGACGACGAGGAGCACCAGGGTCCAGCCGGCGAGGACGGCGAGGCAGACCGCCATCGGGTCCATCCCGCCGGCGGAGGCCGGGTCGGCGGCCGCGGCGCGGACGGCCTCGACCGCCACCGGCGCGGCCAGGGCGGGCTCGGCCACGGCGGGCTCGGCCGGGACGGGCGCGACGCCGACGGGCTCGGCGGCCATCGCGGGGTGTTCCGGTACGTGCGGGGCGGCGACCACGGACGGCCCCGGATCCCCGTGCCCGCCGTGCCCGCCGACCGGATGGCCGAGCGTGTGCATCGTCAGGACGCCGAACAGCAGCGCGGCGAGGAGCAGCAGACGCAGCGTCCACGGCACCGGCGGGCCGAACGGCCGCTGCTGCGCCATCCTCCGCCTCCCGATCCGCTCCGCCCTCCCGTACCCCGGCAGGGTATCCCGAACTGCGGCGGCGGGCCGAGCCGGGGTCAACCCCGTTCACCCTCTTGGCAGGTGCAATTTCACATTGCTATGTTACGGCTCACTCGGGGGCGGCCCCGACCCCGCACCGCCCGCCCCCCTCTCTCCCCCCGGCAGTCCCGGGCCGGACCACCCCCACGGCACTGCCGCCTCGCACCGCCCTGCCACTTCCCCCTCCAGGAGATCCGGTGTCAACTTCCCGCGTTGCCAGGCGAGTCCTGCTCGCCTCCGCCATGGCCGTCACGCTCACGCTGCCCACCCTGCAGACCGCCCAGGCCCTCACCCCCACGGCCCCGAGGGCCACGACGCCCGCCGCCACCACCTCCGCTGCCAAGCCCACCACCGCCCCGACGCCCACCGACACCCCCGATCAGCGCACCGCCTACGACGACGTCGACCACCTCGGCGCCGACGCCGCCAAGCCCGGTGCCCCCGCCCCGGCCCCGGGCGGCGGCTCGCTCGGCACCACGCCCATCCCCGGCCTGCTGCCCGACCACGTCGGCGCGCCCGCGCCCACCGCCGACCGGCTCGCCGCCGCGGCCGCCGCCAACGCCGCCGCCGCGCCCACCACCAGCGCGGGCGTGCCCTGTACCGTCGACGGACTCACCGGCCTCGGCGCCGACCAGCTGGTCGCCTTCCTCACCGACCGGGCGGTCACCGCCGACGGCTGCCTGAACACCGTCCTCTGGACCTGGGACGCCCGGTTCACCACCACCATGGACAACGCCCACGTCCAGGCGGTGGCCCAGCGGATCACCCAACTGTCCGCCACCGACGACGGCACCGGCGCCTCGCACCTCTACGAGCTCTGGACGTACCTGCACGCCACCGCCTACCACGCCTTCAGCCACCACGAGCTGAACCTCGCGGACCCGGCCACCCTCCACGCCGTCCAGCAGGCGATCACGGCGTACGCGGGCAGCGCGCACGCCTTCGACCGCACCGACCTCGCCGCCAACACCCTGCGGGAGGCGGCCATCACCGCCGGCGCCGACGGCCTGCGCCAGAACAACCTCGGCCTCGCCCGGCGCATCCTCGGCGTGCTCGCTCCCGGAACGACCCTCGCCGACAGCCCCGCCTGGGGCAAGGCCGTCCTCCAGGCGCTCAACCTCAACTACCTGGGCATCTACAACCAGGACCCGGCCTTCCTCGCCGCCGTCGCCGCCGACGCCGACTACCGCGCCGCCTTCCGCGCGTACGCCTCGTGGGGCCACCTCAAGGGCACCAAGAACGCCTGGACCGCCCGCGACGCCGTCGCCGAGGCCGGGCGCTTCGGCCAGATCCCGGCCCTGCACGACGCCACCGTCGCCGACCTCGGCGCGCTGATCACCACCACCAAGGCCGCCTTCGGCGAGTGGTCCGACCCGTGGGTCAAGGCCATCGGCTGGGCCGCCACCTACGGCGTCTGCCACCAGTACGGCGTCTGCGTGTCCGACCTGGAGGCCAAGCTCTTCCCCTTCACCTACCGCTACGACAACGGCGCCATCGAGGTCCGCACCGCCCTCGACAAGGCCACCGTCGACCAGATGTACTACGCGAGCAAGCAGGTCAAGACCCAGTTCTTCCGGGTCCTCGGCACCGATCAGCCGCTCGCCGGGGACGTCAACTCCACCCTGCACATCCACCTGTACGCCTCGCGCGCCGACTACGAGGTCTACCAGCCGGTCCTCACCGGCTACAGCACCAGCAACGGCGGCATGTACATCGAGCGGGGCGCCACCTTCTACACCTACCAGCGGCGCGTCCCGCAGGACTCGATGCTCACCCTCGAGGAGCTCTTCCGCCACGAGTACACGCACTACCTCAACGGCCGCTGGGCGGTGCCGGGTTACTTCGGCGACCCGCGCTGGTACGCCGACGACAAGACCACCGCGATGGACGAGGGCACGGCCGAGTTCTTCGACGGCTCCACCCGCGACCGGGGCATCCTGGTGCGCAAGTCGCTGGTCCGCAAGCTCGCCGCCGACGAGGCCGCCGGCATCCCCCGGATGACCGTCGCCCAACTCCTGCACGCCCGTTACACCGACACCCCGGCCTTCCACTTCTACAACTACGCCGGCACCTTCTTCGAGTTCCTCTGGCAGAAGCACCCGTCGCTGCTGCGCGAGATGTACGGCTACGAACGCGCCGACGACCCGGCCGGCTTCGACGCCTGGCGCGACCGCGTCGGCGCCGACGCCGCCCTGCAGGGCGAGTACTCGGCCTTCCTGGACGCGCAGATCAAGAACGTCGACGCCCTGTACGTCCCGTCGACCTCCTTCATAGCCGACCCGGCCCTCGACCTCTCCGACGCCTCCGACGTCCAGGACGAGTTCGCCGACGCCACCGGCGCCACGCCCAGCTGCGGGAACAACGGCGACTGGGCCAACAAGCCGATGCGCTTCGTCTGCACCGGCCGGATCACCGCCAACCTCTCCGACGCGAAGAACCCCGACAAGGTGTTCAAGGACATGTCCGACACCGTGGACTACTTCATCCTCACCCGCACCAAGGACGTCGCGGGGGCGAACAACCTCAACGACATGAACTGCAGCTTCGGCAAGGTCGACATCTGGACCGACGGCAAGGCCGGCACCGCCGACTACACCTGCGAGGGGCCGCTCCGCCGCTGACCGCCGGCCCCTCCGGGGGCCCGACGGCCGGGCGGCGGTGCGGAACGCGGGGCCCGCACCGCCGCCCGGCTCAGTCCTCCCGCGCCTGCCGGACGGCGGCCGCCAGGTGCTCGCGGAACCAACGGTGGCCCGGATCCGCCGAGTTGCGCGGGTGCCAGGCCATCCCCATCTCCAGCGGGTCGAGTTCGAGCGGGATCCGGAAGGTGCGCAGGCCGAGCGCGGCGACCGTCTCCGGCAGCCAGTCCTCCAGCCCGAGCGCGACCAGGTCGCTGTCCCGGGCCAGCAGCATCGCACTCGTGTGGCTCGGCACCACCACCGCCACCCGGCGCCGCAGCCCGCGCTCGGCCAGCACCGCGTCGATCGGCCCGAGCCGCTTGCCCCGCCGCGAGACGCCGATGTGGTCGACGGCGGCGAACCGCCGGGCGGTGATCCGCCCCTCGAACAGCGGGTGTCCGCTGCGCGCCACGCCCACCAGCGGCGCCCGGAGCAGCGGCCGGGTACGGATCTCCGGGTCCAGCTGACCGAGCACGCCCACCTCGACGTCCACCAGTCCCTGGCGCAGCGCCGGCCCGCCCTCCAGGGACTCCGGCAGGAACAGCACGTCGACCTCGGGGGCCTCCGCCCGGATCCGCTCGGTCAGCGGGCCGGCCACCCGCACCAGCACCACGTCGCTGGTCTGCACGGTGAAGGTCCGTTCCAGGTGCACCGGCGCGAATCCCGCGCCTGGCCGCAGCACGTTCTCGCAGCCGCGCAGCAACGCGCCCACCTCCTCGCGGAGTTCGAGCGCCCGCGGGGTCGGCACCATCCCCTGCCCGGCCCGCACCAGCAGCGGGTCGCCCACCGCGCGGCGCAGCCGGGCCAGCATCCGGCTCGCCGCCGCCGGCGAGGTGCCGAGCCGCTCAGCGGCCCGGGTCACGCTGTTCTCCTGGAGCAGGGCATCCAGGGCCCGCAGCAGGTTGAGGTCCATCCATGGCTCCTGAACTGCACTTTTGCGCATCAGTCAACTATCCCCTGCCAATCCTTGCATGGTGTTCTCCGCCCCGGGCCGCCGAGACTGGAGCAGTCCGCACGGAACCCCTCGCAAGGAGCACCTGTGTCCACCGCCCGTACCGACCGTTCCGGCCTCGCCGGTGACGTCCTCGCCGTCGTCAGCCAGAGCGGCCCGACCGTCTCCTTCTTCGACGCCGCCACCGACCGGCTCCTCGACACCGTCGAAGTCCTCGCCGAGCCGCACGAGTTGTGCTTCGACCCGACCCAGCGCCTGCTCTGGTGCACCTCCGCCTACCACTCGGGCTACTACCACGCCCACACCGGCCGGCGCACCGAGCTGACCGTCATCGACGCCGACACCCGCCGCATCGTCGAGGTGATCGACCTCGCCCCCGAACACGGCCCGCACGGGCTGGCGTTGGACGCCGGGCGCAACCGCCTCTACGTCAGCGTGGAGGGCGGCCCGGACCGCCCCGGCGGCATCGTGGTCATCGACACCGTGTCCCGCCGTTCGCTCGGCCGGATCGACACCGACGCCCCCGGCCCGCACTGGTTCGCCATCTCCCCGGACGGGCGCACCGGCTTCGCCACCAACAAGGAGGCCCCGTTCGTCTCGATCGTGGACCTCGGCCGGGGCACGATGACCGCCAAGGTCGAGGTCCCCGGCAGCGAGGGCCTCGCCGCCTCCCCCGACAACACCCGGGCCTACGTCGCCGCGCCCTACCTCGGCTTCGCCGGGAAGCCCGACGCCGCCCCCGGCATCCGGGTCATCGACGCCGCGTCGGCCTCGGTGGTCGCCACCCTGCCGACCGAGCACGCCGCGCTGCCGGTCCACCTGACCTCCACCGGCAGGCTGCTGGCCGGCGAGATCCGCTCCACCCCCGACCCGGAGTCCAAGCTCGGCCGCCAACTCCCGGGCGTGCTCTCGGTGTTCTCCACGGACGACCACCGGCTCCTGGGCTCCGTCGAGATCGGCCTGTTCCCCCTGAGCATCACCTCCTCCCCCGACGGGCGCCTCGCCTACGTCGCCTCCGTCGTCTCCTCCACCGTCGACGTCATCGACCTCGACACCTTCACCCCGGTCTCCCGCCTGACCGTCGCCAAGCGCGCCGAACCCGGCGCCCACGGCCTGGCCTACATCCCCTGCCCCGCCTGAGCACGCCGCCTTACCACACCACCTGACCGCGTCGCCCCGCCGCGCCGCACACCAGCCCCGTGCCCCGGCCGACCCCCGTCGGCCGGGGCACGGTCATGCGGCCGCACGGGATCCCCACGCCCGTCGGTCACGGATCGTCAGGAACATTGGCCAGCAGATCCGTTGGTGACGGAGACCGGCCCGGGCAAACGGATAAAAGAGGGAGAACCGGAAGTTCCGGATGTGATTTGGATCACCCTATGCTACCGATCGGTAGCAAGTTACGTTTCTCAGGTTGCATGACAAGATCAACGGGGAGGCTGTCAGCACATGAACATCGAGAATCTTGTCGCCATCCAGCAGGAGTACTACGACGAGCGTGCCGTCGAGTACGACGACACCTTCGTCCCCTACCAGGAAGCCGCCTCTCCCGCGCTCCTGGAGCGGCTCGCCAGCGGCGAGTTGGGCGGTGACGTGCTGGAACTCGCCCCCGGCACCGGCTACTGGACGCGTCACCTCGTGAAGCGCAGCGCCACCCTCACCGCGGTCGACGGCTCGGCGAGCATGATCGAGGTCGCGCGCGCCAAGGGACTGGGCGACGTCGAGTTCATCCAGGCGGACCTCTTCACCTGGCAGCCGCACCGTCAGTTCGACGGAGTGTTCTTCGCGCACTGGCTCGCCCACGTTCCGCTCGAGTACTTCGACGACTTCTGGGCGCGCGTCGCCAAGGCGCTCAAGCCCGGCGGTGTCGTCGAATTCGTCGACGTGACCCCGCTGGAGCGGATCGGCGAGGTCGAGGACCAGGTGGACCCGGAGCACGCCGTCGTCCGTTCGCTCGCCGACGGCCGTGAGTTCCGCATCGTGAAGATCTTCTTCGAGCCCGCCGAGCTGGAGCGCCGTCTGACCGCGCTCGGCTGGGACTGCACGATCGAGGAGGTCGCCCCGGGCTTCTTCTACGGCCGGGCCCGCCGCGCCGGCGAGACCGGAAGCGGGGAGTAAACCGCTTCATGGAGGCCACCCAGGCCGCCGCCCGTACGCCGTTGGACGGTTCACCGGGGTGGCGGGAGAAGATGCGCTCCCCGGGCTTCGCCCTGCTGGCGATCTGCTTCACCCAGGCGCTCGTCCTGCTGGACACGACCGTCGTCAACATCGCCTTCCACACCATCGAGCAGGGCCTACAGGCCTCGCTCGACCAGATCCTCTGGGTGACGAACAGTTACCTGCTCACCTACGCGGTGCTGTTGGTCCTCGGTGGCCGCCTGGGCGATCTGTTCGGAACGCGACGCGTGCTCCTGATCGGCCTGGTCGTCTTCACCGTCACGTCGGCGGCCTGCGGACTGGCGCAGACGCCCACCCAGCTCATCCTGGGCCGGGGTCTCCAGGGTGTCGGCGCGGCACTGCTCGCCGCGCAGGCGATGGCCGTGATCACCCGGGTGTTCCCGGCCGAGCAACGGGGCCGGGCGATGGGGACGTGGGGTGCCTTCGCGGGCCTCGCGACCGCCGTCGGGCCGACGGTGGGCGGGTTGCTGGCCGGCACGCTCGGCTGGCGGGCCATCTTCGTCATCAACGTCCCGGTCGGCGTCGTCGGCTTCGTCCTGGTGATGCTGAGCGTTCCGCCGCTGCGGGGCGAAGGCCGGGCCCGGCTGGACCTGTTGGGGTCCGTCGTGCTGGCCGCCGCGATCTTCCTGCTGGTCTACCCGCTGGTCGAGGGCGAGCGGCACCACTGGGGCACGCTGTGGGGACCGGTCACGGTGCCCGGCTGCCTGGTGGCGGGCCTGGTGGTGCTCGGGGCCTTCGCGCTGGTGCAGCGCAGACGGCAGGGGCGGGATCCGCTGATCCCGTTCGCGCTGGTCCGCAACCGGAACTTCGCCCTGTTGTCGGTGGTGATCGGCGCCATCCCCGGCGCGGTGGCCGCGGTGCTGCTGCTCGTTCCGCTGCACCTGCAGACGGTGCACCACTGGTCGCCGTTCGGCGCCGGGCTGGTGCTCGCCGTACCGCCGTTGATCTCGGTGGTGGTGGCGCGGCGGTCCGGGCGGCTGGTGGACGCGATCGGCGGGAAGACCGTGCTGATCGTCGGCCTGGTGCTGTTCGCCGCGGGCGTGGGCGCACAGGTGCCGGCGCTGTCGGCACACTCCTCGTGGCTCCTGCTGCTGCCGGGCCTGGCCGTCATGGGTGTCGGTATGGGAGTGTGTTTCGCACCGTCGGTCGCGGTCGCCATGCAGGACGTCCCGCCGGAGCTGGCGGGTGTCGCGTCCGGGGTGTTCAACACCACCCGGCTGTGCGGCAGCCTGCTGTGTACCGCGCTGACCGGTGCGCTCCTCCAAGTCGGCCTGACCCGGGGCGACTTCTCCGGTGCGGTGCGGACCACCTTCCTGGTGCCCGTCCTCGCCCTGCTGGTCGGCGCGCTGTTGTCGGTCGGGCTCCGCCGGGCTCCGGCCAAGACCGCCGGCTCCTGAGGCCGGCCGCTCGACGCAGGCCTGCCCCACGGGCCTGCCCCGCAGTCTCCTCCCCCGCAGGACTTCACGCAGGACGTCATGCAGGACTCAACGCGGAGTCCTCATCCCTTCGCCTCTCTCTTCGCCTATCGCGCGTTCCGAAGACGGCAGCGCGCTGTTGGAGACAGCACTATGGCCAAGTCGATCAGTACCGATCACGCCCTCGTCAGAAAAGCCGCCAACAAGATGTTCCTGCGGTCCTACGGTGGCGACCGCCGCCCGCGGTTCGCCTCGCCGTACCCGCTGTTCCCGGCCGTCCGCGACCTGGAGGCCAAGCTCCCCCAACTCCGCGCCGAGGTCGAGGAGTTGCTGCGCCAGCGGGAACTCGGACGGTACGAGGACATCGACCCCGTGCGCGCCGCCCAGATCTCCAAGGACTGGCGGCTCTACTACGCCTACGTGCTGGGCGTGCCCAACGAGGCCGCCCGGAAGGACACTCCGACCCTCCTGGAGTTCGCGGAGAAGACCCCGGGCGTGGTGAGCGCGATGGTCTCGGTGCTCGAACCGGGCGTCAACCTCGACCCGCACGCCGGACCGTACGCCGGGATCCTCCGCTACCACCTGTGCATCAGCACCCCGGCGGAGAACCCGCCGCGGATCCGGGTGGACCAGGAGTACTACACCTGGAAGGCGGGCGAGAGCATCGTCCTCGACGACACCTTCGAGCACGAGGTGCGCAACGAGGCCGACGAGCCCCGGGTCGTCATCATCGTGGACTTCCGCCGCCCGCTGGGACCGCTGGCCGACAGCGTCAACCGGTGGTTCCTGCGCTCCAAGCGCAAGGCGTCCAGCAAGATGATCCAGCTCTCGAACGGGGACTACTGATGCCCGGAGCCCTCCTCATCACCGGCGCCGGCCGGGGCATCGGCGCAGCGACGGCGCGCCTCGCCGGGCAGCGCGGCTACCGCGTCTGCGTGAACTACCTGCACAACGGGACGGCCGCCGAGGAGGTGGTCCGCGACATCGTCCAGGCCGGCGGCACGGCCCTCGCCGTCCGGGCGGACGTCTCCCGCGAGGCCGAGGTGGAGCGGCTGTTCGCCACCGTCGACGCCGAACTCGGGCCGCTCACCGGGCTGGTGAACAACGTGGGCGTGGCCGAGAAGAAGTCCCGGATCGAGGACCTGGACGAGGAGCGGCTGCACCGCGTGCTGACCACCAACGTGGTGAGCGCCTTCCTCTGCGCCAAGCACGCGGTCCGCCGGATGTCCACCCGGCACGGGGGCCGGGGCGGGGCGATCGTCAACGTCTCCTCGGCCGCCGCCCGCCTCGGCTCGGCGAACGAGTACGTGGACTACGCCGCCTCCAAGGGCGCGATGGACACGCTGACCACCGGCCTGTCGCTGGAGGTCGCGGCCGAGGGGATCCGGGTCAACTCGGTGCGCCCCGGCTTCATCCGCACCGACTTCCACGCCACCGCCGGCGACCCGGGCCGGGTCGACCGGCTGCAGGGCAACCTGCCCATGCAGCGCGGCGGCGATCCGGAGGAGGTGGCCGAGGCGGTCCTGTGGCTGCTGTCCGACCAGGCGTCCTTCGTCACGGGGTCGTTCACCGAGCTGGCGGGCGGCAAATGAGCCCGTCCACGAGCCACGTGTTGCACCCCACCGACCGCTTGCCACAGGCGAGTTCGGGCGTCGAGGTGCTCCGGTCCGTGCAGGGCATCGGCCGGGCCGACTGGGAGCGGCTGGGAGTCGCGGGCAACGTCTTCTTCGGCTACGACTTCCTGTGCTCCATCGAGCGCGACCCGCTGACCCGGCCGGCCGACCCGTACTACCTGCTGGCCAGGGACGCGTCGGGTGCACCGTCCGCCGCACTGGTGCTCTCCCTCCAGGAGACCGTCGACCCCTTCGCGACCGACCCCGACGCCGGGATCACCCGGATGCTGGTCGGGCACATCTGGCACTGCTACGACACGATGGTGCCCTCGGCCGGCACCCTCGACGCGAAAACGCTTGCCGACCTGTGTGCGTCCATGGGTACGCTAGCCGACGAACTCGACGTCGCCACCTACGGTTTGGTGAACATCGAGTGGCAGGGAGAGCTCGCCGGGCTGCTGGCCGAGGCGGGCCTGCCGGGCCAGGAGACGACGCCGCGCTACCGGCTGCCGATGCCGGCGGGGGGTTTGACCCTCGACGACCACCTCGCCACCATCGGCCGGGCCTCGCGCCGCTCCCTGCGGCAGTACATGCGCCGGGCGGAGCGGGCCGGTGCGCGGATCACCTTCGAGCAGGGCTCCGACGTCCTCGACGACGCGGCGCTGGCGCTCTGCACGGCGACCGCCGACAAGCACGCCCCGGGCTACTACCCGCCCGGGGAACTGTCCGCGCTGATCCGCGCCCTGGGTCCGGACTGCCGGATCCTGCGGATCGAGCTGGACGGGGTGCTGCAGGCGGTGTCGATCTGCCTGCTGGACGAGCAGCGGGCGCACTTCTGGGCGGGCGGCTGCCTGTACCCGGAGGAGCTCAACTGGAGCCCGCAGTACGTGCTGTTCGGCGCCGAGCTGGAGTACGGCATGGCCAGCGGGAAGCCGGTCGTGGAGTTCGGCCGGCGCAATGACGAGTTCAAGCGGCGTTACGGCCTGCAACCGCAGCGGTTGGGCCGGTTCATGGCCACGCGCTAGACGATCCACCTCAGGGGGAAGCCTTGGACAGCTCTCTACCGGAGAGTGACTATTCACTGCGGTCCGCACGGCTGTTGCGGTCCGCGGCCAACGATCTGAAACGGGACGACGCCTCGGCCGAGCAGGACCTCGGGCTGCCGCCCGGCGCCTTCGCCGACCTCACCTCGGGGCGCCGTCCGGTCGACTGGGACCTGATCGGCAAGGCGGCCGCCGTCTGGCCGCTCAACGAACGCGATCTGCTGCCGATCCACGACGACTGCCCCGACGGCGTGCGGGTCCACCGCCTGGCCGACTCCGTCGCCAGCGGACGGACCATCAACCGGGGCGGCAGCCCGTACTACGAGTACCGCGACACCGCCATGTCCCGGGTGGCCTCCTACCGGCCGGAGTGGATCAGCATGCTCCGGGTGGTCGAGGACAGCGACCCGGACAACCCGGCGGTCGAGTGGAACCGGGGCCACCTGCTGTACCAGTTCACCTACTTCGTCGGGCCGGTGAACTACTACTACCGCTGGGAGGGCGTCTCCCACTGCGTCGAGATGAACACCGGGGACTCGGTCTGGGGCCTGCCCTTCGCACCGCACTCCTTCACCTCGCGCTCCGCCACCGAGCCCGCCTACATCCTGGCCCTCACCTACGGCGGCGACCTGCTGGGCGATGCCCAGCGGGAGCTGTCGGTGCTCGGCCCCCGGAAGGCCAGGGCGCTGGCCCTGCCCGCCGAACAGGCCGCGCTGCTGCGGTCGTTCGCCGAGGCGCGGCTGCTCTCCACCGAGGAGCTGGCCCGCCGGGCGAAGCTGCCCGCACCGTACGTGGCGCAGCTGTGCGCGGGCGAGGCCGCGGCGACCGGGGACGAGACCGCCGCCCTGGCGGACGCGCTCGGCGTGGCCGTCCGCGAACTCCTGCCCACCCGGATCGGCACCGAGGCGGGGGTGCACCTCGCGTACCGCGCCGAGTCGCGCTCCTGGGAGCTGCCGGAGCAGGGCCGGGCGGCGTACCGGGTGACCCAGCTGGCCGGCGACCCGGCGCACCCGCACACGACCGCGCTGGAGGTCGACGTCCTTCCGGCCGCCGACGCCTCGGCCGGCTGGCTGAGCACCTACCAGCACCAGTACGCCTACGTGCTCGGCGAGGAGCCGGTGGAGCTCCACTGGGAGCACCGGGGCGAGCGGCGCCGCGAGCGGCTGGAGCCCGGCGACTCCGCCTACGTCCTGCCGGGGACGCGGATCGCCTTCGCCGCCCTCACCGCCGACCCGAACACCGCGGGCGACGCCGACGGCGCCGCCGCCCGGGTGCTGCTGCTGCGCGTGGGCGGCGCCACCACCACGGACGTGCGGTTCGCGCTCGCCACCATCCCGGGCGACGGCATCGAGCGGTACCTCGACGAGGACCGGCTCTGGTTCAAGTCCGACGCGGCACAGCCCGGCGCAGCACACCCAGACGCAGCACAGCCCGGCACAGCACACCCCGACGCGCAAGAGTCCGACGCAACAGATCTGGAGTCCGCACGTGAGCACTGAGCGATCGAGCAAGTCCCGTCGGCTGCGAGCCCTGCTCGCCGAGGACGGCCTCATCCGGGCCATGGGCGCGCACAACGGGCTCACCGCACGGCTGGCCGAGCGCGCCGGCTTCGAGGCGATCTGGGCCTCCGGCCTGGAGATCTCCGCGAGCTACGCGCTGCCCGACCAGAGCCTGCTGAGCATGACCCAGTTCCTCGACGCCGCCGAGGCGATGGACGCGGCCACCACCATCCCGGTCATCGCCGACTGCGACACCGGCTTCGGCGGCCCGCTCAACGTCGCCCACGCGGTGGCCAACTACGAGCGGCGCGGGATCGCCGGCATCTGCATCGAGGACAAGATCTTCCCGAAGATCAACAGCTTCGCGGCGGCGTCCCAGGACCTCATCCCGGCCGTGGACTTCGCCGAGAAGATCGAGGCCGGGAAGAGCGCCCAGGTCTCCGAGGACTTCGTCCTGATCGCGCGCACCGAGGCGCTGGTCGCGGGCGCGGACATGGACGAGGCGCTGGACCGGGCCCGCACCTACGCCAAGGCCGGCGCCGACGCTGTCCTGATCCACAGCAAGAGCCGCCAGCCCCGGGAGATCCTGGAGTTCGCCTCGCAGTGGGACCTCGACATCCCGCTGGTGTGCGTGCCGACCACGTACAACACCGTCCACGAGTCCGAGCTGCGCGCGGCCGGGTTCAGCGTGGTGATCTACGCGAACCAGGGCCTGCGCGGCGCGATCAAGGGGATCAAGGCCACCCTCGCCGAGCTCGCCGCCGGCGGGCGCGGCCAGGCCGTCGAGGAGCAGATCGTGCCGATGGGCGAGGTCTTCGAACTCCAGGGCATGACCGCGAAGTTCGAGAGCACCGTATGAGCGAGTACGTCTCCGCCACCGCGCTGCTCGACGGGCTCAGGACCCTCGACACCAAGCTGGTCACCGGCGTCCCGTGCTCCTTCTTCGGCGGCCCGATCCGGCTGCTGGAGGAAGGGGCCGAGGGGCTGCGCTACGTCCCGGCGGTGAACGAGGGCGCGGCCCTGGCGATCGCCGCCGGCGCCCGGCTCGGCGGCGATCCGGCCGTGGTGCTCAGCCAGAACTCCGGGTTCGGCAACCTGATCAACCCCCTCACCTCCCTGGTGCTGCCGTACCGGATCCCGGTGCTGGTGATGATGAGCCTGCGCGGCTGGCCGGCTGCGGGGGCCGGCGAGCAGCAGCACCACTGGATGGGGCGGGTGTCCCACCCGTGGCTGGACTCCCTGGAGATCCCGCACTGGACGCTGGACGGGCAGGTGCCCTTCGACCAGGTGCTCTCCGAGGCCGCCGACGCGCTCAAGGCGCGCCGCCCGGCCTTCCTGCTGGTCCCCAAGGGCGCCATCGGCGGAGTCCCGGGCGTGACCGAGCACGGTCGTGCCGAAGGGCCGGACCGCGCCGACCTGGTCTCCGCGGTGCTGGCCGAGGTGACGGACGAGCACCTGCTGGCCACCACGGGCTTCCTGTCCCGCGAGCTGTTCAACCAGGGCGACCGGCCGGGCAACTTCTACATGCAGGGCTCGATGGGCCACGTCGGCAGTGTCGCGCTGGGCGCGGCGATGGCCAGGCCCGAGCGCCGGTTCGTGGTGCTGGACGGCGACGGCGCGGCGCTGATGCACCTGGGCTCCATGGCCACCACCGGCCACTACCGGCCCGAGAACCTGCGGCACGTCGTCTTCGACAACGGCAGCTACGAGTCGACCGGCACCCAGCTCACGGCGGCGGGCCGCGCAGACTTCGCGGCCACCGCCCTGGCCTGCGGCTACCGCACGGCGGAGACGGTCGACTCGGTCGCCGAGCTGCGCCCGGCGCTGCGCCGGCTGCTGGACGCCCCCGGCCCCGCGCTGCTGGCGGTGCGCGGCGTGCCCGGAGCGGCGGCGGGCGGACGGGCCTCGGAGAAGGTCTCGCCGGACGAGATCGCCGACCGCTTCGCCGACGGGCTCGTCGACGGACTCGTCGACGGACTCGTCGACGGCGGGCGGACGGCCGGGGACTCCCATGCTGTCTGAACTGGTACGGCTGCCGGGCCACCCGTCCGCACACTTCGGCCGGGGCGCGGCCGACCGGCTGCCGGAGACCCTGGAGGCCCTGGGGGCTTCCCGGGTGCTGGTCGTCGGCGGCCCGGGCTCCTTCGAACGGTCCGGCGCCGCGGACCTGGTGCGCTCCCTGGAACGGGACCACCGGATCCGCTGCTTCATCGGGTCGGGGCCGAACCCGACCCTGCCGACGGTCGAGGAAGGACTGGCCGTCGCGCGGGAGTTCGGCCCCGACCTGGTGATCGGCGTGGGCGGCGGCAGCAGCATGGACCTGGCCAAGGCGATCGCCGTGCTCGCCCCCCAGCCGCGCCGCCCGCTCGACTACCTGCGCGACCCGGCGCTGCTGGAGCGCGACCGGCTCGGCCTGGTGCTGCTGCCGACCACCAGCGGCTCCGGCAGCGAACTCACCCGGTTCGCGACGATCTACGTCGACGGCCGCAAGCACTCGCTGGACTCGGACCGCTCCCGGGCCGACGCCGTCCTGGTCGATCCGCGGCTCACCGAGAGCGTCCCGCTGCCGGTGGGCGCCTCGGCCGGGGCCGACGCGCTCTGCCAGGCGGTCGAGTCCTCCTGGGCCGTCAGCGCCACGCCCGAGTCCCGCCGCTACGCCCGGCAGGCCGTCGAGTCGTTGGTGCCCGCGCTGGACCGGCTGGTCGGCGGCACCCCGCCGTACGACCGGGAGGTGTACGACGGGCTGGCCCTGGGCGCGGCGCTCTCGGGAGCCGCGATCAACCTCACCAGGACCACCGCCGGCCACGCGCTCTCGTACGGGCTGACGGCCCGCGCCGGCATTCCGCACGGGCTGGCCGTCGCCCTGCACATGCGCTGGCTGATCGGGCACAACACGGCGGCCGCGGAGGGCGACTGCCTGCACCCGGACGGGCCGGCCGTGCTCCGCAGCCTGGTCGACGACCTGCAGGCGGAGTGCGCGAGGAGCACCGGCGACTCGCTGGAGGCCCTGCTGGGCCGGCTCCTGGAGCGCGGCGGCGTCCCGGACCGGCTGGCCGGCCTGGGACTGCGCGCCGAGGACTGGACGGCGGACTGGCAGCAGGCGCTCGGCACCGTCCGGGGTGGCAACAATCCGCGCGCGGTGACGCCGGACGACGTACGCAAAGCACTGGAAGAGTAGGAGCTCGAGCCATGACCACACCCCGCGTGATCTACACCGACCCCGCGTGGCTGCGCACGGGCGACACCATCGACCCGGCGCTCGCCACGGTGGAGAAGGAGGTCCTGGGCGACACCGCCGAGCTGCTGTTCGGCCCCTTCGCCGACGGGCGCTACCAGTTGGACGGCCCCGAGCTGGCCGCCCGGGTGGCCGGTGCCGAGGTCCTGGTGGTCTACCGCTGCCAGGTCACCCCGGAGCTGCTGGACGCCGCCGGGCCGGGCCTCAAGGCCGTCGTCCGGCAGGGCGTCGGCGTCGACAACCTCAACGCCGAACTGCTGCAGGAGCGCGGCCTGCTCGGCTTCAACGTGCCGGACTACTGCGTGGACGAGGTCTCCTCGCACACCACCGCGCTCGCCCTCGCACTGGAGCGCGCGGTCGTGCCGCAGCACCGGACCCTCTCCGAGGGCCGCTTCGACATCTACGCGGGCGGCGTGCCGCGCCGCACCAGCAGCCGGACCCTGGGCATCGTCGGCTTCGGCCGGATCGGCCGCGCGGTGGCCCGGAAGCTGGGCGTCCACTACGGCCGGACCCTGGTCTTCGACCCCTACATCGGCCGGGACCTGGCCGAGGGCTACGGCGCGCACGCGGTGGACACCCTCGCCGAACTCCTGGCGGAGTCCGACCTGGTGACGCTGCACTGCCCGCTGAACCCGGAGACCGACCGGATCATCGACCGCGCCGCGCTGCGCGGCATGCGCGAGGGCGCCTACCTGATCAACGCCGCCCGCGGCCGGCTGATCGACCCGGTGGCGCTCACCGAGGCGCTGGAGGGCGGCTGGATCGGCGGCGCGGGGCTCGACGTGTTCTCGCCGGAGAACCCGCACGACGACGCGGCCTGGGCGCCGGTGCTCAAGCACCCGGGCGTGGTGGTCAGCAGCCACCGGGCCTTCCTGTCCAGCGACGCCGAGGCCAGCAGCCGCCGCCGGGTCGCCGAGCTGGTCCGGGACGTGCTGGCGGGCCGGACCAAGCTGGTCGGCCGGGTGCTGCCGGAAGGGAACTGAGCGATGACCACCCTCTCCCCCACCTCCGCCGCCGGGATCGGGGCCGGGGTCGCCGTGCTGTCCACCGGGGACGTCCGCGTCCCGGTGTACCCGGCGGCAGCGGCCCTGCCCGCGCGGGGCGACCAGCCGTACCCGCCCCCGGCGGGGCGGGAGGACCTGCGCGCGGCCGTCGCCGCGTACGCCTCGGCGAGCGGCACCGCGACCGTCCGTCCCGAGCAGGTCCTGGTGGCGCCCGGCGCCCGGGCCGCCATCCTCTCGGTGCTGGCCGGGGCGCTCGGCGAGCGGCGCGAAGTCCTCGTCCCCGGCCCGTACTGGGCGAGCTACCCCACCCTGATCAAGGCCGCGGGCGGCACGGCGGTGCTCGTACCCGGTGAAGTCGGCGTCGGCGCGCCCTCGTTGGCGGCGCTGGAGGCCGCGCTGACCGAACGCACCGGCGCGCTGGTCCTCAACTCGCCGCGCAACCCCGACGGTTCGGTGATCCCGGCGGAGCGGCTGCGGGAACTCTCCGACTGGGCCCGGGCCCAGGGGCTGCTGCTGCTCTTCGACCAGGTGTACCGGGGAGTCCCGGTCGGAGACGGTCCCGCCCCCTCCGTCCTCGGGTTCGGCCCCGAACTGCCCGAGCACTGCGTCGTGGTGGACGGGCTCACCAAGAGCCACGCGCTGGCCGGCCTGCGGATCGGCTGGGCGATCGCCGCCGGGCCCGTCCTGGACGCCGCCACCGCGCACGCCTCGCACGTCATCGGCGGCACCGGCTCGGCCGCCCAGCAGATCGCCCTCACCGTCCTCGGCGAGCCCGGCCGCGACGACCGGCGGGCGCACCTGGGCTCGGCCCTGCAGGGCAACCTGAAGGCGGTGTTGGAGCGGCTGTCCGGGATCCCCGGGGTGTCCTGCCCCCGGCCGGACGGCGGCATCTTCGTCTTCCCCGACCTGCGCGGCTGGCTCACCGAGCACGCCCCGCCCGGGGCCCGTGCGGACCTGACCGGCTGGCTGCGGGACGAGCACCGGGTCGCCGTCGTGGACGGGAAGGCGTTCGGCGCCCCCGGGCACGTCCGGCTGTCCTTCGCGCTGCCCGAGGGCGACCTGCTGACCGGTGTCGACCGGCTGCGGACCGCGCTGCTCGGCTGACCCGGCGGGGGAACTCCGCGGGTGCGGAAGGACGTTGGTGCGGGGCGAGGCCCGGTGGGGCCGGAACGGTGAGCAAGGAACGAGGGGGAAGAGAGACAATGCCAGGTGCGCTGCGGGTCCGGGTCGTCCGTTCGGCCGAGGAGCTCAGCCCGGGGCTGGACGCCCTGGTGTCGGCGTCCGGGGCGCCGTTCTACTTCGGCCGGGAGTTCCTCGCCGCCTACGAGCACTACCCCGTCCAGGCGGTCGCGGACCGGTACTACCTGGAGGTGTACGACGCCGAGGACGAACTGCTCGGCTTCGCCCCGTGCCACGTCCAGGCCGACCCCCTGGGAGCGCTCGGCCTGGCCCCGGGCGAGACGGCGCTGGTCTCCAACCTGTGGCACTGCCCGGACAGCCACCTGGTGGCCGTGCAGCGCCGCCCGGAGGTGGCCGCCGCACTGCTGGCGGCGATGGGCCGGTGCGCGGCCGAGGCCGGCCTGACGCGCTACGGGTTCGTCAACGTCGAGGTGGGCTCGCCCAGTGCGGCCGCGCTGGAGGCCGCCGGCCTGGCCGGCACGCCGATCGACAAGCGCTACGCCCTGGACCTGAGCTCCTTCAGCACCGAGGACGACTACCTCGCCACCCTCAGCGGCAGCACCCGCCACGAGTACCGGCGGCAGCTGCGCCGGGCCGCCGAGGCCGGGGCCGAGATGTCGATGCGAACGGCCACCGCGCACGAGGAGGCCGAACGCTTCCGGCTGCTGGAGATCAGCGCCGCCCGCTTCGGATCGGCCGGCTACTACGACGCGCAGCGGATCGTGGACTTCCTCGGCATGATGCAGAAGGCCGCGCGGATCAACGAGATCCGGCTCGACGGCGAGCTGCTGGCGATCGGCATCCTCTTCGCCGAGGACCGCAAGCTGCACACCTGGGCCGCCGGGTACGACCGCGAGCGTGAACTCCCGTTCAGCCCCTACTACCTGTTGCACGCCTCGGCGGTACGCTACGCGTTCGAACTGGGTCTGCCGGTCCTGGAGGGCGGGCGGCGCAACGACGACTTCAAGATGCGTTTCGGCATGGCCCAGAAGCCGCTGGCCGCGTACTTGGGTCCTGACGAAAGGTCGTGACCGATGGCGTTCCGCCTCGCCGTCACCGAGGAACTCCCGGACGACTGGGAGCTCGTCACACAGCACGCGGCGGCTCCCGCGACCAGGCGGTGGATCGGACTCGGCCACGACTGGCTGCCCGGCAGTCCGCGCACCCTCGCCCTGCGGGACGAGGACGGCACGTGCCTGACCGCGATAGGCGCCGCGATCGTCGAGGATCCCGGGGCGCGGCTGCGGCTCAACGCGCACCAGGTGCTGTCCGGCGGCACCGCCGCGATCGGCCTGGCGACCGAGGGGCCGTACCCGTGGGAGGGCGTCGAACACGCCGAGGTGTTCCCGTCGTTGCTGCTGATGTACCCCAACTACGCCGGCTTCCCGGTGGGCCCGGCCTGCCAGGACCGGGCCGTCCTCAAGGAGTTCGTCGCCCGGATCACCGACTGGGCACGCGCGCAGGGGCTCCGCTCGGTCAGCCTGCTGTTCCTCCGGGCGAGCGCGGACCCGTTCATCGAGGAGCTGCGGGCGGCCGGCTTCGAACTCCTCCAGCTCACCGAGACCTGCGACCTCCAGGTCACCTGGACGGACCTGGACGGCTACATCACCCACCTGCCCAGCAAGCGCCGGGTCGAGGTCCGCCGTGAGCTCCGGATGCTGGAGGAGCGGGGCATCGAACTCGACGCCCGTCCGCTCGCGGCGGACGAGCCGGAGATCCTCGACCTGCGCTGCCAACTCGCCGAGAAGTACGACGGGGTCTCGGACATCGAGCGGGAGAAGCGGATCCTGAACGGGCTGCGCGAGCACGTCGCGCCCGAGGACCTGACGGTGTTCACCGCGAGCAAGAACGGCACCATGCTGGGCTTCGGACTGATGGTCCGCGACGGCGAGGAGTGGACCGCCGCCATCGCCGGGACCAACTACCGTACGGAGGAGTCGGAGTTCACCTACTTCGCCAACCTCTACTACCAGCCCGCCGCGCTGGCCTCGGCCCACGGCATCAGGACCATCGCCTACGGTCCCGGCTCCTGGGACGCCAAGCGGCGCCGGGGCTGCCGGCTGTCGCCGCTGTACGCCGCCGGGCTGCTGCTCGGCTGAGCCGGCGGGCGCCGTGGCGAGCGGCACCGTGGCGAGCGGTGGGGGCGGGGACGTCGCGACGTCCCCGCCCCCACGCGTGTCCGGGCGTCGTCCCGGTCACCCCTCGGCTTCCGTCCGGTCCTTCCGGTCCTTCCGGTCCTTCCGGTCCGTCCGGCTCATCCGGGTCGACCCGCCCGCCCGCGCGAGCAGTTCGGCGAGGTGGACACCGTCCCGGCGGGCGAGCTGGGCGAGTTGGGTGCGGCAGGAGAAGCCGTCGGTGAGCAGCACGGCGTCCGTTCCGGACTCCCGCACCGCGGGCAGCAGCGCGGTCTCGGCGACCGCCACGCTGGTGTCGTAGTGGCCGCGTTCGGCGCCGAAGTTCCCCGCCAGGCCGCAGCATCCGCCGACCGTCCGGACCTCGGCCCCCGCCCGTTCGAGCAGCGCGCGGTCCGCGGACCAGCCCATCACGGCGTGGTGGTGGCAGTGCGGCTGCGCGACGACCTCCGTGCCGGTGAGTGACGGCGGCTGCCAGTCGGCGACGCCGTCCAGGAGTTCGGCCAGGGTCCGGGTGGCCCCGGCCACCGACGCCACCGCACCGGACGGGCCCAGCAGTTCGGCGGCGTCCCCCCGGAACACCGCGGTGCACGAGGGCTCCAGGCCCACGACGGGCGTGCCGGCCGCGACGTGCGGCGCCAGGGCGGCGACGCTGCGCCGCAGGACGCGCCGCGCGGTGTCCAGCTGGCCGGTGGAGATCCAGGTCAGACCGCAGCACAGCTTCCGTTCGGGGATCCGCACCGAGAAGCCGGCGTCCTCCAGCACCCGGACGGCCGCGATGCCGACCTGCGGGGTGAAGTGGTCGGTGAACGTGTCCACCCAGAGCAGCACCGGGGTTCCCGGGCCGGGCCGGCGGCCGGCGAACCACTGCCGGAAGGTGCGCGGGGCGAACGCGGGCAGCTCCCGCCGGTGGTCCACGCCGGCCAGCCGCTTCGCCGCGCGGCCGAGCGGCCCGGCCATCGCGCCGTTGACCAGCCCGGGCGCCCAGGACGCCAGCCGCGCCCACTGCGGGAGCCGGCCGAGCGAGTAGTGCGAGGCCGGCCGCAGCCGGCCCCGGTACCGCTGGTGGAGCGCCTCGGCCTTGTAGGTGGCCATGTCGACCCCGCTGGGGCAGTCGGACGAACACCCCTTGCACCCCAGGCACAGGTCCAGCGCCTCGCGCACCTCCTCGGACCGCCAGCCGTGCACCAGCGATCCGTTGGCCATCTCCTGGAGCACCCGCGCCCGGCCGCGGGTCGAGTCCTTCTCGTCCCGGGTGGCCCGGTAGGACGGGCACATCACCGTGTCGGAGGGCGCGGTGGCCCGGCATTTGCCGACACCGGTGCAGCGGTGCACCGCCCGGCCGAAGTCGCCCTGATCACCGTGGTAGGAGAACGCCAGGCCGGCGCGGACGGGCCGCGCGGCGGGCAGCCGCAGGTCCGCGTCGACCGGGCGGGGCCGCACGATCACCCCGGGATTGAGCAGGTCATCGGGGTCGAACACGGTCTTGACGGCGGCGAACGCCTCCAGCGCGGCCGGAGAGTACATCCGCGGGAGCAGCTCGCCGCGGGCCCGTCCGTCGCCGTGCTCCCCCGACATCGAGCCGCCGTGCCGGGCGACCAGGTCCGCCGCGTCCTCGAGGAAGCCCCGGAACACGGCCGGGCCGCCGGGCCGCTCCAGCGGGAAGTCGATGCGGATGTGCACGCAGCCGTCGCCGAAGTGGCCGTACGGTATCCCGCGCAGCCCGTGCCCGGTCAGCAGCGCCTCGAACTCGCGCAGGTAGGCACCGAGTCGCTCCGGCGGTACGGCGGCGTCCTCCCAGCCCGCGTGCGCGGGGTGGGCGCGGGTGGCCAGCCCCGCCCCGTCCTCCCGGATCCGCCACAGGGCCGCGGCCTGCGCCGGATCGGTCACCACCCGGGCGTCCAGCGCCCCGGCCGCCGCCACGGCCCGGGCCGCCTTCGCCCCGGCCTCCGCCGTGCTGTCGCCGCCGACCTCGACGAACAGCCACCCGCCCCCGCGGGGCAGGGCGGGCACCGCCGCGGACCCGCGCATGCCGCGCACCACGTCCACGATCCGCGCGTCCAGGCCCTCGACGGCGATCGGCGCGTCGGGCAGCAGGGCGGGTACCGCGTCGGCGGCCGCGGCCATGTCCGGATAGCCGAGGACGGCGAGCGCCGTCGCGGCGGGGGCCGGCACCAGGCGCACGGTGGCACCCAGCAGCACGCCCAGGGTCCCCTCGGTGCCGACCAGGGCCGCGGCGACGTCGAACCCCCGCTCGGGCAGCAGGTGTTCCAGGGAATAGCCGGACACCTGGCGGCCGAAGCGCCCGAGTTCGGTGCGGATCACGGACAGCCGCCGCCCCACCACCTCGTGGAGGGCGGCGAGGGTCGGCGACGCTCCGGTGTCGGCGCCCTTGCGGGCCGTGATCCGTTCGCCGGTCCCGGTCAGGAGGTCCAGTTCGACGACGTTGTCCGCGGTGCGCCCGTAGCCGAGCGCGCGGGACCCGCAGGCGTTGTTCCCGATCATGCCGCCGATCGTGCAGCGGCTGTGGGTCGAGGGGTCGGGGCCGAAGCGCAGCCCGTGCGGCGCGGCGGCCCGCTGCAGGTCGTCGAGGACGACTCCGGGGTCGACCACCGCCGTGCGGGCGGCCGGGTCGATCTCGTGCACCCGGTCCAGCCGGCGGGAGAAGTCCAGCACCACACCGGGTCCGACCGCGTTTCCGGCGATCGACGTACCGGCGCCGCGGGCGGTCAGCGGGACGCCGAGCGACCGGCAGACCTCCAGCGTCGCCAGCACGTCGTCCACCCCGCGCGGAAACGCGACCGCCGTCGGCACCACCCGGTACAGCGACGCGTCGGTGGAGTACTCCGCCCGACGACGCGCCGAGACGTCCACCTCGACCCCGGCCCGGCGCAGTGCGCCGGCGAGCGCGTCGCCGATGGTGCTGGAGATGTTCATCCCTGCTCGCCCTCACCCGTCCCGTCGGAATCCCTCTTGGGGCCTCGGCCCGGACGGACCCCCGAGGAGTTCCCCCGGGGGCGTCGACACACCCGGTGGCGGGCACGGCACGGTCGCAGATGCGAGGCCACGAGTCGTGCGAACGTACCACCCGGGCGGGCGATGACGTCCTCCTCCAGGTCATCTGGCTGATTTTCAGCGGAACGTGGACGACGCTCGCCTCCGTACCTGCCGGAATCATCCGCTCTGTCCTCCTCGGGAGGTGCCCTACGGAACGCTCCCGTCGCGCTCGGCGTCACGGCGGGGCGAGCGCGGCGGGAAAGCCCTCCGGGGGCGACCACCGCAGCGCGGCAAGTCGGGCGCAAGTGCCCTGCAACCGGGCTCCGAAGACTGGGTGTCATGACTTCGAGCAACTCCCCCGATGCCACCGTCCACCACTACACCCGCGAAATGGCGATGATCCACCAGGTGTTCCGCCGCGAGTCACGCCTGCTGGCCGAACTCGTCCAGGAGGTGCGCCCCGGCGACACCGAGCGTTCCCGGATCCTCGCCGAGCACTGGCGGCAGTACGCCGTCGGCCTGCACGCCCACCACACCGGTGAGGACGAGGTGCTCTGGCCGGTGTTGCTGCCCCACCTGGACCTCGACGCCGAGCAGGTCCTGGCGATGGAGGCACAGCACCACGGGCTCAGCGACGGGATCGCTGAGGTCCAGGGGCTCGTGGAGCGGTGGGAGGCACGTGCCCTGACGGAGGACCGTGACGAGCTCGCCGCGGCCCTGCACCGGCACCACCGGCAGTTGTGCGCCCATCTCGACGAGGAGGAGCGGGAGGTCATGCCGCTGGTCGCGCTCCACGTGAACGAGAAGCAGTGGCAGGCGGTCGGCGAGCGGGGCCTCGCCGAGACGCCCAAGAACCGGCTGATGATCGCCCTGGGCGCCATCCTGGAGGACAGCTCGCCCGAGCAGCGCCGGGAGTTCCTCACCCGACTGCCCCTGCCGGCCCGGGTGCTGTGGCGGCTCTTCGGGCAGCGGCAGTACCGCCGCGAGACCGACCGGATCCGCGGTCGGCGCACGACCGCCTGATGGGCCGTCCCCGTACGGCCCCTTCCCGTCCCGCCCCTTCCCGTCCCACCCCCGCCCGTTCCACCCCCGCCGTCCCGACCGAGGAACTCCCACCGATGCGCATCGGATTCTCCGTGCCCCAGTTCGGCCCGTTCGCCGACCCCGACCGCAGCGCCGCGATGTGCACGGCGCTGGAAGCACTGGGCTGCCACAGCCTCTGGGTGGGCGACCGGCTCCTGTCGCCGCTCACACCCCCCGACGGCTACGCGAGCGGGGGGCCGATGCCCGTCCGGTACGGCACCCACCTCGACCCGCTGCTCGCCCTGGGCCTGGCGGCCTCGGTCACGGAGCGGGTGCGGCTGGGCAGCAGCACGCTCAACGCCCTGTGGCAGCCGCCCCTGGTGCTCGCCCGGGCGCTGACGACGCTCGACCTGATCAGCCGGGGGCGGCTGGACGTGGGCATCGGGCTGGGCTGGATGCGGGAGGAGTACCAGGCCACCGGGGTGCCCTGGCAGGGCCGCGGCGCCCGGCTGGAGGAGACCCTCGACGTCCTGGACGCCGTGTGGTCCGGTGATCCGGTCGTCCACACCGGCCGGCTGTGGACGATCCCGGAGTCCACCGTGCTCCCCAAGCCCCACCAGGGCCCGAGGCCGCCGGTCCTGCTGGGCGGCTTCACCCCGCCGGCCCTGGCGCGGGTCGGCAGGCGGGCGGACGGCTGGCTCGGGGCCTCGATGCCGGTGCCCTACCTGGACGGTCTCTGGGCGGTCGCCGCCGAGGCCGCCGAGCGGGCGGGGCGGGACCCGGCGGGCCTGCGCCGGGTGTTCCGGGTGAACCCCGACGTCACCGCGGTGGAGGCGGATCCCTCGGAGATCCACCAGCGTGGGACGGTGCGCCAGATCTGTGACCACCTCAGGGTGATGTGCGGGTCGGCGACCGACGAGGTGCTGGTGGACCTGCAGCTGACGACCGATTCGCCCGAGGAGTTCCTCGACCTGGCCGCAGCCTTCATGGCCGAACTGACCGGACCGTGACGGTTGCCGCTACGCGGGTGCCGGCGGCAGCCCGTCCAGGGCCGTCCGTGCGGCGCCCGCCCACAGCGGGGAGTCCCAGGCGGCCGCCACCCGCGCGGCCTCCAGGTAGTGGGACCGGGCCCGGTCGGGGCGGTCCAGGAACCGGGCGAGGTCGCCCAGGGTCTGCGCGACGGGCCGGAAGACGATGCTGAGGCTGCTCGCCCCGCCCGCGAAGGCCTCCAGGGGAAGCAGGTCCCGGTAGACCTCGGCGGCCGCCGCCCGGTCGCCCAGGGCGAGGGCGGCCACGCCGCGCAGCCCGGTCAGGATGGAGAAGGCGAAGTCACGCCGGAGCGGGGCGCGCCGGCCGAACACCTCCCGGGCCTCGTCGGGCCGGCCGGCGGCCAGCAGGGCGAGAGCGGTGAGGGACTCGTTGACCGGCTGGTACTGCTCCCACACCGCGAGCAGCATCGGCAGCACCTCGGCCAGCCGGCCCTGCTGCAGCCGGATGCACCCGACGGCCAGCGCCGCCAGCCCGTCGAGGTCCACCGCTCCCCGGGCGCGCAGCTCCGCCACCCCCGCCCCCAACGCCTGCTCGGCCTCCTCGAAACGACCCCGGGCCATGGCGAGCATGGGCTCGCGCAGCCTCGCCACCGCGAACGCGCCCTGGAGCTCGTAGGTGCGGGCGATCCCGTCCGCCTGGACCAGGCACCGCTCCATCTCGGCCGGGTCGTTGCGGGCGGCGGCGATCCGGGCGGCGATGTAGGACGTCATCCAGGCGTACTCGGGGCTGTCCTGGGAGGCGGCGACCTCGGCCAGTTCCCGGTGGAGCTCCGCGTAGGCGGCGGGTTCGAGTTCGCCGTCGACCCGGCGCAGCAGCGAGGTGAGCGTCAGGCCCCGCAGCCGGGGGTCGCCCACCTCGCGGGCGAGTTCCACGGCCTGGCGGGAGACGGTCACGGCGCCGGAGTCGATGTCGTCGAGCGCGTCGGCCAGCTGGTCGAGGAGCAGGCACCGCTGCCGGTCGGACACGGCCGGGCCCTCCAGCAGCGTCCCGAGCTCCTCGACCGCCTCGGTGTCGAAGCTCGCGTACGCGCGCACGCGCCAGGGCGTCGGTTCGGTCCACGTCGTGTAGGCGGCGACCAGCAGGTCGTCCCGGCCCTCGGCACGGGCCACCCGGACGGCCTGCTGCTGTGCCTCGCGGGCCGGCACGACCGCCCCCATCCGGACCTGACAGTCCACCAGCTGCCCCAGCAGCGACACCCGCAGCAGGGCGGCGTCCTGGTCGGCGAAGGCGGCCGGATGGTCGGTGAGGAGGCCGAGGGCCGCTGTCAGCAGGGCCTCGGCGTTGCGGGGGGCGTAGCGGCGCACCGCCTGCTCGCACGCCAGCCGGGCGTGGTGGACCGCGGGCCCGGCGTCGGCGGTCACCACCGCAGCCGCCTGCAGGAGGTGGTGGGCCGTGGCGGCGACGTCGTCCGAGCCGAGCGCGATCAGGCTCCGGCCCAGCCGGGAATGCATCCGGGCCAGCCGCAGCCGGGTGAGGTCGTCCTCCAGGGCGTCCCGCACGAGGGCGTGGGTGAAGCGGACCGTGCCCGGACGGGGCTCGGTGAGCAGTCCGGCGGTGACACCCGCGTCCAGGGCGTCGAGGAGCTGCTCCGCACTGCAGTCGGCGGCATGGACCAGGAGGGCCACCGCGGCCTCGCGTCCGGCCACGGCCGCCAGCCGCAACCCGGCCGTGACGGTCGGCGCGAGCAGAGCCAGCCGCCGCCGAAGGACGTCCTGGACCCCCTGCGGCACGCGGGCCAGCGCCTGCTGCTCGCCCTCACCGGCCATCAGCAGCGAACTCTCGTGCAGGTAGAAGGGGTTGCCCCCGGCCCGTTCGGCCAGCGCCGCCGCGGCGTGCTCGCTCATGCCGGCCGCGCCGCGCCGCAGCAGCTCCTTCGCCTGGGCGTCCGACAGTCCGCCCACGGCCAGCCGGACGGGCGAGCAGGCGGCCAGGCGGGCCAGCGCCCCGGTCAGGTCCCCCTCGCCGGTGCGGTACGAGCCCACCAGGAGCAGCGGGACGTCCCGCAGCTGCTCGGCGCAGAGCAGGAACAGCTCGATGCTCTCCTGGTCGCCCCGGTGCAGGTCGTCCAGCACGATCGCCAGGGGCCGCCGCCCGGCCGTCTCACGGAGCCAGCCCAGCAGCGCCCGGTGCAGGCGGAAGCGCCGGGCGGGGCTGCCGTCCGGCTCCTCGGCGTCGCTCGTGGTGCCCGGCGCCAGCAGCGGGGCGAGCTCGTCGGCGTACGGGCCGGGTGGCGAGGCCTGCGCCAGGGTCGGCAGCATGTCGAACCAGGCCCGGCCGGGCGGGGCACCGTCGGTCTCCGGGCAGTTCCCGGTGCCGACCAGCCAGCCCTGGTGGGGCAGTTGGCGGACGGCGGCCTCCAGGAGGCTCGACTTGCCGATGCCGGCCTCGCCGGTGACGAGGACCACCTGGGCCCGGCCGCCCCGGGACCGGTCCGCCGCGGCGGCGAGCCGGGACAGCTCCTCGTCGCGGCCCAGGAGCCGACCGGGCGTGAGCACCGTGGGCGTCCGGGGGTCGACCGTCACCGCCGGACCGCGCACCGGCTCGGCGGGCGCTTCGGTCGTCCGCGCCGGGGCGGGTGCCCCGGTCGCCCGGTGGAGCACGTCCAGGCGCTGGTGCAGCAGGGCCTGTTCCAGTTCCAGCAGCGCGGGCCCGGGTTCGACGCCGAGTTCCTCATCGAGGACGTGGCGGGCCCGGCGCAGGGCGGCCAGGGCCTCCCCCTGGCGGTCCCGGGCCCACAGGGCCAGGGCCAGCAGCCGCCAGCCCTCCTCGTGCAACGGCTGCTCCCGGGTCAGCGTGCCCGCGTCGTCGAGGGCCTGCGCGACCTGCCCGCAGCCCAGCCGAGCCGCGGCCAGCCGTTCGCGGGCGGTGCGGTGCACCTCCTCCAACCGGGCGCGTTCACCGGCCGTCCACGGCTCGTCGGAGAACTCCGCGTACGGCTGCCCGCCCCAGGAGGCGAGCGCCTCGGCCAAGCGCTCGGCGGCGACCGGGGCGGGCAGCCCCGCCTCCGAACACGCCGCCACCCGGCTCTCGAACGCCCAGGCGTCCACCGCGTCCTGCTCGACGGCGAGGGCGTAACCGTAGGGCGCGCTGACCAGCAGTCGCGCGGGCGTGCGCGGGGCCCGTTCCGGTTCGAGGACGCGCCGCAGACGTGCGATGTACGCGTGGAGCGATCCCTGCGCACTCGACGGGACACGGGTGGGCCACAGCCGCTCGATGATCCGCTCCGTGGGCACGACGGCCCCACGGGCCAGCAGCAGTTGGACCAGCACCATACGCGCGAGCCGCCCACCGGTGTCGACCGGGCGCCCGTCCACCTCGACCCGGAACGAACCGAGCACCTTCCATACGATCATGACGGGGACATCATAGGAGGACGGGACGGCGGCCACGGACGCCAGGACCTGCTGCTCCCGTCCGCCTGCCGAGGGCGCGGACGAGCTCGCGAGCGGGCATGGCACGGGCGTGGTGAACGCAACAGCTCACCGCACTGGACAGCGGTCCGAAGCACCCCGTCCGTCAGGGGCCCGGGGACGTCGGACTACACCGCCTCAGCGGCCGGCCACTCCTCGCCGGTGGCGCCGTCCAGGCGCCGCCGCGGTGAACGCGCCCAGCGAGCACACTCCCTTCCGGCCCGTGCCGCTCATCCGGCGCCCCACGGCCTCCCCGGTCACCGCGTCGACTCGCGTCGAAGGTGTGGATCGTGGCGGGTGGGAACACGCTGGCCATGGGACTCTTCCGACGAACACGCGACGGACAAGCCGACGACGCGGCCACGCGTCGCCCGCAGAAGGCCGCGGACCACGGACCGGACGAACCAACGGACGTACCGGCTCGCGGCTGGTGGCAAGTGCTCAGGCGCACCGGCCGGGAGTTCCTCGACGACGAGCTGCCGGACCGCGCCGCCGCGCTGACGTACTACGGGGTGCTGGCGGTGTTCCCGGCGCTGCTGGTGCTGGTGTCGGTGCTCGGCCTGATCGGCACGTCCGCGACCAACGGGGTGCTGGACAACCTGCAGCAGCTCGCGCCCGGATCGGCGCGCGACATCCTCCGCAGCGCGGTCACGCAGGTGCAGGCCGGCCGGGGAACGGGCGGGTTGCTGGCAGTGGTGGGCCTGGCGGGTGCGCTGTGGTCGGCGTCCGGGTACATCGCGGCGTTCATCCGGGCGGGCAACGCGGTCTACGACATCCGGGAGGGACGGCCGGCCTGGAAGACCACTCCCCTACGGGTCGGGCTGACGCTGTTGATGATGGTGCTGCTGATGGCCAGTGCTGCGATCGTGGTGTTCACGGGCCCGCTGGCGAAGCGGGCCGGGGACGTTCTGGGACTCGGGGACACCGCGGTGACGGTCTGGTCGATCGCCAAGTGGCCGGTGCTGGTGGTGCTGGTGTCGTTCATGATCGCACTGCTGTACTGGGCGGCGCCGAACGTCCGCGGCCGGGGTTTTCGCTGGGTCTCGCCGGGAAGCGTGCTGGCGGTGCTGCTGTGGCTGGCCCTGTCCGGTGGTTTCGCCGCGTACGTGGCGAACTTCGGCTCCTACAACAAGACCTACGGCACTCTCGCCGGGGTGATCGTGTTCCTGGTGTGGCTGTGGCTGTCCAACCTGGCGATCCTGCTGGGGCTCGAGTTCGACGCCGAGCTGGCCCGGGAGCGGGCCATCGAGGGCGGCATGCCCCCGACAGAGGAGCCGTACGTGCCGCCCCGGGACACCCGGAAGTGGCCGGACGAGGAACACGGCGGTGGCCGGGGCTGAGCCATCACGGCTGAGCCATCACGCCCACAGGGGCGCGGCACAGCCCTGGCCGGCCTTCCGCGACCGCGGTGCCCACCGTGGAGGGACTCGGGATCGCCGATCAGCACCGGCCCTCGACCAGCCGGCCGCCTGAACCGGCCGGCCGCCACCCCCATCGGCGCCGAGCGACGTGAGGAGTGGACTCTGCGTGGCGGGGAAGCCGCTGGTGACAGCCGCGCCGTACACGGAGACGATTCATGGACTCAGGCAGGAAGACGCCCGACCACCGGGCGAAGGCGCGCGGACGCTTCCCGCGCCACGAGCGCCGCGGCGAGGCCCGGCTTCCCGCCGTGCTCGCGACCCTGGCGGCGATCCTGCTCTACCTCGTCCTGCCGGAGCAGCTGCTGTTCGTCCCTCGCTTCGTCCTGCCCGGCCTGGAACTCCTGCTGCTGGTCTCGCTGATCGCAGTCAACCCGCGTCGCATGACCCGGCAGAACCGCTTCTCCCGGATCGTGTCGCTGACCCTGGTCGCCCTCATCGGCATCAGCAACCTCGTCTCGCTCGGCCTGCTGGTGCACGCCATGGTCACCAGCAGGGCCCAGGAGGGCGGCCCCCTGCTGCTGGCCGCGCTCCAGGTCTGGGCCACCGGCATCATCGTCTTCGGCCTCGCGTTCTGGGAGCTCGACCGCGGCGGCCCGGTGGTGCGCACCCAGGCCGAGCGCTCCGAACTACCGCTCGCGGACTTCCGGTTCTCCCAGGACGAGAACGACGACGCTGTCGAGGAGGTCGCCGACGGCTCGTCCCGCACCAGCGACTGGGTGCCCACCCTGATGGACTACCTGTACGTCTCGGTCACCAACTCCACCGCGTTCAGCCCCACCGACACCATGCCGCTGTCCACCCGGGCCAAGGCCCTGATGTCCGTCGAGAGCATCGCCGCGCTCATCACGTCCCTGCTCGTCATCGCCCACGCGGTCGGTGTCCTCGACAAGTAGCACGGCATACTGCTCCAGGCGGCGGCCCGCCGGTTCGGGTCGGCGGCCACGGTGATACCGGGGACGACGGCCTCGGCCGTGTGCCGTCGGCGCCGTCTGGTCGAGCCGGAGCCGTACTGCGGCAGGTGGGAACGTCGACCGGTTCGGGCCGGCCCCGCTCACCCGTGTTCCCGCCACGGACCACCGACCTACGAGACCCGCCCTACCGCGACCGCCGCACGCGCATGCTCGCCCTGCTCGACGACGCCCCGGCCGCGCGTGCGTTCCGGCGCCGCCGGGCCCGCTCGTGGGAGCGCGCCGCGGGCATGGAACCGGGGAGCGCGGGAAGGCGGGCGCCACGGAGCGCGCCGCACGGGCGGCGCCGTGACGCGAGGAGAGACATGAGCGCCAGCAGGATCTGGGAGTTCCGTTCCGAATCCGGCCACGTCTCGGGCACCGACCTGGTCGGCTTCCACGTCGAAGCCACCGACGGCCCCGTCGGCAAGGTCGACAAGCACTCCGAGGAGGTCGGCGCCTCCCACCTCGTGGTCGACACCGGCCCGTGGATCTTCGGCACCCGGGTCCTGCTGCCGGCGGGCACCGTGGCCAGGGTCGACCAGCACGAGAAGAAGGTGTACGTCGACCGCACGAAGGACGAGATCAAGAACGGCCCCGCGTTCGACCCCACCCACGGCAGCGACGCCGACTACCAGGCGGGCTACGACGCCTACTACGGCCCCTTCTACGTCGGTCCCTTCCTCTGACCGGGCCGCCGGCGCGCCGGGCGGTTCCTCCGGGGGCCGTCCGGCGCCGGCGCGTGGACGGCGGGGCGGGACCGACCGGCGCCGGAACGCCGTCGTGGGCCGGCCCGCCGTGAGCAACGGCGGGCCGGCCCACGACGGGGGCCCCAGGTCAGGACGTGCCGCGGCCGGTCACGAGGTCGCGGGCGCGGTCGACCAGGCCCGTACCGGCGGCGAGCAGCTTGTTGTCGGGTGCGTCCGGGTGGGGACGGGTGGGCGCGAGCTTCTTCGCCCGCCGGACCTGGTCGCCCAGTTCGTTCGGCCGCTCGGCCGAGCAGGCCTTGGCCAGGGCCGGGAAGAGGTTCTGTTCCTCGTCACGGACGTGCGCCGAAACCTCCGAGACGAGTCCGCGATCTCCTTGTCCGCGAGTTCCGCGCCGCCGGGCACGTGTTCCTGTACGGCGGGGTACAGGTACTGCTCCTCGGCCACCGAGTGGCGCACCAGCTCGATGGTGAACCGGTCCGCGACCTCGCGGCGCCGCTCGTCGCCCGCGGGCAGCGCCTGGACCCGGGCGAACAGCTCCTCCACCTCATATCCCGCATTCCGGACCGTATGCGGGCGCGTCGGCGCGCCCGTCCCGGTGCGTTGCCGAGCGGACGGCCGAGCGGACGGCCGAGCGGACGGCCTTCCCCGGGCAGCAGGGGCCTTGCCGTCCACCCGGAGTGTCCCGACACCGTTTGGGGGCGCGGCCCCGGTAGCTTCGGGCCCGCCGGGGGCCGGTGGAGTCCAGGAGGGAGGGGGTGGCGGGGTGAGCGGGGTGCGGTGGGTCACGGTGCGGGTGGCCGAGGTGTGGCGGCGCGGGCGGGAGTTGCAGGTTCTGGAGCGGTCGATGGCGTTCGGGGCCTTGTTCCTGGTGACGTTGATGCCGCTGCTCGTGGTGATCGCGGCGGCGTCGGCAAGCCGTGGCAGCGGGCTCGCGCAGTGGATCACCGACGGGATGGGTCTGCGGGCCGAGGGCGAACGGGCCGTCCGGGACTTGTTCAGCAGCCGGGGCCGGACCCTGAGCACGACCACCGTGGGCGGTGTGGTGGCGGTGGCGGTGTTCGGAGTGTCGTTGATGGCCTCGGTGCAGGGTGTGTTCGAGCGGATCTGGGACCTTCCCCGGGGTCCGTGGCACAGCGCCGCCCGACAGGCCGTCGGCCTCGCGGGCCTGCTGGGTTACATCCTCGCGGCCGAGTGGAGCGGGCAGCTGGGGCAGTCCACGGTGCTGCAGCCGGGACTGCGGATCGCGGTCACCCTGGCCGGGGGAGTCCTGCTGTTCTGGTGGTTGCAGCACCTGTTGCTCGCTTCCCGCGTCGAGCGCAGGTTGCTGCTGCCGGGCGCGGTCGCCACGGTGGTGGCTCTCGTGGGGCTCTGGTTCTTCTCCTACCTCGTGCTGGCGCCACTGCTGGTGGCCAACGCGGTGTCCTACGGCACGGTCGGCACCGTCCTGGTGGTGCAGTCCTGGCTGGTCGGGGTCGGCTACACCATCTACGGCGGGGCGCTGCTCGGCCGGGTCGTGATCAGACCGTCCGCGCCCCAGGCAGGGCCGTCCGCGCCCGGGCCCGGAGGTGCCGAGTAGCAGAGCCCGCCGTGCAGCAGGCCCTGTCCGCGCTCAGGATGCTGCGCCACCTCCGCGAGGAACTCGCTGTTCCTGCTCCACGGCGGGCCCGCCACCTGCCGACCCCGGCGGGCATCCTGCTCGGAGCCACCGGCATTCCTCGCTAGGAGGCTTCGACGCTCGACCTGTGCGCCCGGCGACGAACTCGTCCTCCACCCCGGCGGCCTGGAGGCCGGACCCGCCGTCTTCCGTCTTCCGTCTTCCGTCTTCCGTCTTCCGTCTTCCGTCTTCCGGGGAGTTTCGTCGCCGGCGGCATCCGATCGCGGATCCGGGGCAGTCGGGGGACAAGCCGACTGACGAGGAGTGGGACAGCATGGGTATCGGTGGCTGCATCGGGTTGTTCGCCGTCGGCGCCATCATGGTCTTCGCGACGGACTGGCATCTGAAGGGCGTCAACGTCCACATGGTCGGCTGGATCCTCATGGCCGCCGGCCTGTTGGGAATGATCACTTACGTCAACGTGTTCCGGCGCCGGCGCGTGGGTCGCAGAGTGGACGCCGACGAAGTGGTCGAAGAGCGCCGCTACTACGAGTAGGCCGCCCTAGCCGGACCGACGGTGAGGAGTGGGAAGTCGGCCGACCGCCGCCTCCCGTCCGGGTTCGCACCGGATTCGTGAGGACGAGGTGGTCTGGGTGCAGAACACCGCACCTCGGCTGCGCCGTCGGGTGCACGTCCAGGGGCCTGCACCCGACGGCGTGCACCCGACGGCGCACGATGTTCGGACAGGGCGGCTAGGAACGGCGGCCCGCCACGAGGCGGTAGACGGTCAGGATGATCAGCGAGCCGACGATCGCGGCGATCCAGGTCGACAGGTGGAAGAACCCGTTGATCGAGTGCACACCGAAGATGACCTTACCGAGCCAGCCGCCCAGCAGGCCGCCGACGATGCCGATCAGCATGGTGACCAGGACGCCGCCCGGGTCACGCCCGGGCATGATGGCCTTGGCGATGGCTCCCGCGAGCAGGCCGATCAGAATCCACGCGATGATGCCCATGGGTGGGTGCCGCCTTTCAAAGGATCCGATTGGTGATGTCCGTTCACTCCTGCCGCCCCTTCTGCTCCCGCCGCCGAATCGCAAACCTCCTGCCCGAGCGTCCAAAGGCCGAAGGCGGATCCGGACGGCCGGGGCCTACTGCCCTTGCTACGGCGGCCGAACGCGGTGTCAGGTGGCCGCGGGGACGGCGCCGCTCATGGTGCAGGGCGCGATGGTCACCTCGCAGCTGTTGCGGATCCGCTTGGCCTTGCCGGAGCCCCCGGTCCTCGCGACCACGGCGGCGATCGGCCACCGAGGAGGCCGATCGACCGCCGCCATCACGCCATGCGCGCGCTGAGGGTGCGGACGACCTGGCGCAGCACGTTGTCGCTCCAGTTGCGGTCCGCCTTCGGGTACTCCCCCACACCGTGGGCCGTCGAGGTGCCGCTCACCTCGAACTCGTACGGTCCCTGGTGGCAGGTCAGGTTGCCCCGGGCGAGGTCGTCGGCGTAGCAGCCCTGCGGGCCCAGTGACGTGCCGAGGTCCTCGAACTCCTTGTGGTACTTGGTCGCGTCGTCACGGGCGCGGGCCAGGTCGTCGGCGTAGGCCTTCGCGATGAGCGCGGGATCGGCGACAGCGGTGAAGGTGAGCTTGATGCTGCTGTTGCTGGTGCTCTCGTACGTGTCGGGCAGGCCGAAGCTGAACTTGCAGCCGCCCTCGGGCACATCGCCCGTGGTGCCCGGGTCCGCCTGGGACAGCGGGTTGAAGTTGATGACGGTGACCTTGACCGGCTGTCGCTTGATGCCGTCGGCCTGCGGAAGGATGGCCTTGATCTCGGCGTCGCTCAGCACCTCGCAGCCGTGCGGCCATTGGGCCAGGGCCAGCGAGCGGCCCGAGGGCGGCTGCGCGGTGAGCCGGTCGCCCGACGGCTGCGCGGAGCCGAACCTCAGGGCGGGCACCTCCTTGCTGCTGCATCCGGCGAGCAGGAGTACCGCGGCCCCGGCCAGGGCCGTGGCAGCGGACAGTGGGTTGGTGCGCGTCGTCATCTTCCCCCCGGAAGTGTGCGTGTGCGTGACTGGCAGGTGCGTCCGCGAACAGACAGGGATGATCCTTCCATTGGGAATGCCCACGGTCCATCCGGCCATCACCCGCCGCTCGCTCCTGCCCGTGGCACCGAGAACGCCGGGCGACCTCAGGTTCCTCACCGAACAGCCGGTCAACCGTCGGCCGACAGCACCCGAGGCCGCTGAGGGCGGCGACCCGACTCGTGGACGGCGGCGGGGCCCACGGCACCCGCGAACGCATCCGGGACCACAGACCACCCTCTTCGCGGAGGCGGCCGGTCAGTGGCCGTCAGTGGTCGGTGGTCTGTCAGTGGCCGGTGGTCTGGTCGGTGACCATCGCCACGAGGCCGGTACGGCCCTCGGTGTGCAGCCGGCGCCGCTGACGTGCGGCACCGTTGCCCTCCTTCAGGAGGTGTTCCAGGACGGGGGTGAGGTGGCGCCGGTCCCCGGTGCGGTCGATCACCGGGCCGATGTGGTCGAGCAGGGCGGCGGCGGCTTCGGCGGTAGGGACCAGGCGGCCGGAGAGGGGGTCGAACACGGTGCTCGTGGTGCCGTGGCGCGCGCTGTGCCACACCGCGGCCGCGAGGAGTTCGCCATGGACCGGCGGGGGCTCGTGCCCGGCTCGGGCGTCGGTGAGGGACCGGGTGGCCAGGGCCCGCGCGATGCCGGCGAGCATCACCGCTTCGTCGGGCCGCAGCTGGACGTCCATGGCGCGGACTTCGACGGTGGGGAAGCGCTCGGAGAGGCGGATGTGCCAGTAGACCTGTCCGATGTCGCGGATCAGCCCGCTCTCGACCAGGGCGGCGGTGCGCAGGCCGTAGTCCTGCGGGCCGTCGAACCGTGGCGGCGGTCCGCTGACGGGCCAGCGGCCGAAGACGATCGTGCGCCAGCTGGCGAACCCGCTGTCGGTGTTCTGCCACAGCGGCGAATTGGCCGCCAGCGCGACCAACAGGGGCAGCCAGCCCCGCAAGCCGTTCATCACCGTGACACCGGCCGCACGGTCGGGAATCCCGAGGTGGACGTGCATACCGCAGATCAGCTGCTCGTCGGTGAGCCGTCGGGCATCGGCGTGCATGGCACGGTAGCGGGCGGTGTCGGTCACCGGGACCGGCAGACGCTCGGCGAACGGGGCAGCCCCGCACGCCGCCAGCCGGCAGCCCTCCTCCCGGGCGGCCTCCCCCAGGGCCAGCCGCATCCGCAGCAGGTGCCCGCCGGCTTCCTCCAGTCCCCGGCAGACGGGGGTGGCGACTTCCAGCTGCGCCTGGAGGAGTTCGTGCTGGACCTCGCCGCGCTCGAGGGCGGGTTGGAGGCGCGCGGCACGCCGTACCTGGGCGGCGCGCGCCATCGGGAGGCCGGTGGCGGGGTCCAGGAGGAGGTATTCCTCCTCTATGCCGAGAGTCAGCATGCCGGGCAGGTACCCGCGCGCGGGACGCCCATGCGGCCGCAGCACTGTCCGGTGGCCGGCCGTGGTGCGCAGCGCTGGGGCGGGGGCGGGCGAAGCGCCGGTCGGGCTGTCAGACCGGGGTGGCCGGCCGTCGGCCGATGCCCGCGCCGACGAGCTCGGTGTCACAGAACGGGGCAGGAGGCAGGTCAGGCAGCAGGGGTGCCGGTCGGCGCGGTGGGCGTCTGGGCGGGCGCGGCGCCGGCGGCAGCGGCTCGGTGGCTGTGGTGATGGCGGACATGGTCTCGGCTCTCTCCTCGTCGGCCCCCGCCTGTGAGGGCGGCTACCCGGCTCGGGCGGCACCACGCCCGGTTCGGGCTGCGGTCCGGTGCGTTTTCCTGCGCCGGCGACCGGCCGGTCCTGATCACCCAGGGTCGTCGAACGGGTCGGCCTGTCAGCGGCGACCGCTAGCGTGCGGTGCGGCCAGGACGGGTGACCAGGGAGGGTTTTGCGTGGGTGGCAGTGGATGGGCGGAGACCGGGCCCTACCAGGAGGATCTGGGAGCGGCATTCCGTCAGGCTCAGGCGCAGGAGCTGGCGAAGGACGATCACGGTTTTCCGGGGCAGAGCATCAGTGAGCTGTGGCGGGACGAGGAGTGGCAGGAGTACATCCTGACGGGAGGCACCGGCACGGTGCTCGACTTCTACGCGCTGATCGACGCCGAGGGCGACGATTTCGCCATGATGCGCCCACTGACCGCGAGCGAAGTCCGAAGCTGGGCTCCCAGCGGCCGGCCGACGCGCGAACAGTGGGAGGCCGCGCTCCCGGAACTCCTGAACGCTGTCGGCCGAGGAATCGGCCGGTGCACGGTGCTGTACCGAGATGGCGAACCGGCCGAGATCGCCTACTGGGGCTGCACTGCGGACTAGATTCAGCAGCGGTCGATCGGTGAGACCCGGTGAGACCCGTCAAACTCCGCTGAAGCGGGTCATCAAGGTGTCGGCGCCGGTCGGGGCTGGGAGTCGGCCGGCTCCACCAAGGTCCCGGTCCGGCCTCGAAATCGGCGATCGACCACCACACATCATCGGCTCGCAAAAACCGGCCCCGCCTGCCAGGGGCCGAACGGGCGAATCTGCTGCCGGGCTGTTCGTGGCCGATCGAGGAGGTCGTGGGGCCGAGGTTATGAATGGGACGCCTGATCCCTCATGGACAACGACCTCAGGAGCCACACGATGCGTCCCATCAGAACGGCCTGTCTCGGCACGGCCGCCGCGCTGACCGCCTTCCTCGCCTGCGCCCCGGTCGCGACCGCCGCGACGAACACCGAATCGCCCGCCCCCCAGGCCCGGGACCGGGTCATCACGGTCATCGGCCATCTCGCGCAGCAGACGTTCTTCCCCGTCAACCCCGGCGGCGCTCCGGCCCAGGGCGACCGGACCGTCTTCCGCTCGGTGCTCTTCGACCAGGACGGCAACCAGGTCGGCGAGACCGGCGGCACCTGCACCACCACCAGGGTCGAGAACGGCGGAGCGGAGGACTGCAACGTGACCTACACCCTCCACGGCGACCAGCTCACCGCCCAAGGGTTCGTCTTCGGCTTCCTCAACCCGGGGCCTCCCCCGTCATTCGACAACGCGATCACCGGCGGCACCGGGAACTTCGACCGGGCCCGTGGCACGATCCACGCCGACACGATCGCTCCGGGCACGAGGCGCTTCACGATCGACCTCGACCGCTGACCGCCCTGCGGCCGTGTGCCGACCGGCGAACGGCTGCGAGTGGTCGGGCGTGCAGTGACGTACGGGGCCGGCCGTCGGGGACCGTCGACGAAGCCGGGAGTCCTTGGCCACGGGCCCACCCCACCGACGGCAGCACACCACCAGCGCCCGCTGCTCATCCGTCCGACGGATACCGACTCCCCCGGAACCGCCCACACCGCGCTCAACGACCACGGCAGATCCGAACGCGGCCCGAGGAACAACCCCAGGGCGTAGACACGCCCGCCAGCGGGCATGGCACGGGCGTAGTGGAACACCATCAGCCGTGAGAAGGTACCAAGCATGAGTGCAGTGAAATTCATCCTCAATATCATCTGGCTGATTTTCTGCGGCATTTGGATGGCACTTGCCTACGTGCTCGCCGGAATCATCTGCTGCGTACTCATCATTACGATTCCCTTCGGAATTGCGTCATTCCGCATCGCCGGATTCATCCTGTGGCCGTTCGGGCGGACGGCGGTGGAGCGGCCGGACGCCGGAGCGGCGTCCTTCGTCGGCAACGTGATCTGGTTCATCTTCGCCGGGTGGTGGCTGGCGCTCGGGCACCTGATCACCAGCATTCCGCTGTTCCTGTCGATCATCGGGATCCCCTTCGGCTGGGCGAACCTCAAGATGATCCCGATCTCGCTGATGCCGCTCGGCCGCGAGATCGTCCCCACCGACGAGGAGTGGGGCGCCCGGTAGCGGGCCCGTCACCGCGGGCGACAGCAGGACGGCTTTCGGTGACGGCTACGCGATCGGCACGGCCGAGTCCTCGGGCGCTCAGGCCGGCGGGAGGGCCCGGGCCAGGTCCTCGGCCTCGCGCAACTGCTCGACGCCCAGCCGACGGAGGTCCCGCAGCAGCAGGGCGGCGTCGGTGACGGCCTCGTCCGGCGCAGCGGCGGCCGGGGCGTCATCCGGCAGCGGGAGGCCGAGGACCGCGGCGAGGTCCGCCGCGGGCAGGGCCAGCACGGTGGCGAGGTCGGCGACCAGGTCCGGGGTCAACTCGGCCTCGCCGGAGGCGATCCGGCCGTAGGCGGTGGCCATCCGGGAACGGCCGGTCAGCAGCTGGACGACCTTCGCCGTGCCGTTCCAGCCGAGGTTGCGGGTGGCGACCATCCGCATCAGCAGGTTCCCCGGTGTGCGCCGGTCGGGCAGGGCGGCGGGCAGGCCCTCGATCCGCCCGCGGTGCCGGACGGACGGCAGCTCGGCGACGCCGGCGCGGAGTGCGGCCCGGGACGCGGGCGGCAGGGCGAGGACGAGCCGCAGCAGACCGGTGATCGAGGTGGTGGCCATGCCACCGGCCGGGGCGAGGTCCTCCGGCAGCGGGAGGTCGGCGAGCTCGAAGAGGTCGGCGGCGTCCAGGCCGAGGGCGGGCGCGAGCCGGCGCAGCAGCGCGGGCTCGGGCGCGGCGCCGGCGAGGACCGCAGCCACCTCGGGCTCGGCGGCTTCCGCCCGCCGGGCCAGGTCGGCGGGCGCCAGGCCCCGGTGGTCCAGCAGACGGGCCAGCAGGACGGCGAAGCCGGGGAGCTCGATCATGGCCGCCAGCCTAGACGCACCGCCGCTGCGGGCGGTGCGGCGGGTGTGGGCGGGCGTGCCCGCACGGGGGAGGTTCCGGGCGGGTCACTCGGCAGCACCCCGCTGAGCGTCCGTCCTGGCCGTTCGGGGCGCTCCCGCGGGCCGGGCCGGGGGCGCGCCAGCCCGGCTCGGACGCCCGACCGGCTCAGAACACGCCCGACCGGATCGCGTGCACCACGGCGTGGGTCCGGTTGCGGAAGCCGAACCGGGTCATCATGCCGCTGACGATGTTCTTGATGGTCCGTTCGGAGTAGCTCAGCTCCCGGGCGATGTCGGCGGTGTCGAGGCCTTCGGCCAGCAGCCGCAGCACGGCGACCTCCCGGGTTTCCAGCCCCGCCGCGGTCAGACCGCGCGGGCCCAGCACGTCGCGCTGGACCGAGCGGAAGCCGTCCACCAGCCAGCCCTGGACAGCCGGGGGCAGGTCGGTGCCGCCGACGGCCACCCGGCGTACCGCCTCCAGCACCTTGTCGAAGTCGCACTGCTGGCGCCAGAGCACACTGCGCAGACCGAGCTCCACCGCGCGCAGCACCTGGTGCTCGCGGATGCTCTCGGTGACCAGGACGACGCCCAGGCCGGGGTTGTCGGACCGGGCCGCGAACTCCTCCAGCCGGGTCATGGTCTCCTCGGTGACCGCGGTGGTGAGCAGCAGTGCGACGTCCGCGAGCGGGAACTCGTCGTCCTGGAGCAGCCGGAGGCCGGGGTGGCGGCGCAGCCCGAGGCTCGTCCCCTCGCCGGTGATCGGGTCGCTCGCGAGCACCGCGACGGAGGTCGTCCGGATCACGCCGACGCCGCTCGGGGCGCTCGGGGTCCTCAGGGTCGTGATGGTGTTCATGGGGTTCGGGCTCGCCTGTCCTCGACGGTTCGGAGGCCGATGACGCTAAGCGGGCCCTCTTGGCGGGAACTTGCACGTGGGTTGCGAGGCGCGCCGCGCACCACCCGGGGAGGGGAGACCCGGAGGGTGCGCGGCGCGGTGCGCCGGTGACGGGGATTCACCGGCGGTCTGGGACCCGGCTGTGACGGGCGGTCACCACCGGTAGTAGCCCGCCGACCAGGCGTTCCCGGTGGTCGAGACGCCGGTGCCGGTCGCGTCGTCGAAGGAGAAGCCGCCGATGACGGCGCCGTTGGCCTGGTGGAGGACGACGAGGTCCTTGCTGCGGCCGCTGACGCCGATCGTGGCGCAGGTGCCCGGGTTCACGATCGTGGTGGCGAAGTGCCGGTCGGGGAACTCCGCGTAGGAGGAGTAGTAGCCGTCGGAGCAGAGGGTGAACTGCCCCGGCGTCGCGGCCTGGGCCGCACCGGCCGGGGCGAGGGCGGCCGCGAGGGAGGCGGCGCCCAGGGCTGCGGCAGTGGCGAGGCGGCGCGCCATCGTTCCGTTCGGGCTCATCGAGGTCTCCCGGAAGGGTGGTCGGATCGTCTGACCCCGTGAGGTAACCGCGCACGGGTCGGTCCCGTCACCGGGCCGGGGCGCGCGGTGTCCCTCGGGCCACCGGTCGCTGCCCCGGAGACCCTCGACGGCCGAGCAGACCCGGGGCGACCGCGACCCGCAAGTCCGCTGCAAGTGCCCGCCGGAGACTGTTCGACGTGACACCGATCGATCCGGCCCGGGCCGAACCCCGCCCCCACACCCGCGAGACGGCGAGGATCCACCGGATCCTCCGCCGGGAGTCGCGGGTGACCACCCTCGTCGCAGCGGCCCCACCCCGTGACCACGAACGCGCCGCGGTCCTCGCCGGCGCCGCGAACGGCCTCCTGCCGGGCGGGAAGCCCGGGGCCCCGGCGCCCTCCGGCCGATGACGGTGGCGACGGTCAGGGCCGTCCCGGCGGACGGCGGGACGCTCTTCACCACGGGGCCGGTGCAGGCCGCGGCACCCGGTGCCGCCCCCGCCCGGCCGACGACGGCGGGCCGCCGGGCGGGGGCTGCCGACGCCACCTTCGGCCGCCATCCCGAGCACGGCATCGTGGCTGCCGACCGCACCGGCGGCGCCAACACCCGCTGGATGCTGCGGCGTCTCGGCTTCGGCGAGGTTCCGGGCCACCACCGGCTGTACGCGCTGACGGATCCGGCCCGGGACGGGGTGGCCCGCACCCGGGCCGCCGTGACGCTGATGCGCCGCGCCGGCTACCTGGTCACCGCCGACAGCGCCTTCGACGGAGGCTGCTGACGGGCCGCCGCTCAGGCCTCTCGGGCTGCTCGGGCCGAGCGCGGGCGGCCGGTTCGAGGCCGGTGCGCTCCGGCTCGGCCTCCCGCGGGACGTCGAACCACCCGTTCAGGAGGGCCCGTTCGAGGTCGGCGGGGACAGGGCCCGGGTCGAGACCGAGGTCCTCGACGACGACCGCGCGGGTCCGGCGCAGCGACGGCAGGGCGTCCGCCCGCGGGGCAGGCCGTACGATGCCGCCAACCCGCGTGCGGGCGAACGGAGTTCGTCGGGACGGGCGCTCTCGTCGAGGAGGCCCGCTCCTGGCCGGCGGGCCGCGCCACCAACCGAGCACCCCGGTCAGCCGCCGACCGGCCGGGCCGCGAACCCGCGCCGGGCGTACGGACATCGTGCGCCGGTCGCGGTCGGCCGTCACCCCGCTGCGACGTGCGCATTCACCCGGACCGGACGGGGACGGACGGTCGCTCGCGCCACTGACGACGCACCCGGCGGCCGCGGCATCGGCGCCGCGGCGTCGGCGCCTCGTCGCTCGGCGCTTCCGCGCAGCGACGGCAACGCCCGGCAGTCGCGCGAGGTCAGCCCCCGTACGAGCGCGTACGAGGGTGTGGGCTCAGGAACGCGCCGTCGCCCGGCGGACCCCGTACACGGCGGCGCCGAGGGCGAGGACCGCGGCGCCCGGCAGGACGGACGAGGCCGGGAGGGCGAAGGCCAGGACGAGGCAGCCGATCGCCCCGATGACCGGTACGGGCCTCGGCGGGCGGCCCTCGGCGGGTGTCAGGGTCCAGGCCGAGGCGTTGGCCACGGCGTAGTAGGCGAGCACGCCGAAGGAGGAGAAGCCGATCGCGCCGCGCACGTCGCCGACGGCCGCGACGACGGCGACCACCGCGCCGACCGCCAGCTCGGCGCGGTGCGGGACGCCGAAACGGGGGTGGACGGCGGCGAGCCGGTGCGGCAGGTGGTGGTCGCGGGCCATCGCCAGGGTGGTGCGGGAGACTCCGAGGATCAGCGCGAGCAGGGAGCCGAGGGCGGCGACGGCCGCCCCGGCGCGCACCACCGGTGCCAGACCCGGCACCCCGGCGGCCCGGACGGCGTCGGCCAGCGGCGCTCCGGTGTGGGCGAGGCGGTCGGGCCCGAGGACGGCCAGCACGGCGAGCGCTACGGCGGCGTAGACGACCAGGGTGATGCCGAGCGCGAGCGGGATCGCCCGGGGGATCGTCCGCTGCGGGTCGCGGACCTCCTCCCCGAGGGTGGCGATGCGGGCGTACCCGGCGAAGGCGAAGAACAGCAGGCCGGCCGCCTGCAGCACCCCGTGCCAACCGGCGTCCGCACCGGCCGTCCAGTGGCTGGGCTCCGCATCGCCGCTGGTCAGACAGGTGACGACGACGGCGGCGAGCACCGCCAGCACGATCGCGACGATCGCCCTGGTCAGCCAGGCGGCCTTCTGCACGCCGACGTAGTCGACGGCGGTCAGCGCCACCACCGCGGCGACGGCGACGGCGTGCGTCCGGGCCGGCCAGAGGTAGGAGCCGACGGTGAGCGCCATCGCCGCGCAGGAGGCGGTCTTGCCGATGACGAAGCCCCACCCGGCGAGGTAGCCCCAGAACTCGCCGAGCCGCTCCCGGCCGTAGACGTAGGTGCCACCGGACTGCGGGTAGCGGGCGGCGAGCCGGGCGGAGGACGTCGCGTTGCAGTACGCCACCAGCCCCGCCAGCGCCAACCCGATCAGCAGGCCGGACCCGGCGGCCGCCGCCGCGGGCGCCAGCGCGGCGAACACGCCGGCCCCGACCATCGACCCCAGCCCGATCACCACGGCGTCGAACACACCCAGGTGCCGCCGCAGCTCCCCCGGCGCCGACCCCGACCCCGCCCCCGACACGGACCCACTCATTGACCTGCACCTCTCCCTGCCGGGCCTGGACGACGGCGCACCCTACCGGAGCGAGGCGAACACCGGGAGGACGGCGGACGACGGAGCGGCCCGGGAGGGGCGGAGCCAGCGGGGCCCGGTCAGCCGGTGAGGCGGGCTTCGAGGGTGCGGAGGTCCTTCGCCAGGGAGGTGCGGACCTGGCGGGACATCAGCGGCGCGGTGAGCCGCTGGAGGCCGGAGGAGCCGCCGCGGACGCGGATGCGGGCGAAGGTGCCGGCCTGGGTGGGCTCGAAGGTGTAGGTGACGTGCATGTCCATCGGCCCGGCGACGGAGACCATGTCGAGCACCGTCGGCGGGTCGTACCCCGCGACCCGCAGCACGTAGTCGAAGGTGCGGCCGAGGAAGTGGGCGGTCCGGGTGACCTCGGCGCCCAGGCCGAAGCCGCCGTTGTCGGACTCCCGGGTGAGGGTGGCGCGGCGGATTCCCTGGGTCCACTCGTGGTCGTGGCGCCAGTCCATGGCGTAGTCGGCGACCGTGGCGGGCGGGCGGGGGATCAGGCGTTCCACTGTGACGTCGAGGGGCATGATCACACTCTCCCGCCGGGCGTGCCGGTCCGCTTGCGGGGCTCGCCCGGGCGGCGGGTCGGGTGCCCCGGTCAGCGGGTGCGGGGACCGGCGGCGTCACCGGGACGGTCGGCTGCGCCGCCGGGCCCCCGCCGGGCCCCCGGCGGCGCAACCGGCCGCGTCACAGCCCCAGGATCCCCAGCGCGGCCTCCCGCATCTCGACCTTGCGGATCTTCCCGGTGACCGTCATCGGGAACTCCTCGACCACGTGCACGTAGCGCGGGATCTTGAAGTGGGCGAGCCGGCCGGTGCAGTACTCCCGGACGGCCTCGGCGGTGAGCGGCCGGGCGCCCTCCCGCATCCGGATCCAGGCCATCAGCTCCTCGCCGTACTTCGGGTCGGGGACGCCGATGACCTGGACGTCGAGGACGTCCGGGTGGGTGTACAGGAACTCCTCGATCTCGCGCGGGTAGAGGTTCTCGCCGCCCCGGATCACCATGTCCTTGATCCGCCCGGTGATGGCGAGGTAGCCGTCCTCGTCCATCACCGCGAGGTCGCCGGTGTGCATCCAGCGGGCGGTGTCGACGGCCTCGGCGGTGCGCTCGGGCTCGTTCCAGTAGCCGAGCATGACGGAGTAGCCGCGGGTGCACAGCTCGCCCGGTTCGCCGCGCGGGACGGTCCGGCCGGTGGCGGGGTCGACGACCTTGACCTCCAGGTGCGGGCCGACCCGGCCGACGGTGGAGACCCGGCGCTCGACCGGGTCGTCGACGCGGGTCTGGGTGGAGACCGGCGAGGTCTCGGTCATGCCGTAGCAGATGGAGACCTCGGCCATGCCCATCCGTCCGATGACCTCCTTCATCACCTCGCTCGGGCAGGGCGAGCCGGCCATGATGCCGGTGCGCAGGCTGCCGAGGTCGTGGCGCTCGAAGTCGGAGTCGGCGAGTTCGGCGATGAACATGGTCGGGACGCCGTACAGCGAGGTGCAGCGCTCGGCGGCGACGGCGGCCAGGGTGGCGCCGGGTTCGAAGGACGGGGCCGGGATGACCATGCAGGCGCCGTGCGAGGTGGCCGCCAGGTTGCCCATCACCATGCCGAAGCAGTGGTAGAAGGGCACCGGGATGCAGATCCGGTCCTGTTCGGTGTAGTTGAGCAGCTCGCCGACGAAGTACCCGTTGTTGAGGATGTTGTGGTGCGACAGGGTCGCGCCCTTGGGGAAGCCGGTGGTGCCGGAGGTGTACTGGATGTTGATCGGGTCGTCGGGGGCCAACTCGCCCTGGCGCCGCGCGAATTCCGCGAGCAGCGCCGGTTCGGCCCGGCGGCCGGCGGCGAGCACGTCGTCCCAGGCGGGGCCGCCGGTGAGCAGGACGCGCTCCAACTCGGGGCATCGCGGCCGGACTTCCTCGATCATCGCGGCGTAGTCGGAGCTCTTGAACCGCTCGGCGGCGACCAGCAGCCGGATCCCGGCCTGGTTCAGCACGTACTCCAGCTCGTGGGCGCGGTAGGCCGGGTTGACGGTGACCAGGATCGCGCCGAGCTTGGCCGTGGCGTACTGGGTGAGCGTCCACTCGGGGCAGTTGGGCGCCCAGATGCCGACCCGGTCGCCCTTGGCGATGCCGAGCTCCAGCAGGCCGAGGGCCAGGGCGTCGACGTCGGCGGCGAGCTCGGCGTACGTCCAGCGGCGGGCGGTGGGGCGGTCGACCAGGGCGTCGCGGTCGGGGAAGGCGCGCACCGCGCGGTCGAGGTTCTCCCCGATGGTGTCGCCGAGCAGCGGGACGTCCGAGGTGCCGGAGGCGTAGCTGCGCGGGGTCGGCGTGGTCGGCACGTGGTGACTCCTGGGTGCGGCGGTTCGGGTCGGGGACCATGGTCCCGGTCCCGGCGCCGCGCCGCCACCCCCGAACGGGGGTGCCCGTCACCGCGCACCGGCCGCGGACGGCCCGCGCACCCGCAGCGCACTGGCACGGGGCGCGCACCACACGGCACCGGCACGGCACTGGCACGGCACTGGCACGGCACTGGGGCCGCCCGTCGGGTTCGACGGGCGGCCCCAGTGCGGGCGTCACGCGTTGATGCAGGTGTTGCCGATGGCCGGGTTCAGGATCGAGATGATGCCGATCGTGTTGCCGCAGACATTGGCCTCGATGTTGATCGGGATCTGGATCTGGTTGCCGGACAGCACACCGGGCGAGCCGAAGGCGACACCGTTGGCGGTGGCGTCGCCCGCGGCCGCCGTGCCGGCACCGGCCAGGACGGCCACGGCGGCGAGCGCGGTGGCGGCGAGGGTGGTGCGAATACGCATTTGCGTCACTCCTTGTGAGGGTGGCGAACATCCGTGTGACGATCACACTCGCACCGATCGAACTCGACGGCAGGCCGGGAGCGTCCGAATTGGTCACTCAGAGGGCGTGTCGCCCTCCCGCCCCGCCGGCGCGGGCCCGGCGGACCCGACGACGCTCAGTGATTCCAGCAGGTCACGCGCCGGATCCAGACCGGGTTCGGCCGCCAGCGCGCCGCGCAGCAGGGACACCGCGCCGGCCGCGTCCCCCTCCTCCAGGGCGTCCAGCGCCCGGTTGTAGTCGATCCGACCGGCGTAACGCAGCCGGTACAGCACCGACAGGTCCTCCCGGCAGGAGGGGCAGCACAGGCTCCGCGGGTCCGCCGCGACCTTGCACAGCGGGCAGAGCACCTCGGGCTCGGGCAGGGTGCTCATCGCGGCCCCGCCTCCTCCGGGCGCACCGGGCCGAGCGACTCGGCGCTCGGCTCGCTGCCGAGCTCCCGCTGCGCCTGCGCGTACAGGGCCAGCAGGTTCGACATGTGCCGGTTGACGTCCTCCATGTTGGGCGCCTCCACGGCGGCGTCCAACCCGCGCAGCTCGGCCATGATCAGCTGGGCCAGGGCGGGCGAGACCATGTTCTGGGTCACGTAGACGTTGCACATGGTGAGCATCCGCATGGTGTGGCCGAGCGAGTCGCACAGCTCGTCCGCCCGCTGGGCCGCGCGCATCGCGCCCTCCCAGTCGGCCGCCTCCCGGCGCAGCCGCAGCTCGGCGGAGACCGACCGGAGGCGGTCCAGGTCGCTCGGGTCGAGGTGCTTCTCGCAGTAGTGGATGAACAGGCTCAGGTACGCCTCGGAGCCGCGCACCCAGCGCTGCGCCTTGAGCTGGCGCTGGGCCCGCTCCAGCGCCTCGTCCACCGACTGGCCGCGGGTCTGGCCGGCCGCCAGGTCGTCCAGGGTGTCCATCAGCCGCTGGGCCTCGCGCATCTCGGCCTCGGTCAGCTCGCCGCCCCAGCGGTCGGTGAAGGTCTCGATCTGCCGCTGCTGCTCCTCGACCTGCACCTTCAGCTCCGGGTCGAGGGTGACCCGCTCCAGCTTGACGGTCTTCTCGGCGCCGCCCTGGATCCGTACGGACAGGGTGATGGTGCGGTCGCGGTCGAGGCCGAAGGCGACCTCCACCGGGGTGCGGCCGACGAGGCCCTCGGGCAGGCGCAGGGTGAGGTGGCCGATCAGCTCGTTCTGCTGGGCGATCTCGTGCTCGCCCTCGTAGACCGCGACCTCCAGCCGCTGGCGGCCGCTGCCGGAGACCACGAACTCCCGGCTGACCGGCGAACTGGTCGGGTAGCTGGTGTTCTTGGGGATGATGACGGCGAGGCGGCCGTCGTTGAGCTCGATGCCGAGGTTCTTCGGTGTGATGTCGAAGGGGTTGGTGACCTGCATCAACTCACCGCAGCCGGTGCAGATCTCACTGCCGGGCGGGCTGACCTGGCCGCAGGTGGCGCAGCGCAGGCCGACGTCCTCGGCCGCGGTGGAGGCCACCTTGGTGTGCCCGGGGGCCGCCGAGTTGAGCGCCTCGCCGCACAGTTCGCAGGCGGTGACGCCGGGGGCGGCCGGGGTGCCGCAGCGCGGGCAGTTGTCGCCGCGGACCACGGTGGTGGCCTGCTGCTGCCGGGGGATGGTCGCGCCGCCACCCGAACCGGCCATGTCCTGGCCGCACTTGGGGCAGTCGGCGGCCTCGGCGTCGACCGGGATGTGGCAGGTCGGGCAGGAGACCCGGGCGCCGCCGAGCAGGCTGGTCGCGCAGTTGGCGCAGTTGGAGGCGGAGAGGTCGCCGGGGGCCCGGCACTCGGGGCACTCCACCTCGCCGACCAGCGCGGACTGCACGGCCGCGCCGAGCGCCACGCACTGCATCGGGTTGACGCCGCGCCGGATCCGCCGGGGGCCGAACACCTCGCCGAGCCGCCGGCCGACCAGCGGGATCGCGGTGGAGCCGCCGACCAGTACCACCTCGTCGATGTCCCCGACGGTCAGGTTGGCCTGCATGATGGCCTTGTGGGTCAGCTCGATGGTCCGCTCGATCTGCGCCTCGATCAGCTCCTCGAAGCGGGCTCGCTCGAACTCGGTCTCCAGTACCAGCTGTCCGGCACCGAGGCCCGGCAGGATGACCTCGGAGGACTCCTGGTTGGAGAGCTCGATCTTGATGGTCTCGGCGGTGGAGGAGATCTTCGGGCGGTCGCGCAGGTCGGGCTGGTAGTCCGCGCCGTACTCCTCGCGGATGTCCTCCAGCAGCGCGGTGGTGATCGAGCGGTCGAAGTCGTCGCCGCCGAGCAGGTTGTCGCCCTCGATGCCGAGCACCGAGACCGAGCCGGGCACCAGCAGCAGGATGGAGATGTCGAAGGTGCCGCCGCCGAGGTCGTAGACCAGCACGGTCTTGCCCTCGTCGCCCGCCTCGGAGGTGATCCCGTACGCGAGCGCGGCGGCGGTCGGCTCGTTGATGATCCGCAGCACGTGCAGGCCGGCCATCCGGCCCGCCTCCTGGGTGGCCGCGACCTGCCGCTCGCCGAAGTAGGCGGGGACGGTGATGACGGCCCGGTGGAAGGGCTCGCCGATGCGCTGCTCGGCGTCCTCCTTGAGCCGGTGCAGGATGATCGCGGAGATCTCGATCGGGGTGTACGAGCGGCCGTTGAACCAGACGTTGACGTCGCCGTCGGTGCCCGCGGTGACCTTGTAGTCGACCTCCTTCAGGGCGGCCTGGACCTGCGGGTCCTTGAACTTGCGGCCCATGAAGCGCTTGACCGAGCGGATCACGTTGACGCCGTCGATGGCGATCCGGCCGCGTGCGGTGGAGCCCACCAGCAGCTCGCCCTTGCGGCCGCTGCCGACCACGGAGGGCGTGGCCTCCTGGTTCTGCCGGTTGAAGATGATCTCCGGCTCGCCCCGGCGCAGGTGGGCGACCACCGAGTTGGTGGTGCCCAGGTCGATGCCGAGTGTGCGGTACATGTCGTTCCCCTCTTGCCCCTCGTGGTCCTGGCTACTTCTTGCGCTTGGCGCGCTTGCCCGCGGCCGTGGCCCTGCGGCGGGCCCGGGGCGGGGCCGCCTTGGGCTGGGCGCGGAGGGCCGACGCGGCGGCGGGATCGGTGACTTCGGCGGTGGTGCCGGCGGCGGGTCCGGCGGCGGGTCCGGCGGCCGAGGCCTCGGGCTCCTCGGGCTTGTCCGGTCCCTCCACGGGCTCGTCCGGTAGCGCCGCGGGCTCCGGGCCCTGGAGCGCGTACTCGACCTCGGCCGCCGTCAGGGCCGGCTCACCCCCCGGTTGCTGCTCCGACTCCGGCTCCGGCTCCGTCGCCGCCTCCGGCTCCAACTCCGGCTCCGGCTCCGGTGCGGCGACCACCACCTGGGCCCGCCGCAGCACCTCGTCCTCCCAGAAGAACCCGGTGACCACCGTCCGCACCACGGTCTCCGCCGCCACCCCCGGCCGGGCCTCGACCCCGACGATCTCGGCGAGGTCCGGATCCGCCGTCATGCCCTCCAGCCGCATCGGACGGACCTTGGCCTTGGCGAGCCGGCCCAGCAGCCTGCGCCGGGTCGCCTCGATGCCCTCGCCGCGCCCGAGCGCCACCAGCTCGCGGTCCAGGCCGAGGGCGGCGAGCGCGTCGTCCACGTCGACCAGGATGCCCAGCAGTTCGCGCTGCTCGGCCCGGGCGGCCTGCCGCTGCTCCGTCAGCTTGCTCCCCAGCAGGGAGGCCCGGAAGAGCAGTTGGACGAACTTCCGCTCCAGGTCGACGTCCTCGACGCCCGGCGGGATCGCCAGCCGCCGGTGGCCGTCGAGCGGGGTTGCGGTCGATGCGTCGGTCATTCGGGTACCTCGATCTGCGGCAGCACGGACAGGTCGGCCGCGTAGCGGGCGGGGACGGGCGGTTCGGGGTCGGTGCCGGCCGGGGGCGGCTCGGCGAAGTCGGTGGCCAGTTCGGCACGGTGCAGCGCCAGCAGGGCGGGGACGAAGGGCAGCGGCGGGCGCTCGATCACCAGCAGCGGTTCGGCGAGGGCGGGGGCGAGCAGCCCGGCGGCCTGGTCGACCGGCTCCGGCGGGAGCGGCTGCTGGAGGTCGGCCTCCAGCCGGCGGTCCGGGTTCCGCAGCAGCGCGGCGGCCTCCTGGATCTGCTGGCGGGGGAAGCGGCCCGCCTTCATCGCCGGTCCGACGGCGAGGTTGATCTCGCGCACGCCGGCCGTGAGCGGAATGCCCAGGACCTCGTACGGCGACGGTTCAGGCAGTGGCATGGCGGGCGGTCTCTCTCCTCACGGCGGGGCGACGGTGGCGGGGCGACGGTGGCGGGGTGACGGTGGCGGCGGGGACCGAGGAGCGGGCGGAAGGGCGGGCGGGCCGTGGCGCGCACGGACTAGGACGACGGCAACTGCCGTGCGGTTGCCACGAGTCGGGGATGGGGCCTGTCTCCTGGACCCTTGCCGGGCCTGCGGCGAAATCCAAGAGACAGGCCCTAGTAGAGCGAGTTGATCCGCCGCTGCATCGCGCGCAGCTCCGTGTCGTCCGGACTGTGCTCGACGGCCTTCCGGGCCAGCTCACGCGCCTCCCGGAGCTGGCGGGCGTTGGCCCGCTGGACGGCGTACGAGCCGTAGACGATGCCGAGTTCGCGGTGCAGTTTGCCGACGTCCTCCGGGGTGCGGGACAGCCCGAGCGCCTCCTCCAGCAGCCGGATCGCGTCCACGTAGCGGCGGGCCTCGTAGTGGCCGATGGCCTCGCCGCGCCACACGCTGACCATCAGACGGCGGATGTCGGTCGAGTCGTCGTAGGACTTGGCCTTCTGCAGCATGGCGGCCTGGACGGTGAACGGCTTGTCCGCCAGGTTGTCCACCACGTGGTTGGCGAGCATCACCGCCACCCGCCGCGGGGCCTCGCGCTCGGCGTCGCCGTCCCACTCCGGGTCGGCGTCCAGCGCCTCGGTCATCCGCCGCACCGCGCGGACGCGGTCGTCGGCGAAGGCGGCGGAGCGGGCGAGGTGGCGCAGGACGAAGGCGAGGCCGAGCCGGTTGTCCGGGTCGGGGTTGAGCTCGATCAGCGCCCGCCAGGCGTCGGCGGCCTCCTCCAGCTCCGCGTCGGTGGCCTCGGGGCGGCTGAGCTGGCCGGCCCGGTTGCCGAGGGCGGCCTCCAGGAAGTGCCGGGCGGTCGGGTCGCCGGGGACGAGGTCCAGGCTCTTGCGCAGCAGTTCGAGGGCGCGGGGGTAGTCCTTGTCCTCGTTGTTGATCTTGCGGGCCCACTGGGCGTAGGTGGCGCCCAGGTCTCCGCGCACCTCGGGGTCGTCCGGGGCGAGGGCGTAGGCCTTCTCCAGCAGCTCGGCCGCCCCCGACTGGTCGTCCACGGTGCTCTTGAGCAGGGCGCGGGCCGCCCGGACGCCGGACTCGGCGGCGATCCTGGCGGCGTCGGCGGGCAGGGCGGTGCCGGGGACGGCCCGGGCGCGGGTGAGGCAGTCCAGGGCCTCGCGCCAGTCCTGGTTGCGGTGGTGCTCGCGGGCCTGGCTGATCAGGGAGGTGCCGAGCAGCGCCTGCCAGGCCTCGCCGCGCTCCTCCTCGGCCACCGCGTCGAGCGCCGCGACGGCGGCGGCCTGACGGCCCTGCAGCTGCAGGTAGTGCTGGGCGCCGAGCGGCCCGAACAGGCTGAGTGCCCGGGTGACCGGCGGGGCGTCGGGGCCGGCGGTGCCGCGTCGCCAGGCGCCGACGGCCTGCTGGAAGGCCTCGGCCCAGGCGGCGAGTCCGGGCTCGGCGCGGAGCAGCCGGTCGAGCGTGGGGCCGACCGTGAGACGGCGGGCGGGGCGGCCGGGCAGGGATATCCGGATGTCCTCCTGGGCGAAGGCGTCGGCGCTGTGGGCCTCCATGCCGAGGCGCAGTGTCCAGGCGGAGACCTCGTCGCCGCTGCGGCCGGCGGCCCGGTCGAGGGCGCGCAGGTCGTCCCGGAGGCGGTCGATGAGCCCGGTACGGGCGGCGGCGAGCCGCTGCGGGTCCGGGGTGCGGCCGGTGATCCGGGCGGACTCGGCCCACAGGTCGGGCTGGTGCAGGGCGGCGACCAGGCAGCCGAGCGTCCAGGCCCACACGTCGTCAAGGTCGGTCGCGGGAGCGGCCGTCCCTGGCTCTGCCGCCCCGGACGCGGTCGCCAGCCGGTAGCCGGCCAGGCCGAGGGCGTGCAGCAGCCGGGGGTGCGCCGGGTCCTTGAGCAGCAGGTCGCGGTAGCCCTCCCAGGCCTCGCGGTGGCGGCCCTCGGCGGCGTGCTGGTGCGCCTCGTGCTCGGCGAGCAGCACGAGGGTGTCGGCGGCCCGCGTGTGGCCGGGGGCCAGGAGCAGGGCCTGCCGCAGGTCGCCGGCGGCACGTCCGGGTCGGCCGTCGGCGAGGGCGGCGCCGGCCCGGCGGACCAGGACGGCGGCGCGGACGGCGGTGGCGTCCGCCGGGAGCTCGGCCAGCGCCTCGTCGTGGCGGCCGAGTTCGGCGCGCAGCAGGGCGAGGTCGAGCCGGACGGGTGCGGCGGCGGCGCTGTCCCCGAGGGCCGCCGCCCAGCCCGCCAGGACGGGTTCGGCCTGCTCGGGCGTGCCGGCCCGGCGGGCGCAGTCCAGCACGGCGCGCAGCGCGGGACCGGCGCAGCGGACGCAGCGCGGCGAGGCGGCGCCGTCGGGGGCGTACAGGTGGTCGGCGCAGGCCTCGCGGCCGCAGCCGCCGCAGGCGGCCGTGGCGGGCCGGTCGCAGGCCGCGCAGTCGCCGGCGGCGCGCGCGGCCGGGGACACGTCGGCGGACGGCGCCGCGGTGGGCGCCGGGCCCGCGGTCAGGAAGTGGCGGTACCAGTCCAGCGCGGCGGCCCAGTTGCCGGCCCGTTCGGCGAGCAGGGCGCGCAGCCGGGCGGTCGACGGGTCGCCGGCCGGGTCGGGCGGGCCGAGCAGGGCGATCGTCTGGGCCGGACGGCCCGCGAGCAGGGCGACGGCGGCCAGGTGGTAGCGGTCGCGCAGGCCGCTTCCGGCGTCCAGCAGGGTGCCGACCGGCTCGGGGGTGCCCTCGGCCAGGGCGAGGGCGGCGCGCAGCCGGGCCTGGCGGTGGCTGAGGGCGCCGGGCAGGGTGTCGGCGAGGGCGAGCGCGGCGGTGGCGCGCTCCCGCGCCTCGGGGCGGTCGCGGCCGGTGACCAGCAGGTGGGCGGCCTCGCGCAGGGCGGCCTCGCGCAGCGCGGCGCGGTAGCCGGGGGCGTCGGGGTGTTCGGCGACGGCCCGCTGCCAGAGTTCGCGGGCGGCGACCGGGTCGGCGGCCAGCCGGGTGCGGGCGAGCCGGTCGCGGGCCAGCGCCCGGCGGTCGTTCAGCTCCTCGTCCTCCAGCTGTTCCCAGCGGGCGAGGGCGCCGGCCGGGTCGTCGGTGCGGGCGAGGGCGAGGCCGTGGTGGAAGGCGGCGATGCCGGTCCAGCGGCTGCCCGGTTCGGTGTCGGACTCGGCGCGCAGCAGCGGCTCGGCCTCGGCGGTCCGGCCGGCGGCGAGCAGGGCGGCGCCGAGCCGGACCTTGGCGGGGCGCCAGTCGGGGGCCTGGTCGAGGCCGGCCCGGTAGTCGGCGGCGGCCTCGGCGTGCCGCTCGGCCCGTTCGTGCACCAGGGCGAGGCCGAACCGGGCGGGGGCGTAGGAGGGTTGGACGCTCAGGGCGGCGGTGAACTGCTCCCGCGCCTGGTCGTCGGCGCCGAGCAGCAGGGCGAGCCGGCCGAGGGCGTAACGGGGGCGGGGGTCGGTCGGGCTCTCCGCGGTGGCGGCCGCGAGGTCGCGCCAGGCGCCGTCGGTGTTGCCGTACCGCTGTTTGGCCAGGCCCATGAAGAGCAGGCAGTCGGTGCGCAGCGCGGGGCCGCGCCCCCAGGGGGAGGGCTCGCCGGGGCCGAGCTGCAGCGCCTCCTCGAAGGCGGCGACGGCGGGCCCGTCCTGGTGCCGGCTGTAGTACTGGACGCCCCAGCGGAAGTAGAGCTCGCCGCTGCCGCCGCGGACGGAGTCGGCGACCAGCGTCTCGGCCTCTGCGGCCCGGCCGGTCTCCTGCAGCAGGGCGGCGCGGGCGAGCACCGGCCAGTCGCGGCCGGGCAGGGCCGCGAGGGCGCGGACGGTGGCGTCCTCGCGCTGCTCGGCGGTGCCTTCACGGCAGCGGCGCTGCAGCCAGTCCAGGGCGCGGGCGGCGGCCTGGGCCTCCTCGCCGGGTTCGGCGCCGGCGGCGGTGGCCCGGAGGAAGGCGAGCAGCGGTCCGAGGTCGCCGTCCGGCGTCTGCATCCGCTCCTCGGCGAGGCGGCGCAGGCTCCACCGGGGCAGCTGGCCGGCCGGGTCGGCGAGCAGCGGGAAGGCCTCGCGGTGCAGGGCGAGGGTGGCCTGCTGGTCGCCGGTGGGGATGGTGGCCTCGGCCTGGCCGAGCAGCGCGAGGCCGCGCTGCGGGCCCAGTTCGGCGGGCCCGGCGGCGAGTCGTTTCGCCAGGCGGGCGTAGCGGCGGCGGGCCTGGGCGGCCTTGCCCGCGGTGAGCTGTTCGGCGGCCGCGGCCAGCGCCTTCGCCACCGCCTCGGCGTCCAGGGTCCGTCGGCGGCGCGCCAGTACGACGGCGGCCGCACCGGCCAGTGCCACCACGATCAGCAGCACCGCTAGCAGCGCCATGCACCGTCCCCCTGTGTCAGGATGTCGTCTGCTCCATGATCAACGCAGTTCGAACGATCATGAGTTGACGTCGTGTCGTGATGTTGCTCGGGCGCCATCAGAATAGGCCCTCGATCGGACAGACGAACAGGAAAGAGCACTATCCTGGGCGACGCACGAGCAGGACATGAACAAGCGCACCACCAGCGGTTCACCGGAGGCGCCGAAGGCGTCCGGGGCGTCCGGAGCATCGGGCGGCCGGTGACCGAGCAGTCAGTAACGTCGAGCGGTTCCTAGTGTCGGGGGTCGTGTGTCCGAGTCGCGTTGGGTGCCCGGGCTCCGGTTCGGGCCGGAGTTCGACCCCGAGCAGTACGAACTCCTGGAGTTCCACCACCGGGGCGGCGAGGCCGAGGTCTGGCGGGCGGTCCGGACCGGCCACAACGGACGCAAGGAACTGGTCGCCGCGAAGATCATGCTGGAGCGCGACCCGTCCGAGGTGCGGCGCTGGCTCGGCCGCTGGGACGACGTCTCGCACAACGCGCACCGACTGGGCGTCACCGACCTGGTGGTGCCCAGCTTCCTGCTCGGCCCCTCCCCGCACCGGCCCGGCGCGGTGCCCTCCGGCGGGCTGCTCGGCTACCAGATCTCGCCCTGGGTCGAGGGCGTGCCGCTGCACACCTGGGCCCGCACCCAGCGCGGCGGTCCGGCGGCGGTGGCCGAGGTGCTGGCCCGGCTCTGCCGGATCGTCGACGAGCTGCACCGCAAGCGCTGGGTGCACCGCGACATCTCCCCCGCCAACGTCCTGGTGGACGGCCAGGGTCAGGTCAAGCTGATCGACCTGACCTTCCTCGCCCCGCTCGACCACACCCTGACCGTCGCGGTGTTCACCCCCGGGCACGTCCCGCCCGAGGCCGAGCAGGTCGGCGGTTTCCCCACCACCGCCAAGGACCTCTTCGCGGTCGGCACCCTCGCCCGTACCCTCCTGCTGCCCGACCACGGCCGGCTCGACCACCGGCTCGCCGCCGAACAGGCCCGCGCCGAGCTGCTCGCGGCCGGGTACGGCGAGGAGGTGGCGCGCTGGGCGTGCGAGCCGCTGGCCCGCGACCCGGAGCGCCGCCCCGCCCCGCTCGGCCCCTGGGTCGGCCGGGGCCGCGAACTGCTGCGCGCCCACCGGCCGGTGGCCCGCACCGCGGGCCTGGCCGTGCTGCCCGACCGCTCCGGGCGCCCGCTGGTGGTCACCGGCGGCGCCGACGGCACCGCGCTGACCGGCCCCGGCCGCACCGGACACCATCTGCCGTCCGGCCAGGGGCCTGGAGCCGTCCGGGAGTTGACGGCCGGGTGGGCCGGGCGCCAGGGCGAGCTGGTGGTCTGTGCCGAGGACCGCGGCAACACCCTCTGGGTCGGCACGGCGGCCGGCTGGTGGGAGGCCGCCCGCGGGGTCAACGGGCTGGCCGGGGCGGTCGGTCCGGGCGGGGAGATGACGGTCTGGACGGCCGTCGGCGGCGCGCTGCGCTCCTACCGCTGGGCGCCCGGCCTCACCCTGACCGGCCACGAACTGGCCGGCTGCCCCGCCGACCGGGTGCTCGCGGCCGTCGAGGAACGCCCCGGCTGCTGGCTGCTCCTGGTCGAGCACGGCGGACGGGTGCTGAGCTGGCGGCCCGGCACCGCCCAGCCGCCCGCCCCACTCGGCCCGGCCGGCCCGGCGCGCGCCGGGGCACTGGCCCGCACCTCCGCCGGACCGCAGGCCGCCACGCTGCGCCAGGACGGCTCCGTCCAACTGCACACCCTCGGCGCCACCGGGCCCGGCACCGAGATCGGCGACGGCGAACCCTCCCTCGGCATCGCCATGGCCGGCCACCGCGGCGGCCCGACCATCGCCCTGGCCGGCGCGGGCGGCGTACGGCTGCGACTGCCGGCCGGCGGCACCTCCCGCCGCCCGCGCTGGTGGCGGCCCACGCTGCGCCCGGCCACCCGGGTCGCGCTCACGATGGGCGACGACTGGCGGCTCTGCCTGGCCGCGGTGGTGGAGGGCGAGCTGCAGGTCTGGCAGGAGGACGCGGCGTACCGCTGGCAGGCGGTGGAGCTGCCGGAGGACTGACCCGGGCGGGGGCGGGGCGGGTCGCTCGGGCCGGGACGCGGGAACGCCGAGGCCCCGGGACCCCGATCGGGGTCCCGGGGCCTCGGCCCGGCGGAGGAGGGTGGTCAGGCTCCTCGGTGCCTCCGCGTCTCCGCGTCCTTGCGCCTCGGCGGTTCAGCAGCTCCCGCGCCTCAGGGCCTCAGCGGAAGCGGCGCAGCCGGAGGCTGTTGCCGACCACGAAGACCGAGGAGAAGGCCATGGCCGCCCCCGCGATCATCGGGTTGAGCATCCCCGCCGCGGCCAGCGGCAGGGCGGCGACGTTGTAGCCGAAGGCCCAGAACAGGTTGCTCTTGATGGTGCCGAGGGTCTTGCGGGAGAGCCGGATGGCGTCCGCCGCGGCCAGCAGGTCGCCGCGGACCAGGGTGAGGTCGCCGGCCTCGATCGCGGCGTCGGTGCCGGTGCCCATCGCCAGGCCCAGGTCGGCCTGGGCCAGCGCGGCGGCGTCGTTGACGCCGTCGCCGACCATCGCCACGACCCTGCCCTCGGCCTGCAGCCGCTTGACGGTGTCGACCTTGTCCTGCGGCATGACCTCGGCGATCACGTGCTCCGGCGCGATGCCGACCTCGGCCGCCACGGCCTCGGCGACCGCCCGGTTGTCCCCGGTCAGCAGCACCGGGGTCAGGCCCAGCGCCCGCAGCTCGGCGATCGCCGCGGCGCTGGTCGGCTTGACCGCGTCGGCGACCTCCAGGACGGCCCGGGCCTCGCCGTCCCAGCCGACCGCGATCGCCGTACGGCCTGCGGCCTCGGCGGTGCGCTTGGCCTCGGCCAGGCCCTCCGGCAGGTACTGCGACCACTCGTCGAGCAGCGCCTCGCGGCCGGCCACCACCGCGTGGCCGTCCACCACGCCCTGGACGCCCAGGCCCGGGACGTTCTCGAAGCCCTCGACGGCGGGCAGTTCGCCGGCCTTGGCGGCGGCGTCGGCGATCGCCCGGGCGATCGGGTGCTCGGAGGCGTGCTCCAGGGCCCCGGCCAGGCGCAGCACCTCGGCCTCGGTGGTGGTGGCGGTGGTGTGGACGGCGAGCAGCGTCATCCGGCCGGTGGTGACGGTGCCCGTCTTGTCCAGCACGATGGTGTCCACCTTGCGGGTGGACTCCAGCACCTCCGGGCCCTTGATCAGCACGCCCAGCTGGGCGCCCCGGCCGGTACCGACCAGCAGCGCGGTCGGGGTGGCCAGGCCCAGGGCACACGGGCAGGCGATGATCAGGACGGCCACGGCGGCCGTGAAGGCGGCGGTCCAGCCCTCGCCGGTGCCCAGCCAGTACCCGAGGGTGGCCACCGCGAGGGTGATCACGATCGGCACGAAGACCGCGGAGATCCGGTCGGCGAGGCGCTGGGCGGCGGCCTTGCCGTTCTGCGCCTCCTCGACCAGCTTGGCCATCCGGGACAGCTGGGTGTCCGCGCCGACCCGGGTCGCCTCGACCACCAGCCGGCCGCCCGCGTTGACGGTCGCGCCGGTGACACTGTCGCCGACCCCGACCTCGACCGGGACGGACTCACCGGTCAGCATCGAGGCGTCCACCGCCGAGGCGCCCTCGACCACCACGCCGTCGGTGGCGACCTTCTCGCCCGGGCGGACCACGAAGCGGTCACCGACGGCGAGATCGGCGATCGGGATGCGCACCTCGGCCGTGCCGCGCAGCACCGTCACGTCCTTGGCGCCCAGTTCCAGCAGCGCCTTGAGCGCGGCGCCGGCGGTGCGCTTGGAACGGGCCTCGAAGTAGCGTCCGGCCAGGATGAAGGCGGTGACGCCGGCCGCGGCCTCCAGATAGATATTGGAGGCGCCGTCGCTGCGGGCGATGGTGAACTCGAAGCCGTGCCGCATGCCGGCCATCCCGGCGTCGCCGAAGAACAGCGCCCACAGCGACCACAGGAACGCGGCGCCCGTACCGAGCGAGACCAGGGTGTCCATCGTCGCGGCGCCGTGCCGGGCGTTGGTGAAGGCGGCCCGGTGGAACGGCCAGGCGGCGTAGGTGACCACCGGGGCGGCCAGGGTCAGCGACAGCCACTGCCAGTTGTCGAACTGCAGCGCGGGCACCATCGCCATCGCGACCACCGGCACGGCCAGCGCCACCGCGGTGAACAACCGGGCACGTAGCGGGGCCAGTTCGTCGGCCGGCTCGGCCCCCGCGCCGGCCGGACCCTCGGCCGCCGGGGGCCGGGGAAGCACGGCGGTGTAGCCGGTCGCCTCGACGGTGGCGATCAGGTCGGCCACCTCGACGTCGCCGCCGAAGGAGACCTTCGCCTTCTCGGTGGCGTAGTTGACGCTGGCGGTGACCCCGTCCATCCGGTTGAGCTTCTTCTCGATCCGGGCCGCGCACGAGGCGCACGTCATTCCGCCGATCGAGAGTTCCACCTCCGCTGAGGCGGGTGCCTGCGTCGTCATCGTCGCTCCTCGGGACAGTCGTTCGCGCGGTGTGCGGTCTGCGGTGCGTTCACCGGCCGACCCCACGTCCTACCCATCCGGGGTATCGGCCCGCACCGAGGTCCTTTATACCCCCGCGGGGTATGTCCGGCAAGCCCTGGCGATACCCGGGGCAGGTATCCCTCGACACGGCGGGCCGCTCGGCCCGGACACCCGGCCCGACGCTTGACTCGATACCCCCATGGGGTATTCACTCATGGGCGTCCCACTCCCCCGCACGCCCGAGGAGAACCCCGCCGTGAACACCGCGCTGCGCATCACCGCCTTCACCGCCGGCCTCGCCGCCGCCTTCGGCCTCGCCCTCGGCGTCGGCAACGCCACCGGCGGCGACCCCGCCCCCAGGCCCGCCACCACCGGCCACCCGGGGCACGACACCGGGAAGCCCGCCGGGCAGGCCGGCCACGACGGACCGGACTCCTCAGCCGCGGCGGGCGAGCACCTGCCCGGCGGGCTGCAGGTCTCCGAACGCGGCTACACGCTGAGCGTCGAGAACCCCTTCGTCACCGCCGGCTCGCCCACCGACCTGCGCTTCCGCGTCCTCGGCAGGGACGGCACGCCGGTCACCGCCTACCGGCAGCAGCACGACAAGGACCTGCACCTGATCGTCGCCCCGCGCGACCTGTCCACCTTCCAGCACCTGCACCCGACCCTGGCCGCCGACGGCACCTGGAGCGCCCCGACCGCCCTACCCGCCGCCGGGGAGTACCGGGTCTTCGCCGACTTCACCCCGGCCGGCGCCACCGAGGGCCTCACCCTCGGCGCCGACCTGCACGCCGCCGGCGAGCTGCGCCCGGCCCCGCTGCCGGAGACCGGACGGAGCGTCACCGTCGACGGCTACACCGTCACCCTCGCCGGAGACCTCACCCCCGGCCGCAGCGGCCCGCTCACCCTGAGCGTCAGCAAGGACGGCAAGCCGGTCACCGACCTCCAGCCCTACCTCGGCGCGTACGGCCACCTGGTCGCTCTGCGCGCCGGCGACCTCGCCTACCTCCACGTCCACCCGGACACCACCACCCCCGGCCCGGAGATCGGCTTCACCACCACCGCCCCGAGCACCGGCAGTTACCGCCTCTTCCTGGACTTCAAGCACCAGGACACGGTCCGCACCGCCGCCTTCACCCTGACGACCCCGACCACCCCGGCCACCCCGGCCACCCCGGCCACCCACGCCCAGCCGACCGAAGAACCCCCCACCCACCAGCACTGACCCCACCCCGGCCGACGACGACGTGCCCGCCGGCGCCCGGGACGGGTCAGTCCGTGCCCTTCGGGTGGCCGGTACCGGCGTAGGTGATCCACGCGGTGCGGTTGGCGTCGTCGAGCAGGTACCAGATGCGGCCCCCACCCGTGACCTCGTACTGCCGGCGTTCCAGGGCTTGCCCCTTGAAGGCGGCGGTGCCGAGGCTGCCCTTGAGCCGGTGCTGCCGGGCCGGGTTGTCGAAGGCCCGAGGTTCGGCACGGATCCGCTCGAACGCGCGACGCAGATCGCCGGCCGCCTGGCGGCCCAGCTGTTCCCAGCCTTCCGCCGCTTCGGAGTTGGCGAACCGAAGGTCGTACTCCGCACCGGTCGGCGGTGGCGCGGCCCGGTCTCCGCGCTTCGGGCTCACTCGGCCGCCTCGGGGAGGGGGGCGGGGCCGAGGTCGCCCTCGGGCTCCCGGGTGAGGACGGCGTACAGCGCGGGGTCCGCGTAGACCTCGGCGCTGTGCTTCCACTGGGTGAGCAGGAGGGCGATCGGGGTCAGGTTGTCCAGTGCCACCGCGCCGCGTGCCGTGTCGACCAGCTCGGCGATCAAGGCGTCGACGTCCTCGTCCGGCAGGAAGGTGCTCCACGGCAGGGCTTCGGGCAGCGCCTGACGCAGGGCGTCGACGTTTCCGGTCCGGACCAGTCCCGCGAGCAGCCGGGCGGTGAAGTCCACCACGGCGGCATCGCGTTCCATCTGGTCGACGCGCATCAGGGCGAGGTCCCCCGCGTCGCGCCGTCGGAGTCTCAGCGCGCGCACGGTGTCCAGTCTGCGCGCGGTCGCGGCGGGGTGGTGCAGCAGTTCGCTGAAGGGCACGTCCTCGTAGGCCGCAGTCATGACATCCACAGTGGCTCGGATGTCGAGCGGGATGCGCGACGACGGGTGGCCTCAGGGGTGGGGGTGGGTGGGGTGGGCGTCGGTGGGGCGGGGCGGGGGGCCGCCCATGGCGCGGAGCATGGTGGCGCCGCCGGTGCGGAGGAAGCGGAGCAGGAGGGCGGCGGCGAGCAGGAGGAAGGCGATGTTGAGCCAGGTGGTGTAGTTCCACTCGACGCCCGACATCGGGATCTCGGCCTCGCGGGAGTCGGGGACCAGGCCGAGGCCGCCGAAGACGAGCTCGACGACGTACCCGGCGAGGACCATCGCGGTGTAGAAGGTGCCGAGGAGGAAGAGGGCCATCCGGGCGCCGTAGTACTTCCGGTAGATGTTCAGGATCGGCAGGATCAGCAGGTCCGCGAAGATGAACGCGATCACGCCGCCGAAGCTGATGCCGCCCTTCCACAGCACCGCCGCGAGCGGCACGTTGCCGATCGAGCAGACGAAGGACGCGATCGCCACCAGCGGGCCGACCAGCGGGCCCCAGAGCTTGCCGGCGAGCGGATGACCGGCGAAGAAGAAGGCCTGCCAGAAGGAATCGGGCACCCAGGCGGCGATGGCGCCGGCGATGAGCAGGCCGAGGACGAGGTCCCGGAGGATCGCGGCCCACTCCATCACGAAGACGTGGGAGACGGCGGTGACGCCCCGACCGGACAGCAGCCGGCGGGCGAAGGACCCTTCCCCGGCCACGGACATGTCCATCGCCGCGTGCCCCTCCATCGAGCCGGCCCGGCCGCGCTCGGCCTGCTCGCGGGCCTCCCGCAGCAGGCGGTCGCGCAGCAGCCGCCGGAAGAGCACCGCGAGCAGCAGGATCATCACCGGCCCGCCGACGAACTCGGCCGCGGTGAACTGCCAGCCGAGCAACAGGGCCAGGATGACGCCGAGTTCGACCACCAGGTTGGTCGAGGCGATCTCGAAGGCCATCGCGGCGGTGAAGTCCGCGCCCTTGCGGAACAGCGAGCGGGCCAGGGCGACGGCCGCGTACGAGCAGGAGGAGGAGGCCGCGCCGAGCGCGGAGGCGACGGCGAGGGTGCGCGGGCGGTCGTCGCCGAGACGCCGGACCACGGTGGACCTGGGGACGACGGCCTGGACCACGGCGGAGAGCAGGAAGCCGAGGATCAGGGCCCAGGTGATCTCCCAGGTCATCGATCCGGCGATGGACAGGGCGTGCAGGATCGCGTGCATGGGGGTCCGCCTTCCCGTGGGCGCCGGGCCGGGCGCGCCGTGCTGTGGGAGTCCGCTGAGCGCCGGTCACGCTATACCCGTACGGGGTATTCAGGACCGCGGCGCGCCGACACCCCGCACCGCACCGCCCGGACGGCGCGGGCGCGACCACGGAACCGGCCCTCCCCCGGTGACGTCTAGGCTCGTCGACCGCGTGCCCGTCCGATCACGGCGAGCCATGGAGCTCCTTGGGGGAGAGCAGCCGATGCCCGACTCGGTGGGGTACACCGTCCAGCCCGACGCCGGCGGGATCGGCCCGAGGGGCGGCACCTTCCTCGCCAACCAGAACCTCGGGAAGGCCACCGGCTCGACCTACGAGTACGTCAACCTGAACACCGACGACGACCGGCGCGCGGCCGTCACCCGGATCGAGAAGGCCCTGGACGAGGGCAAGCCGGTGCCGTTCTGCGCCTTCGACGAGGCCGGCAAGGGCGGCTACCACCAGATGGTGATCGTGGCCCGGGACGGCGACCGGCTGCAGGTCTACAACCCGTGGGGCCAGTCCGTGTGGGTGACCGAGGACCAGTTCATCCACCACCACATCGACACGGGCGGACTCACCGGCGACGCGAAGATCAACCGACCCTACGGCGCGGAGCTGCCGACCTGACCGACTTCCTCCCCGACTCCGAACTGACCACCGGCTACGACGTCGAGTCCGCCCTTACCCGCGGCCTGCTGATCGACGGCACCGCCGGGGACCGGTGCGACGTCTCCGAGAGCATCCAGGTCACCGTGCACTGACCGGGGCCCGGCTTCGTCGACCGGCCGGGGCGGGGCGCCGGGGCGCGCTGCCGGGGACGCCGGCCGGAGTGGGCGGCCGGGGGCGGTGCCGGCCGGAGTGGGCGGCCGGCGCCCGGAGCGCTTCGGGGAGGCCCTAAAGCTTGTTGCAGAAGGGCGGAGACAGGGCATTTCTGCTGTATGGGTGGGGTGCTGCGGGCTGAGCCGGTGTGGGTGGAGACGTTCACGGGT